>JABUFB010000009.1:0-300000 GCA_013314775.1 Armatimonadota bacterium | reverse complement strand
CGGAGGGGTTGCGCGAACGCTACGCGGATTCCCCCATCCCGGTGGTGGCAATCGGCGGCATCGACCATGGAAACGCGGCTGATGTGATCCGGGCCGGCGCTGACGGTGTGGCGGTAGTCCGGGCAATCATGGCCGCTCACGACCCCGAGCAGGCTGCCCGCAAACTCGCGGAGATCGTTCGGGCAAGCCTCGCCGAAACAAGCAGGGAGTAAGCGATATGTCTTCGGACAGCATTCAGATGCGGTTGGGGGACATCCTGCGCAGGCTTCGTGAACACAAACCGCTTGTCCACCAGATCACAAACTTTGTGGTGATGAATGATACCGCTAACGTGACCCTCCAGGTAGGTGCGTTGCCGGTCATGGCCCACGCGCCCGAAGAGGTGGAGGAGATGGTGGGCCTTGCCGGTGCGCTGGTGCTCAATACGGGCACCCTGGAGCGCCCGTGGATCGACGCGATGATCAGTGCGGGCAAACATGCCAGACTGCGGGGCATCCCCGTGGTGCTCGACCCCGTGGGTGCAGGCGCAACCAGCTATCGCACCGACACGGACCTGCTCATTATTCGCGAGGTGGGCCCCGACATCGTGCGTGGCAATCCGGGCGAAATCGCGGCCCTCATCGGTGCGGGTGGGGAAGTGCGCGGAGTGGAGAGCGTCGGCACCCTGGACGATCCGTTGGCTGTGGCGAAACTCGCGGCCAACGCCTGGGGCGCAACGGTGGCCATGACCGGCGCCCGGGACCTGATCACCGACGGCAAAGGCGCCCTGGGTGTAGACAACGGAGACCGCTGGCTGACCACCCTCACCGGCACCGGCTGCAGTTCAACCGCCATGGTCGCGGCCTACGCGGCGGTTGAGAGCAACCACGTCCTGGCTGCGGCAGGGGCTCTGGCGCATCTGGGCTATGCGGCGGAAATCGCGGCGAAAGACGCCAAAGGCCCCGGGTCTTTCAAAGCGGCCCTGTATGACGCTATCTACAACATGACTCCGGAAATGCTGTCCGAAAACGCGCGTGTGGTGGAACTGGGGTAGGGGAGACCAGGCGGGACGAAGATCGTTCATTGGCGAGGGCGTGTGAGAATCGAACTCACCCAGGACATCTCTCAATGCCCCGCAACGGGTTTGAAGCCCGCGAGCACCACCAGGCACCATCCGCCCCCAACCTTTGCGGCACCTGTATCATACAACACTCTGGGGCTCAGCGGAAGACGATTTGGCGCGGCCCGCAGTCACCGACCGGGTCGGCCGGCCTACGCATAGGGGTTCAGCGGAAGACGACTCGTCCCGCTTCTCCCGGACGCATGGTCCCGATGATCGCCGCGGGCAGTCCTTCCGCCTGCATCTGTTGGACCGCGCCCGGTGCCGCGTCGGGAGGCAGGCTGATCAGCAGCCCGCCCGATGTCTGCGGGTCGCACAGCACCGCGATCTGCTCGTCACTCGCCGGGCCGAAATCCACCCACTGGCCGTAGTACTCCCGGTTTCGCTGGCCGCCGCCGGTCACGATCCACTGCCCTGCGTACTCCAGCGCATCGGCGAACATGGGCACGGCGCCCAGCTCCACGTGCATCTCCAATCCGCTGCCTTCTGCCATCTCGTGCCCGTGGCCCACGAGGCCGAAACCGGTGACATCCGTGGCCGCATGGGCTCCGCAGTCCACCATGATTTCGGCGGCTCGCCGGTTGAGCGTGGTCATCGAGGCGGCGGCACGCTCAACCGCCTCCTGTGTCGCGGCGTCGAACATCATCGCGGACATGATGATACCCGTGCCCAGTGCTTTGGTGAGGATCACCACATCGCCTTCGCGCGCTGCGCTGTTTGTGATGACCCGGTCCGGATGGACCATGCCCAGAACGCACATGCCGTAGAAAGGCTCGGGGCTGTCAATAGTGTGTCCGCCTGCCACCGCGATGCCCGCTTCCGCAGCAATGGCACGGCCGCCCTGGAGCACCTCGTTCATGAGTTCCAGCGGCATGCTGCACGCCGGGAAGCCGCACACATTGATGGCGAGGAAGGGTTTCCCGCCCATGGCGTAGACGTCGCTGAGGCTGTTGGCGGCGGCGATCCTGCCGAAAGTGTGCGGGTCGTCGTGGACCGGTGTGAAGTAATCCACGGTGACGATGACCGCCTGACTCGGGGCAATACGATACACTGCCGCATCGTCGCTGGTACCCAGGCCGACAATGAGGTTGGGGTCAACAAAGGGCTCTAACCCTCGCAGGACCTGCGAGAGCGCCTCTGGCTCAAGTTTCGCCGCTCACCCAGCCGCGGAGGCCATTTTGGTGAGGCGGACACGCTCGTGGTCTGCCATTGAGCAGCCCAGACTCCCCGTCTGCTTCGGAGATTGCGGCCCGCAGGCCAGCACTGTGCAGTCCGAGTATAGGTGGCGCTCCTGAGACTGTCAACGTGGCGCTTTGGGGGCCGCCGCCGGGTCGTCCGTGTAGACTCTTGGAACAGATGACGGCACCGCCGTCCTGCGCACCGGAAGCACGACCTCGCTCTCGACACCCACTTCCGGCAGGTCCGTCAAGTCCACGCAGCACTGGTCCATAGAGATGCGCCCTACCAGCGCCGCGCTCTTGTCCCCGATGCCGACCCGCGGCAGCAGGGACTCGCGCCCTGACTTTGCCGCAAGCCTGCGCAGAAATGCCTTGGCGCAGGCCCGAGGCGTCTCTGCCACGGATTCGGGGGTCATGCCAAGGCCGTGGGTGAGGCCCACGGGCACTGTCCCCAGCCGCATTTCGCGAGGGGCTACGAAATCTCCGCCGTAGCCGATCTTCGCGCCTTTGCGAACGGTGTGGACCGACACGATCCGGCTGCGCAGCTCGAAAGTATCACGCAGGTCAAGGTCGCGCTTCGCTGGCGGGATGTGCCCCGGATGCTGTCCGTAAAGCAGCGTCCCGATGCGCGCCATGTGGAAATGGTGCTCTGGGTGCTCCAGGAAAACGGAACTCGCGGCCACATGAAAGATGGGCCGTTCGCCTGTGATCTCGCGCCAGGAATCCGCCAGCGCAGAGGCGTACAGCTTCAGGCTTGCCCCCTCGCACATCCACTCCACCTCGTCCACGCTCACACCGGAACCAGGTGGGCCGAAATGGCTGTAAAGGCCTTCGATGCGCAGGGATGGCCACGGCTCGGTTGCCGCCAGGATTTCCAGGACCGGCTCAGAGGGCCCCATGCGCGACAGGCCCATGTCCTCGTACAGGTGGCCGCGCGCGGTCTTGCCCTGCCGGTCGGCTTCGCGCATGAGCGCCATCGCGCCCGCAGTTGATGTGACGGTGGCAGTGAGGTCGTGCTCAACCAGCGCCGCAAGTTCGTCCCGCGCTGGCGGCAGGAAAACGAGAATCGGCAGGACGATGCCTGCCTCCCGCAATGCCACTCCCTCGTCCACGCTGCTTACAGCGAGCCACTGGGCGCCCGAATCCGCACAGCACCGGGCGACCTCCGATGTACCGTGGCCGTAGGCGTTGGCCTTCACCACCGCACAGAGCATCGCGCCGGGCGAAAGTCTTGCGCGGACCTGCTGCAAATTGTGGCGGATGGCCGCAAGATCCACGGCAACGTAGGTCACAGGCGCATGACGCAAGGGTTTCGTCCTTCCTCGTCGAGACTGCCGGAGGGCCGGGCGCTCAGGAGAGTGTCCGCGGCCAGCATGATCAGGGCGAGCGCGAGCAGCGGGAAAGCGAGGTTCACCCGGCGCGATGCCCTCCCGGAAAGGTAGTTGCCAAGTTCCTCCAGCCGGATCACCCGAGCTTCGGGAGCCTTCAGCCGGCGCCGCAGTTCGGTCACAGAAATGCGAGACAGGTCGGATTCCAGCGGATGCACGTTGGCTGCAAACTTCTGGCGCACCCGGCGACTGCCTTCGTTCCAGGCGGCCTCATACACCCCCGGAATCGACGGCGTGTACTGCCACCCGCCACGCTGGGGTCTCTGGGTCACGACCTGACCATCAGGCGCGGTGACGGCACATTCGCCACTGGAGCCGATGGGCACAGCGATCCGCAATGCCTGGCCGGCCCAGCCGTCAGGCCAGTTCCGGATCACCGGTCCGGCAAGATGATAACACAGGTGATGAATGAAAGGCACGAATGCCGGCTGGAAAGGCGCGTCGTTCCAGGAATCGTCAACACTTGTGTTCAGCAGGATGCAACGGCGCCCTGGGTCCGCCGACCCGATAATCGCCGGGCTGCCGTCCGAGAACCACGCCAGAACCCGCGCCTGCGCGTCCACGGTCAGCTCCCGGCGCCGGCTGAAGCTGAATGCCGCCAGATTGCCGGCCCTCGGGTTCGCGAAGGGCTGCAGTGGCCCGGGGTGGGTCTCGACATCTGCCAGCGTCCACGGCTCGTTCCTCGGCGCCGCGACGGTTCGACCAACGCTGACTCCCGCTCCCATCATTCGGCTAAGCATCCCTGCCGAGACGTTACCGGTCGTGCCCGCAAAAAGCAGAACACCTTTCCCGCGACGCAGCAGATCTTCGAGCAACCCGGCGCGCCAATCGTCGGGCACATCCGCGGCGATGTATGCGTCTGCCGTCGGCAGTTCGCCGGCAATTTGCCCCCACCGCAGGGACCGGACCCGAATGTGGGTCTCCGCCTCCCCCCCGGGATTGAGTGCCGTCGCAGCCAGCGAGGCATCGGATTCACCGGCGATGATGGCGACCTCCAGCAGCTCCCGAACGGGTTCGACCAGGCGGAAGGTGTTGTCAGCATCCATGCAGTCGCCGTCGAGTTCCAGCTCCCAGACTGCGGGTCCGCCAGCCTGCGGCGTGGCGCGAAGACTGACCTTCGCTCGGCCCTGCCGGAAAATCGCCGTCTGCCCAGGCACTGTGTTCCCGGCTATGGATGCGGTTACCCGCCCGGGTTCATCCAGCTCTCCCTTGCCAGACTCCCCCATTTCCGCACGCAGTTCCAGCGGCCGGCCCCTCAGGGGACAAGGGGTTACGGTGCGCACCGTTCGGAAGTACCGGTTGGCGGCCCGCGGATGCCCCACGTCCACGATCACGGGGGGCTGGGGCAATGCTTCGGGTAGCGCGCGGCCGAAGGACGTCGCCTGCAGGTCAGTGATGATGAAGACCTGCGCATCCGGGCCCCAGATGCGGTCGGAGCCTGATCGGAGGAGGGACCACATCACGTCGGCCCGCACCGGCCGCTCCCGGACGCGCGGGAGTCCCTCGGGTTGGATCGCTTCGAGCTCCGCACCGAGCACCAGCAATTCGGCTTGCTGTCCGTCCGGCAGGCTGTGCAAGATCATCTCTGCTGCTCGGATGCCCCGCGAGAGCGCCGTCTCGTCACCCACCTTGCACCCCATGCTGGCTGAGACATCCAGCAGCAGCGTCGGGCTCGCCGCGGACTCAGGGAAGCTGTGGTGTGCCCGCGTCTCAACCGTGGGCCCCGCCAGCGCCAGGGCGACCAGCCAGATCAGGAGCATGCGCAGGAGGAGAAGAAGCAGGTCGCGGATGCGCGAGAAGCTGCGCTGCCGGCGTTCCCCCGCTTTCAGTAGACGCAGTGAGGGGAAAGGGACCCGCCGGGGTCTCTGCCGGCCCCAGAGATGGATGAGCAGCGGCACACCTGCCGCCAGAAGCCCCCACAGCGCCGCCGGGTGCAGGAAGGTCATGTCCCCCCGGCCGCCTTCGACTTCCGCGATTCATGAGACATGGCGCATCTCACGGCGCAGTCGCTTCCAGGGCATCAATGGCCTTCTGGACTTCCGACAGCGCCAGCAACTCAGCGCCGAGCGCCCGGTATACATGCCCGGCGATGGCTTCGCGCCGGCCGGTGTCGTTGATCATCTCCGCACACGACCGGTCATCCTTCGCTCCGTTGGTCAGCCACGAAGCTTCCCAACGCTTGCGCCAGGCCTCGAATGCCTCTTCGTAGCGGTCCGCCGCCGCCAGAATGTGAGGCTCGGCTTTCGGCCCCAGCAGAGACGCGTTGCGACGCAGGTAAACAGCCGTGCACAGGCGGTTCTCGGTCTGCTCGCCGAGGGGGAAGCACAGCCAGGAATCCTGGGGCGACCAGGTGGTCGTGGGGTCCAGCAGGTCAATGGCAAGCTTCTGCATGGCTGCAATGCCCGCGGGGGCGCCGTCGCTTTCCGCCTCGTACGCCCGGATCAGCAGGTTCGCCAGGGTCCCCGCCAAGAGCGCTCTGGGCTCCGGGCCAGGCTCGTCGTCCTCGATGATTCCCAGCCCATGCAGTTCCTTCAGGAAGATCTCATTGAACTTCGACCGGCGAATCGCGCCGAATCCAGGGCCATTCGTGTTGAAGTAGACCGCCGGGTCCTCCAATGTTTCGTCGTACCCGTAGAGCACACCGCCGTCGATGTAGTCGGTAAGGACCGGGATTCCCGCGCCGATATTGGTGACGATGAACTCCCAGGCCGCGCGGGCCGCGAGCAGCCGATCTTCCTCATCGCTCACCTCGGGCCACGAGAAGAGCGTCAGGCGCTTGCCGTAGTTTTCGATGCCGCGGTTGAAGCATCTACCCGCCGGAAGCTTGTCCAGCGACAGGTACGCCAGCCATACCTTGTCATGGTCGTAATGGAACTCCGCCGACCAGCCGCTCACCGCACAGAATTCGGCATAGTTGGTCTTTACGCCATTGTAGACAAGCACTTGTGAGATCATCCAGGGGAGACTCGCGCGGTACTCGATGGCCTCTACACCCGCACTGACGTCAATGGCGGTGAGGGCCTCGATCATCTTCTTGCGCGGCCGGTCAGTCTGGGCGAGCGCGCTGGCGCCGATGAGCAGAATTAGCGCGCACAAGACAAGGCGCCGGCAACGGTTCACGATGGGAACACCTCCGGACTGGTCCTCCAGGTGAGGTTGTCCAGAGTGTATTCTGCCCGTGCCCGCGAGATTCCTGCGAACTCTGGCAGAGGCAACCGGTCTGTCGATGAAACTCCGCGACCATCGGCGTTGTGGGATGCGCGCGGGCCTCGGGTATGGCCTGCGTCTGGTGCCCGGGGTGTTGGCGCCGTGCCGCGGGCTGTCAGGCTCCGGATTTAGCCCTCCTTATTATAGCCCCCGGCGGAAGCCGGGGAATTCCGGCACCAGGAGTCGGCCAAGAATCCCTGAGGGGCGGCCGGACGCGGTGCGCGGGTAACGGCCCGTCGCCCGCTTCGGGGCTGTGGGGCAAGGGCTCAGGGCGAATGGCGTGCCCAACGCGAACAGGGCCTCTGCCTGCACACATCTCCCAGAACCGATACCCCCCCGGATGAGCATGGTTGACAGCAACTGCATAGGACCTTATTATTCCAATGCCGAAGGAATGCCACCTTATGACCAGGAGGAGCGATCGCATGCGGAAGGGTTTCACGCTGATTGAGTTGCTCGTCGTGATTGCAATCATTGCAATCCTGGCCGCCATTCTCTTCCCCGTTTTCGCCAGAGCCCGTGAGAAGGCCCGTCAGGCTTCGTGCCAGAGCAATATGAAGCAGATGGGCATCGCTTTCGCCATGTACATGTCCGACTACGACAATGTGACGCCCATGTGCCGGTACACTGGCCCCCCGGGAGTTCCATTGCAGGACCCGAACAACACCGCTGCCGTGACCGTGTGGTACTCCTTCGCTGAAGTGGCCATGCCCTACATCAAGAACTGGCAGGTGTTCTGGTGCCCCAGTCAGGCCGTGACGATCCGTTACGCAGGCACGGCTCCGGGGAATATCCGGGTCTACAGCTACGGTCGCCAGCTTGGGTACTTCAACAACAGCGCCGGCCACAACATGCAGCCCTGGAGCATTCCGGAGGCCAACATACCGCTGCCGGCCGAGACCGTGAACATGCAGGAATCCGACAGCTGCAACCGCCCCGGACCGCGGTATATCTCGTGGCCTGGCCCCACGGCGGCCGTTCCCTGGGCGAACGACGGTTTCGCGCCCAGCCTGCGCCACAACGACGGCTCCAACTTCCTGTTCTATGACGGGCACGTGAAGTGGTCCAAGCCGGACGGCATGCCCGCCCGGAACTGGTCTATTGAGAACGACTAGACTAGACGAGAGCAGGGTCGCGAGACAGCGACTGGACGGCATCATTCAAACTGCGCTCAGGGCCATCGTCACAAGGTGGACCTGAGCGCAGTCGCGTTTTCCCCGAGCGCCGAGCCGGCTCAAGCCTCGGCCTGGCTGCGTTCCCCGAAAACAGGTGAGTTCGGCGCTATCAACACCCTCGGCCAGCTGAGTCCATAGCAAGCAGGGAAAGCGCCGGACTTCGGCAGGTCCAGACCCGCTCGGGACAGCGATAGATGACGCGCAATCGGCCTGCAGAATGAAACGCACCCCCTCAATCTCGTGAGCTTTGACAGCCCCCGGATGCTGCTTGTATAATCACCTTCACGATTGGGTTCTCGGACACCGGAGGCAGTGAACGTATGGGCAATTTCGCGGACCGCCTGCACGCAGAGATGGGCAGGAAGGACAGCCGCGTCTGCGTTGGGTTGGACCCGCGAGTCGATAGTTTGCCGCCGCATCTCAGACAGGCCGCGCAAGCAGGTCCACGGGAAGCAGCGCGCGCCTTCGCTGAGTTCTGTGTAGCAATCATACATGCTGTAGCCGACTGCGCGGTGGCAGTCAAACCGCAGGCGGCCTTCTTTGAGTTGCTCGGGCCCCCCGGCTACCAGACTTTGTGGGATGTGATCGCTGAAGCACGTTCCGTCGGGATTGTGGTGATTCTGGATGCCAAGCGCTCCGACATCGGCTCCACTGCGGAAGCCTATGCCGAAGCATACCTTGACCCGCCGGGTGGTCTTGCAGCCCCAGATGCGCTGACAATCAACGCATATCTCGGCAGTGACGGTGTGCTTCCGTTCGTGAACGTCGCGGCTCGCACTGGCCGGGGGCTCTTCGTGCTCGCCAAGACCTCCAACCCTTCATCAGGCGAACTGCAGGACCTGGATGTGGGTGGCGCCGCGATTTTCCAGGTCATGACTGATCTCATCGCAACCTGGGGCCGGGAACTTGTGGGCGATTGCGGATACTCATCGGTCGGGGCCGTTGCAGGCGCAACTTTCCCTGAACAACTCGCCCAGATGCGCGCCGAGGCACCCACGGTGCCTTTCCTGGTGCCCGGCTATGGGGCGCAGGGAGCGGGCGCAGGCGATGTCGTCGGGGCTTTCGATGACAACGGTCTGGGTGCCGTGGTCAACTCATCCCGGGGCATCATCTTCGCCTGGCGCGACGCCGCGTATCGCGATCGGTTCGCGCCCGAACAGTACGCTGCTGCTGCCGCCGCCGCCGCATGTGACATGCGGGAAGATATCAACCGCGCCCTGGCCAGTCGCTGACCGTCCGCGCGGCAGCCTGGGGCGATCTGGGAGGAACGCGGGTGTCACTGGCCGGGCGCAGTCTGGTTGCTCTCGGGGATCTGAGCACAACCGAAATCCTGCAGATTCTCGACGTCGCCGACGGTATGGCCGATGCGGTGGGCTTTGACGATCCGTCCAAGCGCACCCCATCAGAGCCACTGGATCGCATCCTCGCCGCACTCTTCTTCGAACCCAGCACCCGGACCCGCCTTTCCTTCGAGTCCGCCATGCTGCGCCTGGGCGGCCAGGTCATCGGCTTCGCGGACCCGTCGGGGAGTTCGGTGAGCAAGGGCGAGTCGCTTGCCGATACCGTCCGCATGGCCGCCGGGTATTCCGACATCATCGTCATCCGCCATCCGCTGGCGGGGTCGGCGAAAGTGGCGGCGGACTTCTCCAGCGTGCCGGTGATCAACGCGGGCGACGGACCCCATGAGCACCCGACCCAGACCCTTACCGATCTGTTCTGCATCCGCCGCGCCCAGGGGAAACTGGACGGGCTCAAGGTCGGGCTCTGTGGAGACCTGAAGTACGGGCGCACTGTGCATTCGCTCGCGCCGATGATGGCGCGGTTCGGGTCGGAAATCGTCTGCATCGCGCCGGATGAGTTGCAGCTGCCCGAGCGGTGGATGAGCGAGTGCCAGGCAATCTCTGGCAGGCGTCCAGCTCAGGTTGCGAGCCTGGAGGAAGCCATCTCCGGGCTGGATGTCCTGTACATGACCCGCATTCAGCGGGAGCGTTTTGATCGGCCCGAGGACTATGAGCGGGTCAAGAACGTATACATCCTCACCCCGGAGATCATGAAACGCGGCCCGGAGGGCATGATCGTCCTGCATCCGTTGCCGCGGGTGAACGAGATCACGCCGGCAGTGGACGCGGACCCGCGCGCTTTGTATTTCAAGCAGGCCGCTGGTGGTGTCCCTGTACGCATGGCGCTCATATCACTGCTGCTTGGCATGTCGGGCAGTCGCACCAGCCGCGGGCAGTTCGGCCTCGGCGGCGGCTCTAACTCCGCCGGGTCCTGCGATGCGACGCAAGCAGCCACCGAGCCTCGCAAGCCCGCGCCGAAACTGGTGACGGGTCCGCGTTGCGCGAACCCGAAGTGCATCACGACCCAGGAGCCGCTGGAGCCGCTATTCTACGATGAACCCGGCGCCCTGCGGTGCGTATACTGCGAGGAAACCAGCGTCCAGAGGACGTTGTAGCAATGTGCTGGTTCCGCCACCGGTGCCGGCGACCTCAATTCCAACCATCCCGCAAGGGAATGTATCAAAGGCTTCCTGCTCACGATGATGCAGGCGCAAGCCATATAAGGAGGGACACAAATGGACCTGTCCGGAAAGTACACGATCGAAATCCCGCAGGTGAAGAAATGTGCCGTGGCGTATTCCGGTGGGCTCGATTCGGCGCTCGCGCTCAAGCTCCTGCCCGAATACTACGGCTGCGAAGAGGTCCTGGCCTGCACCGTCAATGTCGGGCTCACAGACGCTGAGATCGAGATGTGCAAGTCCAAGGCAGAGCTGCTGGGCGTGCCGTGGTTCTTCATCGACGCTGAAGAAGAGTTCGTCAACGAGTGCCTGACCAAGGCCATCTGGGCGAACTCATCCTACGAGGGCTATCCAGTCGCTACGTCTATGACCCGGCAGCTCATCGCCCGGAAGGTCGCCGAGTTCGCCGTCGAGCAGGGCTGCGACTCCCTGTGCGAAGGATCTACCGGCAAGGGCAATGACCAGTTCCGCATGCACAATGTCTTCTCCCTGTTCGCGCCGGACCTGACCATCGTGGTTCCGGTCCGCGACTTCAACATGAACCGCGAAGAGGAGAAGGAGCTGTCCAAGCAGTATGGCATCCCGTACAAGGCGGGGATCGGCGACGACCTGACCATGTGGTGTCGCAGCATCGGCTCGGGCGAGGTCTCGAACCTGAAGATGCGCATCCCGCAGGACGAGTTCATCTGGTACAAGTACCCGGAAAACGCCTGCGACGAGCCCCATGAAATGGAGATTGAGTTTGAGGGTGGCCTGCCGGTCAAGTGCGACGGAGTCGAGGGCCTGGCTAACATCGTCCACTACCTGAACGATCTCGGCGGATCCCACAGCATCGGCAAGATTGACATGTTCGAGGACGGCATGATCGGCCTGAAGTCCCGCGAGGTATACGAGGCCCCGGCGGCCAAGATCATCCTGACCATCCACCAGGACATGGAGCAGCTCTGCCTGAGCAAGGAGCAGGTGCTGTTCAAGCCCATTGTGGAGCGCCAGTGGGCGTATCTCGTATACCACGGCGGCTGGTATCACCCGCTGAAGCACGACTGCGACCAGTTCATCGCGGCCTCCCAGTGGGCGGTCAACGGCAAGTACAAGGTGGTCCTGTACAAGGGCAACATCGACATCATCGAGCGGCAGTCGGAAAGCCGGCTGTTCCGGCCCGAACTGCGCGCCATCGTTGAGCGCGAGAAGGAGCCGGGCGAGGTCCGCATCGTCTGGGACCAGCAGGAATCGGGCCCGGCGGTGAAGATCCACGGCTTCCAGTACCAGATCATGGGTCACCGTGGAATGCCGTATGTGAAGTGAGGCAAGGCGAGTTGAAGGGGCTTGACCAGGTGTTGCTCGAACTCCGGCGAGGCCTGCGGGAGATCTACGGGCCGCGCCTGGTCGGCCTCTACCTCTACGGGTCCAGGGCGCGCGGTGATGCTGGTGAAGACTCGGATGTGGATGTGGCCCTGATCCTGGATGACTAAGGGCGTATCGGTGACGAGATCACCCGGACGATGGACTTAGTCGCCCGTGTCTCGCTGACGCGCAACTGCGTAGTGCAGTTGATGCCGATCCGCGCGAATGAGTGGCTGGCTGGCGAGGAGCCGCTGGTGCGGAACATCCGCCGCGAAGGGCGCGCCGTGGCACGAGCGCTGACCGGCACACCGTAGCTCTGTTATCCAGGGCGGAGAGCAGCATCGAGGCGGCAGGAATCCTCGCTGCGCAGGAGGGCATGGCCGGGTTCACGGTGTCCAGAGCCTATTATGCCATGTTCTACGTTGCGGAGACCCTCCTCGCAGAGCAAGGGCTCGACCTGTCGAAACACAGTGCTGTCATCAGCAAGTTCGGGCAGGTATTTGCCAGGCAGTCGCTGATGGACGCGAAGTTCTACCGGATGCTCATCGATGCGCAGGAACGGCGTCTGATTGGCGACTACCGCGCAACGGAAGAGCTGACAAGCACGAAGCTGTGACGAAGATCGCGGATGCATCGGAGTTCCTCGCGGCTGCGCGAGACTATCTCGGGATACCCGGTGGGCCCGACCACTACTGACCGCGAGGCACGAACAGCCTGAACGGAGGGGTCATTCCATGGCCGATGATGTGCTTGTCATACTGCAGCAGGCGCTGAACAAGGAAGAAGACCGGAAGGCGTACTACGAAGATGCCGCGCAGCGGACATGCAACCCGCTCGCACAGCAGACCTTCACCTTCCTGGCCGCCCAGGAAGCGAAGCACGCCGAGTTCATCAAAGCGTACTATGGAAAGATGGAGCAGGACGGTGTCTGGCCGGATCCAGCCATGTGCGACGCCGAGTGCAAGCTCCAGGCCGAGGAGATCCGACAGGTCTTCACGAATGCCCGGGCCAACATCGATGGCGAAGTCACGTGCGACACCGAGTTGAGCGACGCCTACGCCATTGCCATGCAGGGCGAACGCGACAGCATCGACTACTACAAGGAGCAACTCGACGCGGCCACCGATCCCAACGCGAAGGCATTCTACGACGCTCTTCTGCACGCCGAACGCCTTCACCTGCAGCTTCTTTCGCAGACCGAAGACTATCTGAACGACACGGCGAAGTGGTTCTTCGACGAGGAGCAGTGGGGCGTCACCGGATAGCCACCTGCCCGCTTTCCCGTGCGCGACACATTGGGCCGCGAAATACCGCGGGCCGGTGTGTCTGCGCTGCTTCCGTGGCTGCGTGAAAAGGAGACCCCTTTCATGGCTGCGCGCATCCTTCTGATAGCGGCGACGGTCGCCCTGTTGCTGGCGACCGTGCCGGCCCAGGCCGATGACCTCACGTCCTTCGGCTCCGGCTTCATCGTGGACTCGCGCGGGTACGTGATCACAAACGAGCATGTCGTCCATCGCGCCAAGTCCGTGGAAGTCGTGTTACGCGGGCGCGAGCGAATCCCGGCGACGATCCTCAGCGTGGACCAAGATCACGACTTGGCGCTGCTGAAGGTGGACGCCGACCGGCACCTGCCGTTTCTGCCCATCGGGAGTTCCGCCGAGGTGAAGCGGCAGGAGGTGGTGCTTGCGCTGGGCTTCCCCTTCGGAGAGGGCGCCATCACCTCCACGAGCGGCCGGATCGTGTCGATCCGCACCGAAGACGCCAACCAGTTGATCGTCACCGATGCGGTCGCGAACCCGGGCAACAGTGGAGGACCGCTGCTCAACCAGAATGGCGAAGTCATAGGGGTAATCAGTTCGCTGCTAATGGCCAACGTCGATGGGGCGCGCGTCAAGGCCGGCGAGGTCTATGCCATCCCGATCAGTTTCGCGATGCCCATGTTCGCGTCGATCCCTGACTTCGACTGGATGTCCGTGGGCAAGGCCAAGGGACGTCTGGAACTCAATGAACTCGACGCCATGGCCAGCCCCGCGGTGGTCCAGATCATGTCCGACCGCGTCGCACCCGGCACCATCCAGGGCGCGGCCGGCGAGGGCATCAGTGACTTCGCGAAAAACGCCGTGGCGCTGTTGAGCGAGTATCTCGACCGAATGCAAGTGAAGTACGAGGTGAAGACCGACCTCCAGCACCCGCTCATCACCACCGAAATTACTCTCGAGAATGCCGTTCACCACCCCAATATCGTGGTCGATGCGAACCGCGAACTGGTCTACCTGTACCTCAACCGCTACCTCATGGCTCCTCCCGACCAGGCGAACATCGATACCGTCCTACGCACCTTGATGGACTATAACTGGCGGGTGAACATCGGTAAGTTCGAATGGGATAAGAGCGACGGTGAGGTGCGCTTCTCCCAGATTTTCACCACGGAGAACGGCTTGGGCTTCGAGGCATTCGAGGCCATGTACTTCGCTTTGGCCCGGCTGGGGGACCAGTTGTGGCCCGAACTGAAAGCGATTGTGGACGGGAAAGCTCCTGCGGATACGGACGAAGGGAACGAGTAAATGTCAGGCGACGGCAAGTCGAGTAAGCTCTGGGGCGGACGGTTTTCGGCGGAGATGGCCGACATTGCCCTGCAGATATCGGAATCGACGGGCGCAGACGGCCGCATGGTGTTTGAAGATATCTGGGGCAGTCAGGCCCACAGCATCATGCTGGCAAGCTGCGGTATCATCTCTCAAGAGGACCTGCGGGAGATCCTGCGTTGGCTCGAGCATGCTCGCCAAGCGTGGGAAGACGGAAGCTTTGAACTCAAGCGCGAGCTTGAGGATGTCCACATGAACGTGGAGACGTACTTGCGCCAGGGAGCCGGACCGGAGATGGGTGGCCGCTTGCACACCGCACGCTCCCGCAATGACCAGGTAGCCACCGACGGCAAGATGCACTGCCGCGCCAGACTCATCGACATTCGTGACGCCCTGGCGGAACTGCGGCAGGCGCTCCTCGACCGGGCGGAGGGGCACGAGCAGACGGTCATGCCGGGCTACACCCACACCCAGCATGCCCAGCCGATTTCCGTGGCCTTCTGGCTCACGGGTCACGCCGCCGGTCTCGCGCGGGACGATCAGCGCTTGTCCGACCTGTACACGCGTGTGAACACCTGCCCGCTGGGGGCCGCTGCACTTGCGGGCACTTCGTTCCCCACCGACCGCCGCCTGAGCGCGCGCCTGCTGGGTTTCGCTGATGTCCAGCCGCACAGCCTCGACTGCGTGGGCACCCGAGACTGGGCTGCCGAGACGGTGGCGGACCTCGCGATCATGATGTCCGCGTTGTCCAAGATCGCCGAGGAGTTCGTACTCTGGTCCACATACGAATATCGGATGTTGGAGATCGACGACGCCTACTCGTCAGGCTCCAGCATTATGCCGCAGAAGAAGAACCCTTGCATTGCCGAACTCACCCGGGGCAAGGTGGGCGTGGTCTACGGGCGACTGATGCAGATACTGACCATGCTCAAGGCCCTGCCCAGCGGCTACAACCGCGACCTGCAGGAAGACAAACCGCCGCTTTGGGACGCGCTGGACTGCGCCGAGCTATGCCTGCGTGCGGTGACGGAGATGGTGCGCACGGTAACCTTCAACACCGAGCGCATGCGGGAGCTTGTGGGCCGCAACTTCGCTACCGCAACCGAACTTGCCAACTACCTCGTGGCTGGGCGCGGCCTGCCCTTCCGGACCTGCCACGAGATCGTGGGCGGCCTGGTGGGGACCCTGGTGCGCGAGGGCAAGACGTTGGATGACCACGAACGCGTGCGCGAGCTCCTTGCAGAGCACGGGCAGGATCTCAGCCTGGAAGAGATAGCGCTGGTGGTGGACCCTGTCTCCTGTCTCAATCGGCAGGTCAGTCTCGGCAGCACCGGGCCGGCGGCCGTTCTTGAGATGCATGCGCTGCTTGCCGAGGGCCTCAAGAACAGTCGGGCAGAACTCGCCGCCTGGCGCAGTGGACTGAATGAGGCGTATGCGATGACGCGCAAGATCGCTGAGCACGTCCTGGCCGGTGGGGCGCTGGAAGACATGAACCTGCGCTGAAAGCTCGCGTGAACTGCACACCTGTTCGCATCACCGGCCGACGATGGGCCGACCCCGTGGGGGATCCCGCGATGGAGTCCCTGGCCGCGAGAATCACGCGCCGCGAGGAAGTTGCGCCGCATCATATCACCCTTGAGCTTGACTGCCCGGCGATCGCGCACGCTGCGACTCCGGGCCAGTTCGTTCACGTGCGCGTGTCTGGTACCGACGACCCGCTCCTGCGCAGGCCGATCAGCATCATGCTGCGCGACAACTACCGGGGGCGCATCGAGATTCTCGTGCGCGCGGTTGGCAGGGGCACCGCGATCCTGTCCAACCTCGCGCCAGGAAGCGCGCTAGACATCATTGGTCCTCTCGGTCACGGTTTCCCGGTGCCGGAGGAAGATAGCAGGGTTCTATTGGTAGCGGGCGGAGTGGGCGTCGCGCCGCTAATCTTCCTGGCCGACACGCTGCAGCTTGCCGAACAGCAGCACTATGTGCGTGGGCTCCTGGGCGCGGCAACTGAGGACATGTTGGTGTGCTGGCAGGACTTCGCCGGTCGCTGCGAGGCGTTCCAGGCAGCCACAGAAGACGGCACTGCGGGGGCGCGCGGGCTGGTTACGGAACTCGTCTCCGAGCAGCTGCAGCGCGGTGTCGACATCGTCTATACCTGCGGGCCACGGCCTATGATGGCGCGCGTGGCGGAGCTCTGCGCAGAACAGAGCGTTCCCTGCTGGGCGTCGCTTGAACAGTTCATGGGCTGCGGGGTGGGTGCGTGTCTGGGCTGTGTGATCCCGACCCGGCTGCAACCCAAACACCGCAGGGTGTGCAAGGACGGGCCCGTCTTCAGCGCCAGCGAGGTTGCCTGGGAGGAGCTGAGCGAGTGATGACTCCCGACCTGACTACCACCGTGGGCAAGATCCAGCTCAAGAACCCGATCCTCACTGCCTCCGGCACTTTCGGATACGGTGAAGAGTATGCCGAGTTCTATGACCTGTCGGCACTCGGGGGAATCATCCTCAAAGGAACCACTCTCGAGCCGCGGGAGGGGAATCCCCCGACGCGCATCGCTGAAACCCCGGCCGGGATGCTCAATGCCATCGGCCTGCAGAACCCGGGCATCGATGCGGTCATCACCGACAAGCTCCCCAGCCTGTCCCGTTTCGACACGGCGGTCATCGTCAATATCTCCGGCCGTACCGTTGATGAGTACGCGGAGCTTGCCCGGCGGCTGGATCCGGTGCCGTCGATCGCAGCCATCGAGGTCAACATAAGCTGCCCCAATGTTCAGCACGGTGGGATGCAGTTCGGGGTCGATCCGGTCCTGATCCGCGATCTTGTGCAGGCCGTCCGTGGCCAAACCACTCACCCGCTCGTTGTCAAACTCTCGCCCAACGTCACCGACATCCTGGTCATGGGAGAAGCGGCGGTCGAGGCAGGCGCCGACGCGCTGTCGGCGATCAACACACTGCTGGGCATGGCGATCGATGTCGAGCGTCGCCGCCCGGTGCTGGCAAACGTCACCGGTGGCCTATCCGGACCAGCCATTCGCCCGGTCGCTGTGCGCATGGTCTGGCAGCTTGCACGAGAGTTGGATGTGCCGATCATCGGCTCGGGCGGGATAATGACCGCCAGGGACGCGGTTGAGTTCATCCTTGCCGGAGCGAGTGCGGTGGCGGTTGGCACGGCGAACTTCGTGGATCCACGGGCCGCGCTCAAGGTGGTCCACGGCTTGCGGGATTTCTGCGGGACTCACGGCGTAAGTCGAATCGCAGAGCTAGTTGGTGCGGTGCAGACAGGCTGAATCCCCAGTCCAGTTCCCGGTGCGTTCCGGCTTCGTACGCGTCTGCGCGTGATCCGGTCGCTGTCTCCCCGGCGTTTGCGCCTGAGTTTTCTTGTGATATACTGGCGTTTCTCGTGGCCCCCGGGCCGCGATCAAATACCAGGTCGGCAGCCGTCGCCCTGTGAGGAGCGAGTACAGATGACGGAAGACACCCTGAATATCTTGCAGAACTTCATGTTCCGCACCCCGTGTGACCGGCTCTCCACCGATTTGAACGCGTGGCAGGCTGAGCTGAAGAAAGAGTTCCCCGGCGCCAGTGACGAGCGACAGGCCGAAATCGCCGAGGGCATCAAGGAACTGGCGATCGACCTGCAGTCCGGCCTTGCCGACTGGGCCCTGAAGTGCAATGTCCAGCACGAGCACTCCGCGGCCTGCTGCACCACCAACGAGGCAGTACTCGAGGGCGAGAGCAAGCAGTGCATCGGAATGCTCCGGGACTGGGGTCGGGCTGATCTCGCAGACGCTGCAGAAGCCGAAATCGCCGCTATCAAGTCCAGCAATCTGCTGAAGCTCACACGGATGAGCCTTTTCGGGCCGGTCAACACCTACTGGGGCAATGATTACGCCTCCCACCTGCGCGATGCAATGCGACGCGGTGCGGCGATGGTCACCACCAACCCAGTTCTCGTCAATGTCGCTCGTGAGGAAGAGCCGGAGTACTGGACCCCAGTTCGCGACAGGCTGCTCGAGGCGCACCCCAATTACGGCCCGGTAGACCTGGCCTACGCGCTGACCATCCAGGTCGTCGTGCATAACGCCCGGCTGCTGCGCCCGATCTGGGAGCTCACCGACGGCGAGATGGGATACGTCAGCCTGCAGCTCAGCCCGAAGAACGCCACCGATGCCGACCAGATGATCAAGGAAGCCAAGTGGGTTTGGGGCCAGCTTGAGCGCGAGCTTCAGGGCGTCCCGAACTGCGTGTTCAAGGTCCCTGGAACCAAGGCCGGGATCGATGTCGCCGCCGAGGCTACCCGCTGCGGCATGGGCGTGAACGTTACCGTCAACTTCTCTCTGCCCCAGCAGATCGCGTTCGCCGGCGCCATCGAGAAGAACAGCACCTGCAAGGTCAGCTACCGGACCCAGATGGACGGCCGCCTGGACGACCCTGTGGGCGATGAACTCAAGGAGTTCATCCCCGACTGGGAGGAGGTCAAGACCTGGTGCACCACCGCCATCCGGCAGCGCGAGTACCGGCTGCTTAGTTTCGCTCCGCAGCGCGGCGGTCTCGGGTTCACCAAGTCCCGGCCGTTGCCCGCTTCCGGCCGTGGCCCCTGGAATATCCTGCGCTCGGTGCACAGTGAGCCGGAAGTGCCGCTGTGGCTCACCGTATTCCCCAACCGCCAGGAAGAGTTCGACGCCGAACCCCGGGAAATCGACCCCAACGGCATGTGGACCCCCCTCCCCCCGGGCACGCTGGACAAGCTCTACAAGTCCGAGCTGTTCCGCAAGGCCTACGAGCCGGACGGCATGAAGGTCGATGAGTTCGACACCTATCTGCCCGTGGTCAAGACCTTGGCCCAGTTCAACGACAGCTACGACGAGTTCCTCGCCTGGGTCTCCGGCAAGTAACCGGACGAGAACAGCCTCCCGACGACAAAGAGCCCGCCGCGCATTTCCGGCGGGCTCTTTCGTGATTCCTGCCAGGGTACAAGCTGCGGGTCCAGCCGGAGAAACGGCGGCGGACGCAGGGGAAGACCTTTGCTCCACGGAGGCACGGAACAAATGCCCGGGTCGGCCGTCCGGAGCCCCTGCGAATGTTGCGTGACTGTGACATGCGAACGCTGTAGATGCGTCGCTCGTCCCCGATAGTGTGGTTGGAGGGCCTACGGCGAGGGAGCTTCGAGGAAAAAATGCGGTATTCCAGCGTTTCTCTTGATAATGTCTTGACTAAACGTTGAGTTTCGGGGTATACTGGGTTCGATGGATGATGAGGCGGGGAGCGAGAGCCGAGGTGAAGGACATGCCCGTCAATCGAGCTCGAACGCGGGGCCGCGGGATGCGCGGGGGAACGGCATCCGTCGAAATGGCGATGGTTACGCCGTTCCTGATAATTGCGCTGTTCGGAATCATTGAGTTCGGCATGATCTTCAGCAGTCTGATGCAGCTCAACAATGTCACGCGTGAGGGCGCGCGTGTGGCATGCACCGGTTCCACCGTAACAGAGGTTCTCGACCGGATGGAGGGTAGCCTGGGTCGCTTGGACCCGGATGCAATGACCGTTGTCCTGGAGTTTCGAACGTATTCAGGTGGATATTGGTCCCAATGGCAGACCCTGACGGATGACGGCGTCCGCAACACCGCACCCTTGGGCGCACAGATTCGCGTGAGAGCTTCATACGACCATCACCTCATGCTCGGAGGCTTGTTCGGCAGGTTCGCCGACGACACCACTGCCCACACCAAGACACTCCGCGCAAGTGCGGTGATGCGCCGCGAATAGCGCGTGAAATGGCCAAGCGCTGGGGGGCAGCGCGGTCGATGTCGCTGATCGGAGCGGGGGCAATCAAACGGTTTGCTGTCCCGGGCCCTAAGTAGGGGCTCCCTCAGAGACCCGGCGCCACCCCACCAGTCTGCCAGGACGGAGACTCGTGGAGTGGCGCCGGGGCATTTTGCATTGGGGGTTGAGGGAGCCGGGCCCGTTATGCGGGGCTATACCTTCAGTCGGGGAAGGAGAGGTGTGCAGGAGGTAGATTTACAAGTGTCGACCGGCCCTTGGTAGCTCCTGTCTGTCTTCGGAGACTGGCAGGTCGCAGTCCAAAGGCGCACCTTGATATCCGGGGCGAGAACTGAAACCCGGGCAGGACGACCGTCCGCCACCTGCGTGATTGCACGCGGGCGAATAATCTCACGGACCATGCTGGGGGGCAACCAGTATGCATAGGGTCCGAAAAGGGCGCGGGGCGGTCATCGCCACAGTACTCTTCTCACTGGCCGTACTGTTGGGGATGGCGGCCCTGTGCATCGACTACGGTGTGGCGGCCTTGGCCAAGCAGCAGCTGCAGAACGCAGTGGACGCTGCTGCGCTAGCGGCTGTGAGCGCACTGCAGATGAGCCTGGATCCCGTGGCGGCCGTTGACGCCGCCGTTGCCACGGCACAGGCGAACCGGGTCTGGGACGGCAACTTGACCCTCGACCCGGACAATGACATTGTCGTGGGCGCTTGGGATTATGAAAACCATGTCATACACCCGTTCGAGGTAAGCGAAGGCGTGATCTCCGTCCCCGACGGGACCGTGGCGGTTCAGGTGATTGGACGTCGAACTGAAGATGCGGCAGATGGTCCGATACATTTGTACTTTGCCAAGGTACTCGGCATTGAGACCGTCAATCTCACCGCCCGCGCCATAGCAACCCTCACGGTCTCACGCAGTCCGAGACCGCCTGTCGAGGTCATGCTGGCGCAGGACCAGTCGGGGTCGTTTGAGGACGAGTTCCCGTACGCGCGAACCGGGAATGTGGAGTTCATCAAGTTCATGCGCGAGTGTTTCGCGGACGGAGACCGGGTGGGTATCTGCGGATTTGGTCAGCACGCCATTCATGAGTTCATGGATGACCGCTCACGGATGGACACGAACCTATTCCATGATATTCATCCAACCGACGAGTACGAGACGGCGAAGTACTCCACCGGGCCCGATGAGTATAGCGACCCGCTCAGCGATTACGTGGCCGGGATGCCTACTGTCCCGTACAACCAAGCACCACAGCACAACTCCTGGACGAACATGTACACGGGGCTCCTTCGGGCGGGGCTTGGCTTCGCGGAAGCATCCGACGCTCAGGCGCGATGGCAGGAGTTCATTGATCACTTCTATGCCGACAAGTGGTGGGAGACGGCCAGCAGCACCAACTGCTACAGCAAGGGCACGTACAATCAGTGGGAGCCTTACCGGAGTGTCAATGCCAGCAAGTATACACAGGTGAAGTGGTTCAATGGCAAGAAGTACGGTCGTCGCAGTACCACTCTCTGGGTGCATAAGGACATCGGCTGGTACTGGAAAAACGGCACGACGACCCAAAAAAACCAGTTGAAGGCGTGGATCGACGAGCTGCTGGACTATGACTTCGCAAATAGCGATGCCGAGCACGTTGTCGTTCTGGTAAGTGACGGCATGCCCTGGTGGGGTGGGGGCAGCGCCGGCGACAGCTCGATCAAGGCCCTGGGGACATACATCGCGGACAAGCTCGCGGCAAAGGGGATCCGGATCCACACGGTGACTCTCGATCAGGGAACAGCTTCGGGCGACATGGGGGCAGACTCCGAGTACAACGCGTCACTGTGCCGCAATGGCGGGTATGCGTTCTACACCTACGACGCCGCGAAGCTGAAAACACTGATGGTGGGCGTGGGGCAGGTTGAGGTCGGCCAGTCACACCTGATGTACTAGACTCCGCGCAGTCGGACGCCAGGAGGCGACCAGCGTCCAGAGCAGACAACCTGGGGGGCAGTACCGGCAGCTCAGGCCAGGCGCACTATAGCGTCGAACTGAGTTGACCCGCTCATCTGCTTGCACGCAGCGGGTAGCGGGAGACTGTGCTTCAGGGGGGCTGTTCCATGCGATCACTTCGCACGGGAGGCCACGTCGGGCTCAACTCAGGCCGCAATGCAAGAAGAGGCGCTACAGTCGCAACCACGCTGTTTGCGCTGGTCGTGCTCCTGGCGTTCATGGGCATGGCTTTGGACGTCGGACAGGTGGTGCTTTCCGCCCAGCAGTGCCAGCAGATTGCGGATGCCGGCTGTCTGGGAGGGGCGCAGGACCTGCCGAACACGGACCTTGCCGTGACCACGGCGCTGGAGACGGCCCGCGCCAACATCCCCGCCGACCAGGCTCAAGTTTTCCAGGTCACCACCGGGGTCTATGCCGAGGGCGAGGAGATTCCCGATTTCGGTCCGGCGCCCAGCAAAGGGAGCTTCACCGTCACCGCCACCAAGTGGGTGGACTACATCTTCCTGCCTGTGATCGGAATGCGAGGAGTGCGCGTCTCCCGCACCGCGGCGGCGGCCCATCTGGACCTGGGCACCTGCATCAGCCCGATGTGGGTCTCGGAAGGCACCTATGTCGAGTACGGCCTGGGCATGGATATGCACTTCTGCGATGACCCCACCACCCAGTCCCGCTCGTACGGCATCTTCGGCTGGCTGGACACCCCCAGTGGGGTAGACTGGGACGAGGCCCTCAAGGGCACGGTCGAGCCCGAGATCGAAGAACTCTGCCGAGTACGCGAAGGGGACATCGTCTATAACCGCCCGGGGCAGCGAACGGGCCAGTGGATGGCCGATCTGGAGACCGACTGGGACTCCCGTCTGAGACGCGCCCAATGGCCGCGCTGGCGGAATGACACCTTCGAGAACTTCCACCACGACAATCCGCGCATCATGATCGTCCCATTCTGCGTCTACGAAGGGTCGAGTGGGAACAACGCCTACTTCACTATCACACGTTTCGGGGCCTGGTGGCTGGAGGACTGCAGGAAGCAAGGGAGCGACAAGGTCGTCTACGGACGCTTCATCGATTTCACGAAACCCGGCGGCACGGTCAAGGGCATCAAGCCGACACACCTATTGTACTAAAGCGGCGGCATCCGCCTGGAGAGCAGCGCGGGCGAGGCAATGAATGCCTCGCCCGCGCTGTGTTCGGAGGGAACGGTTGCGCCGTCTACTTTCCCTGCTGACTCAGTGCCTCGATCGCCCTGGCCATCGCTTCTCGGTGCTGGTACATGGGCCGGGGATCCAGCGAGAACTCGGTCTGGGACTTGACCACGTCCTCGGGCACTGCAAGCAGTCGCTCGTACTCAGTCCCCGGTTGCGCAGCGGTCAGCTTCTTGAGCAGCGCGAAGTACTCGAAGTCCTCCATGCCCTCACGCAGCATCTCCCAGCGGATCGAGTTGACCGGCCCCGTCACGAAGGGCTCGCGGTTCGCGTTGATGTCCTTATTCGGTGGATACAGGAACCGGCCGTCTCCGTTGCCCCAGTACGCGATATGCCCCGCGGGAAGCCCGTAGCCGGACACGTAGCCCATGGGGTCTTCCCAGGGGTTCTGCGGCTGATTCGGGTAGGCGCAGGAACTGGTCCAGTAGTTGGATGCCCACACCAGGACGCCCTGAACGTTCCACTTCCAGCTCATCCACAGCCAGACTCGCAAGTCTACGGCGGGATGGTCGATGAACAGGCCGGGGTATGGCGTCTTTGGGCCGGTGCAGACGTACCACCAAATCTTCTCGCCAAGTTCCTGGCGTTCGCGGCAGATCTCGGGTTCCATATTGCTCAGGACCGGGCACCAGATGTCCACCGCGCCGAACAGCGCCGGGGTGGGCTCCTCGGTGAGCATGCGCTGGATCAGCGGCCCGGCAAGCTTGATCTCCTGCATGCCTTCGCGCACGAACTCGTAGTCCCTCGGCTCAGGCTCGTCGAACCAGTAGACGTAAGCCTTGTCCAGCCAGCCGTTCTCTTGCAGATGATTCTGGATCTGCATGCAGTAGTCGCGGAAGATACGACGGTACTCCGGCGTGCCCTGGTCGTATGGACCGATCTTCCCGTAGTGGCGCTCGTGGAAGGTCCCACCGCCAAGCCCCGCCAGGGGGAGACTGAAAGCGGTGAAGTGGTATTCGTCCAGGTACTTGCGGGCTTCGACGTCCCAGGCAGTGAAGTCCACTTCAGGACGGACCGCGCCGGGGCCCTCCTCGAACCCGCCGCCGGCGACGAGGTTCTCTTCGGAGCCTTCGCGCGTCAGGCTGATTGCGTCGAACCACGCAGTGCCGATGTGCTTGCCGTCTTCCGTCCACGGCGCGGGGCGCAGGACCAATAGGAGGCTGCGCGCCTGAGGCGACCGGTCGGCGGGACGGAATGTAATCTGCTCCCGCTTCCAGGTTCCGGCACCGGTGAACGCTAGGTCAAGATTGTGTCCCGATATCCAGTTGCCGGAGGCATTGTAGCTCTGGAGTGTGACCAGGTACCGCTGGCCCGGGTCGGTGGTGCGAGCCGCGAAAGACAGCGTGTATAGCGCGTCAGGGTCGACATTCACTCGCCGGGCCGCCGTGGCGGCGATGGATGCGGACTCACTGTCATCCACGATCTGCAGGCACTTGTCACCCTCGAAGGCGTCGCCGGCAACCACCTGGCCGCCTGTCCAGTCGAAGCCCGTGTACTCCACTTTGATGGGACTGCGCCAGAAGGAGTACGGGGCGATGCGGTGATCGCGGAAGTTCTGCATATAAAGGTCCCAGACGTGGTCGCGCGTGGCCTCGTCGGTGATATTCTGGTACTGCCATATAGTCCCCGGGCTGAGCCCGAAGGCGCTGGTGAGCGAGGGCTCTTCGGGCAGCGCGAAATCCCAGACGCGGAGCTCCAGCGGCACAGTTGCCTGGAAGCCCTCTGCAACCAACTCGATGGCCCCGCGATAGAGGCCTGCACGCGCATCTGCTGGCACCTTCACCGTGAGCCACAACGGCTGGTTCTGCCCCGCGGTCAGATCAATGGGCTCCTCCAGCGGCGGCAGGGCATCGGGCCACCAGCCCTGGCAGCCGGCCGCGTCCGTGGGATGCTCGACATAGTGATACCAAACGCTGCAGATCTCCACGTTCCCAGCGGAGATGCGCGCCTCTCCCGGTCCGATGAGGTCCTGGGCGCGTGCGCGCAAGCCGCTGATATTGCGCTTCGGGCTCAGCACGATCTGGCAGGGCTCGAACTCATTGCGCGCCGCTGACAGCGACACTGGACTGAGCTGGCCCTGCATCGCGACAACCGCCGGGCGCTCTCGGCTCACCTTGTAGGTGCCCTCGCACCACCATAGGTCGCAGTCCGGCAGGCTGGTGACCGGTGCGCCATAGTCGGACGCATACAGGCTCGGGACGGTGAAACGGGTTGCCGCCGTGAACAGCGTCTCACCCCCTGCGGCGACCGTCAGTTGCAGGTCGCCTTCGCCTGCACCGGCAACAAGGTAATCCACCTCCGCCGATGCCTCGCCGTTCCCGGGTACCGTCACCTGCGCGGCAGTCTCGCGGCCGGGAACATCCGGCGTCGTGCTCCCGTCGGCGACAGTGACCCGGACACTGCAGGTCATCGGCTCGCCGGTGCGGTTCGCCAGACGCACTCGGGCCCGGTTCTCGCCGCCCGGCAGGAGCGCGCCCAGGTCATCCACTGTTACCGCGAGGCGTGGATCAGTGACGGGTACGTCCAGGTAACGCGTTGAGCCAATGGCGTCGGGCATGTCGTGGTCCAGGTTCGCGGTGAAGGCATAGTCATTGACTTGGAATGAACCGGGGTTGGAATCCTCGCGGGCTTCCTCCTGGCCGGGGCTGCGCAGTCTTATCCAAAGAGCGGCGGCAGGAAACAGGTTCGCAGGGAGCCCATACTCCCCCGTTTCAACGGCTCCAATGCGAGCCAGTTGAACGTACTGTTCGCCATCCGCAGAAGCCTCAACAATGCAGTCACCAGCGGAGTAGTAGTTGACAGTCACTCGCAGTCTGCCGCTGGTGAAGCGTGCCCCCGGCAGTGCATGACGGTAGGTAACGTGGGTGCCCGGGGAAAACACCCAGCGATTGGAGTTGAAGCCGGCGCTGAATGATTCAAGCGGACGGGAGTGATTGGAGCCCTCTCCCGACAATGGCGCGCGGAAGGAATACGACCCGGCGGAGATTTTCTCGCCCTCGCCAAGGACCACTCCGCCGGTGTTCCGATAGACCGGGGTCACCGGCTGAACAGAGACGTCATCGAAATACACCGTGCCGGTCTTCATCCACTGGCCCAGACGCACCGACATCCGTTTCTGTCCGGGACGGGTTGTGAACACGTGGGACTGGCGCGTCCAGCGGTCTGAGACGTTCAGGTCGCGATTGGCGAAATCCGGGCCTGAAACGATGCAGCCGCCACCTGATCCAGCTCCGGCTCGGGCGTGGAAAGCAAATCGGTAGGTCGTGAATGGCTCCACCGGGATGTCATCCTGGAACCACGCGTTGGTCTCTCGTTCGCCGTCTCTGGTGACGCTGACAGAGCGTTCGCCGCTATTGCCGCCCTTCTCCCACCTGCCATCTGGCGCCGACAGCCGCCAGTGATCCGGCATGTCCGCGCCGGACTCAAAGGAAGGGTTTCGTATGAGGTCGGCCGATGCCGAGAGAGCCAGGGCGAGAGTGAGAACCGTACAGAGGTGGATTGGAAGAGATGCCATGTGCTTGGGAGACGCCACGGTAGCCAACCGTCCTTTCCAAGTGCGCAATGTGAAATAGCCGCCGGCGGTCTGCTCACAGACATATGCGGCGGCCATTACACTGTGTCATAACCGATCCAGCGCGCGTCAGAAGTAGATGTCGTCCGGGGCTCTGCCGGCGACTACCTTTACGTCAAGAGTCTTGCGGCCCCGCTGCACGGTGAAGGTGATGGTCTCGCCGATCTTGTGTCGGAAGATAGCCCTCTGAAGTTCATCCAGGCTGGCTATGGGCTTTCCGTCGACGGCCAGGATCACGTCGTGGATCTCGATCCCCGCTTCCGCTGCCGGGCTGGGGGTGTAGATCGCGCGCACCACAAAGCCCTTGTCAGTGTCCAGCCCGAGGAAGCGGGACAGGCCCATGCTGTTGGGCGTGACCTGGGCAAAGCCCACGTACGGCCCTCGGTGGACCAGGAAATACATGAGTTCCTTGGCTTCATTGATGGGGATCGCGAAGCCTATGCCCACCGTGGTGGCCACCTGGTTGCGCTGGGGGTCGAAAATCGCGAAATTGATCCCGACCACATTACCTGCGAGGTCCACCAGCGGGCCGCCGCTGTTTCCGGCGTTGATCGCTGCATCGGTCTGGATCACATTGCGGGTCGTTTCGCCGATCTGGCGCATAGCCAGGGCGCTGACCACGCCGACAGTGACGGTGTGCTCGAAGTTGAAGGGGTTGCCGACAGCGATGACCCATTCGCCCGGGGAAAGTTTCTGAGAGTCCCCCAGCTTCGCCGCGACGAGGTCGTCCGGCGGGTCGATGATCTCCAGCACTGCAAGGTCTTCGGCCTGCTTGCGGCCAAGGGGCTTGGCCTTGAGTTCCCGGCCGTCGGTGAGTTTGAGGGTCAGGTCTGTGAAATCACCGATAACATGAGTGTTAGTCATGACCAGCTTGCGGCCGTCATACTCGAAAATGAAGCCGGAGCCCATGCCCTCGATGATGCCGCCGCTCATCAGTAGCTCCTGCCAATTGCGGGGTGGGCGGCTGCCGATGACCTTCACCACCGAGGGACTGATGCGCTTGACCGCATTGACGATGGCGTCCTTGTCAGTGACGACTTCGAGAGTCCCGGCGCTCTGAGAGACGGTGGTGCCGGGTTGTGTCGGCAGGTTGACCGGCGGAGGGGTCTCGCCCTGGGTGCGTGTGAACAGCCACGCGCCTACCCCCCCGCCGATGACCCCGAAGATCAACGCGAGCACGACGACGGAACATGCGCTGGGGCCGCTCCTGGAACTCACAGTGGTCCTCCCATCGCAAAGGGCTGGCTGGACCGTGCTCAGCCGATCTGTTTGAGCGCGTTCACGGCCTCAATTGCGGTTACGGCGGCCTCGAACCCGCGGTTGGGCAGGCGGGTGCCCGCACGCTCGATGGCCTGCTCAATGGTCTCGGTGGTGATGACACCGAAAATCACGGGAATGCCGGTCTGCATGGCGGCCTGCGCGATGCCTTTGGCCGCTTCACCGGCCACGAAATCGAAGTGGCTCGTGCCCCCGCGGATGACCGCTCCGACGCAGATGATCGCGTCATACCGGCCGGATTCGGCCATTTTCTTCGCCGCCAGAGGCAGCTCGAAAGACCCGGGCATCCAGACCACGTCCACGTCCTCATCCGACCCTCCGTGGCGTACGATGGCATCCAGCGCCCCGGCCAGCAGTTTTCCGGTGATGAACTCATTGAACCGGGAGACTACGATCCCGAACTTGAGGCCGGTGGCGTCGAGCTTGCCTTCGATCACTCTGGGCATGGCTGTCTCCTTCAGTCGTGTGGCGAAACCGGGCCCGACCTGCTGCCGCCCGAAGGCTGGATGTCGCCCTGCAGCAGATGGCCCATCTTATCGCGCTTGGTCTGCAGATAGTGCAGATTGTAGTCGGTGGGGCACACTTCCATGGGCACGCGCTCGACGATATCCAGCCCGAAGGCCTCCAGGCCCACGTACTTCGCCGGATTGTTGGTCATCAGACGCATGCGGGTAATGCCCAGGTCGGCCAGCACCTGCGCGCCGCTCCCATAGTCCCGCAGGTCAGGCTCGAAGCCCAGCGCCACATTGGCCTCCACCGTGTCGTAGCCCTCGTCCTGCAGATGGTAGGCCCTTATCTTGTTCGCCAGGCCGATGCCCCGCCCCTCGTGGCCCGGGATGTAGATGATGACCCCGCAGCCTTCCTCGGCGATTTTCTCGAAAGCACGCTCGAGCTGCTGGCCGCAGTCGCACTTGAGCGAGCCGAGGATGTCGCCGGTAACGCAGCCCGAATGAACCCGCACCAGTGGCGCGTCGCAGTGTTCAATATCCCCCCGCACCAGCGCGACGTAGTCCAGGTTGTCCACCACGGACGTGTAGATGACAATCCGAAACATCCCCCACCGGGTCGGCAGGTTGGCTTCGGCCTGCCGCTCCACAAGGCGCTCGGTGTGGCGGCGGTGTTCGATCAGGCTGGCGATAGAGGCGATCTTGATGCCCTCGCGCTCCGATAGCGCGATGAGGTCGGCCATGGTGGCCGCGTTGCCATTGTCGTCCAGGATCGTTGCGGTGAGCGCCGCCGGGATGCGGCCGGACATACGCGCAAGGTCCACCGCGGCCTCAGTGTGCCCCACGCGCCGCAGCACGCCGCCATCCATCGCCCGAACGGTCTGCACATGGCCGGGACGCACCAGATCATTTGGTCTGGTGGCAGGGTCGATCAGCGTCCGCACCGTTATCGCGCGATCTGTGGCCGAATCACCGTTCCGCACACCGTGCCGGGCATCGACACTCACGTGGAAAGCAGGGCCCGGGCGGCGGTCCTGGTCCGCGAGCATTGCGGGAATCGCCAGTTCGGCCAGGCGCTCGCCCGTCAGCGCCACGCAGAGCGTCCCACGGGCGTGGTGCATCATGAAGTTGATGGCCCGGGCATCGCCGTGCTCGGCGCACAACACAAGGTCGCCCGTGTTCTGCTCCCCGGCGTCGTCTACGAGTATGAGGAACTCTCCCGCACCGAAGGCCTTGATGGCCTCGCTGGCGGTGATTACTGACTGTGGCATGTTCAGCAGAAGCCCTGTTCTCGAAGGAATTCCTCGGTGATGCCGCCACTGTCCCGCCCCATCGCCAACAAAATCCGGCGGACGTACTTGGCCAGAATGTCGACCTCAAGATTAACGCGATCCCCGGGGCGTGCGGTTCCGAGGGTTGTGTGTGCGAGGGTGTGAGGGATGATCGCCACCTCGCATGCCCCGCTGGTGATCGCCGTGACGGTCAGGCTTATGCCGTCGATGGCGATACTGCCCTTTTCCACAATGAACGCGGCTAGTTCGCTCGGAATGCTGAACCGCCAGCGGGTTGTTTCGCCTTCGGGCGTCACCGAAAGCACCGCGCCAACGCCATCCACGTGGCCCTGCAAGAAATGTCCGCCCAGTCGACCGCCCACGCTTAGCGCGCGTTCAAGGTTCACACGGTCGCCCGGCTTCCACGCGCCCACCGTGGTGCGTGCCAGGGTTTCGGTCCCGGCGTGTGCGGTGAAGAAGCCGGAACCCAGGGAGGTCGCAGTCAGGCAGCAGCCATTGCAGGCGATACTGTCGCCGATGCGCGTGCCGTCCAGGACAATGGCAGCCTGAATGGCGATCTCGGCGCCAGTGTCGGTGCGGCGCACGGAGCGGACAACTCCGACTTCCTCGATGAGACCGGTGAACATGGAGCCTCCGGGCGGATCAGAGCTTCAGCCAGCCGTCCGCCACCTTGCGAACGGCCTCTCGGGTGCATTCCGGGAAGGCGCGGTCGAAGGGCAAGCAATTCCGCGTGCAGATGTCCAGCGCGAGTTCCCCCACGAAATCCGCGCAGGCAGCGAGAACCTGGGGCGACAGCGCCTCGATGTTGTCGAAATGGCTGTGGTGGAACCAGCGCCCGCCCGCGCAGTTACGCCGGCAGAACCACGCAGCGGGAACGTCCTCGATGATGAACGGGAAATGGTCGGAGAACCCGTCGGGTTCGTCGCGGATCGTCCCCGACCAGCCGCACTTTCGCATCATTTCGCCCATGTACTCGTGGAGCGAGGGTGACCCGGTGAGATACACCTCATTCACTCCGGTCCAACAGCCCTGGCCGTCGGTGTTGAGCACCATGTCGATTTCGCGAGCGCGGTTCTCGGGGTCCGCGACGAAAGCAAATGCGCCCTGGCTGAGCTGCTCTTCGGTGCCGAAGGACGCGAACCGCATGGGCTTTTCGAACTCGCGCCCGGCGAAGAGTTCCGCCAGCGCCAGAGCAACGCCCACACCCGCCGCATTGTCCTCGGCGCCGGCCGTACCGAGGACCGAGTCGTGGTGTCCGGTGATTATAACGCCGCCGGTGTCCGACTTGCCGGGCAGTTCCCCCGACACATTCTGCGAAGGGCGGGTCTCCACGATGCAGTCCAGCTCCAGGCGAACGCGATCGGCCCCCCGGCGCACCAGGTCCCATTCCACCGGATGCGGCACCGAGGCCGCAGGGAACTTCAGCAGCGGCAGGAAGGTAAACGGCAGGCCCACGCGCAGGTTCCAGTCCGGCGTGTAACGCACATCCACCCAGATGACCGCCGCGATTTCCTTCTCATTGAGACGCTTGAGAATGTGGCTGTTCGGCCCGTAACTGCCGTGCACGAGAGCCACCTTGCCCCTGAGGTCCAGGCGGTCCAGGATCATGTCCGATGCATTCTCGACGTAGACCAGTTCGGCCTCAAGCACCCCGTTGGTGCAGGGCGTGTGTGCGCACGCGTCCATGACCACGGGCTCCCACGTTTTGCCGAAACGCGCCTGCATCTTCGCCTTGCGCACTTCGAACCACGCGCAGTCGAACTCTCTGCGGCGGATATTCTGCAGGCCGATGCGCTCCATCTCGGCCTGGATATAATCGGCTGCCTGCGCTTCCCCGGCACTTCCGGCCAGTCTCTCTCCGATAGTGACCGCAAGATGCTCGACGTGACGCATGATGAGGTTCGGGTCGGTGCGGACTGCACAATCAGACATTCCCTGGTCCTTTCGGTGGAGATCAGCCGACGCGGCAGATCGCCCGGCGGCCGTCATGGATGGCGGTAACAGTGGCATCCCGGCCCAGCAGATCGCGGGCCATTTCCAGGGCCGCGGGAAGATCCGGCGCGGGATGCAGGTAGGTTCCGCGTAGTTGCTCCTGCAGTTGGGAGACCACGATCAGCGTGGCCGGCAGGTCATAGACCACGCGCATGAACAAGATGCCCGGGCTGCAGGGGCCCCAGTGGTGCTCGAGGCGCCCGGATCGGATGTCATCCAGGATCCGGGCCCGCAGCTCCAGAGCGCCCTCCGGGTCCATCAGGCCCATCTCCGGCGTGGATGCGCCCCAGCCCTGGGAGCATTCACCAAGGAGAATGATGACCCCGCCCGGGCGCACGCAGTCCATCGCCGGGACCAGGGTCTTCTTGGCCTGCACCATGTCCACGTCGTACGGATAGCCGCCAGCACAGCATATCACAATGTCGGCCCGTTTCGGAACCTCTTCGGTGTACAGGGACCGGGCGGCCCGCACCCCCGCTTCATGGGCGGCGCGCAGGTCGCCACAGGTGATCGCGTGCCAGGTGTCGTCCGGGTTTACCACCGCGTCGCAGATCCAGTGGATTCCCACCGCCAGGGCAGCCTGCATCATGTCCTCGTGAACCGGATTGCCCTCCAGCCGGCCTAACTGCGGGCCATGGAGTGCGGTCAGGAAATGGTTGTGGGTGATGCTGTCACGAGACGCGCAGCCGGGGAGCACCATCTTCCTGCCACCCGAAAACCCCGCGATGTAGTGGGGCTCGATGAAACCCACCACAATGCGCTTGTCGAACTCCCGCAGTACGGGACTGATCTCAAGCGGCGTTCCATTGGCAGTACGCCCCAGACACCACTGATCATCGCTGCGGGAATCATTCTGGTGTGCGACTTCGATACCCAGGAACTCCAGCAGTCGTTCGGGCCGCATGGGCCGGTGCAGGCCGAGACCCACCATGACCTCCGGCCGGCCACCCAGGTCCTCCACCCGTTCCATGAGGAAGTGCAGCATCGGCGAGGGGTTGGGACGGGTGTCATCCACGGTCATGAACAGAACGCGGTCACCGTGGCTGATGATCTCCTCCAGGTACGGGCCTGTCGGATAGGCTACGGACTTGCGCAGGGCGCCGGGGATGTCCTCGATAGCCCGATGTGCCCCGGCTCCCACCCGTGCAACCACCAGCGACGGGTCAACGTCCACGGTCTGTGTGCCTGTTCCGTACCGGAAGGAAAGCTCCATCGCATCACTTGCCCACGAACAGGAGTTCGCCAAATCCCTCGGGTCGGTGAGGGTCCGGGTTCTTCTGGCCGGACGGCGTCCACTCGCTCAGGGCGCGGTCGGGCGCGGTTCCGTCCCAGCGATTCAGGATGATGCGCCAGACATCCCCCGGCTCGGGGCGTGGTTTGCGGGACAGGCCCGAAAAGTTGGCCAGCGGGATCGCCACCTCCAGCGTCCAGCCCCGGTCCGTGTCCTCGCGGTCATTGACCGTGCCCTCGATGCGGGTGCGCAGGCTCCATCCGGCGGCATCCCACTCGTTGAGGAGAACGTCGGGGATCGCGTTGAAGTAGTCGTACATGGTGCCTAGTGCATTCATTTCGAACCCAAAGTACATACGGGAACGCTCAGGCGCGGCCGCGATGAAGATCTCCACGCAATCGTCCATGTAGGTGGGATCGTCGCGCTCCGTATGGGTCGCGGTGATGTCCGGGTCTTCACAGCGATAGGCCACATACAGGAAGCAGTCGTCCCAGGCCAGCGCGGCCCGGGTTTCCAGGCGCGGGCCGGTCTGGGCAGGCCACGGGTACACGAAGGGTTCAGTGAACTGCGCCTCATCCCAGTCATTGAGGCTGCCGTCCACCTTGATCCCTTCGGCGCGGCGGCACTCGTACCGCGGCTTGTCCGGGTCGGGCTTGATCGGCTCGGCACAGGCCACCGCGAGGGCGACCAGGGCGGCCGAGATGCTCAATCCGACAGCGATGCAGCGGCCCATGACAGCGCACCTCCGTTCAGTAGCGGCCCGACACGAAACGAACGAAACAGTGGGAAGGGGCCGCGTTTGGCGCGGGAAGAGACTTCAGCGTGACTGTGCTGCGCCGGTGGAAGCCCTGGAGCCGCAGGTGTGGCACCCGGCATGCTCTACAGCGGGCGGATCACCGCGCCTGTTTCGCCGCCGTGTTCCGCCAGGAATGCCTCGACTTCCTCACGCCGGGGCAGACTGGGCTGTGCGCCGAAACGCATGCAGGCCAGGGCGCCGCAGGCATTGGCGAAGGCCACCGCCTGATTAATAGGCGCGCCTTCAGCGCAGCGCACCGCAAGCCCGGCCGCGAAAGCATCTCCGGCGCCCGTGGTATCCACCACGGGGACATCATAGCCTTCGATGAGCCGCGGCCCCTGGTCGTCCAGGATCAGTGCACCCTGCCGCCCCAGTTTGATAAGGGGCACCTTCACCCCGCGCCGGCGGATCTTGCGGGCAGCCTCGAGAGCCTCCTCCGGTGTTCTCACGGGAGACTTGGCGATCTCGGCGGCTTCCACCTCATTGGGCGTCATGCGATACGCGCGGCGCCAGAGCTTGGGGAGCCCCCGGCTGATAGGCGTTGGATCAAGCTGTACCGGGACGCCGCGGTCCACCGCCACCTGGATCGCCCGGTCCACGACTTCCAGGGGAACGGCCAGCTGAAGCAGCAGCATGTCGGTGCGCTCGATGGCTGCTGCCGCTTTCTCCACGTGATCCGGGGTAATCAGCTCATTCGCGCCAAGAATCGACACAATGCTGTTCTCGCCACCAGGAAGGAGGGTGATGAAAGCGGCGCCGGTGTTGGCCTCCCGGCGGCGCGAGACATGGTCTGTGTTGATGCCCTCGCGCTCGAAGTTTTCCAGCAACGCCGGACCGTATGCGTCCCGTCCCACGCTGCCGATGAGCGTAACTTGGGCGCCCAGGCGCGCGGCCGTGACCGCCTGGTTGGCCGCTTTGCCACCGGGGACGAATCTCAGGTTGGACCCGATCAGGGTCTCGCCAGGGATCGGCATTCGCTCGGCTTCCATCACGAAGTCGATATTGATGTTCCCGAGAACGGACAGCTTTGCAGCCACACGAAGACACTCCTGACTTATGTGCTGGTGCGCGATTGGCATACTATAACATAAGAAGGCTTGGTGTGGGTGCGGTGGGTGACGAAAGTTGAATGGGCCGAGCCCCGCCGGACAGGCTACTCCAGCGGCGGACGTTTCCTTGCAAGGGCGCGCTCGCGGAAGAGCGCCCGGTGCACCCCGGCAAGGTCCTCCTCCGCGGCGGTCGCCAGCTCAGGGGAGACGGATGAGCCACCGTAGCGAGCGCGCAGGAATGCGTGGGTGATCCGACTGAGGGGCTCAGAGAGCGATGAGAGAGGGGAGCGCAGGCGACCCAGGAACTCCAGCGGCGGCTCGGATTCCCGCCTTGGCAGGCCGAACCGTTCAGTCCAGCGCAGGAGCTGACCGTAGACGAAATAGATGCGCTCTTCGGGTGTTGAGCGGCGCGGGTTCAGGCGCAGTCGGTAGTACAGGCGCCAGTGCTTCTCTCCGGCAGCGGCCGCGGCTACCAGCGCGATCAACCCCAGCGCCAGTAAGGCCCAGCGACCGGCTCTCTCCAGGGCTCCGCCAGGTTCGAGCAACCCCGGCAGCATCTTCGTCAGCTGAGCCCAGAGGGACGCGAAGAACCCCTTGTCGTCCTCCTCGTCCTGCGGCGGAGTAGGGTCGAAGCTCTGCCAGCCCCGTCCCTCGATGTACGCCTCCACCCAACTGTGGGCATCTTTGGCCTGGACCTGGTACGAGTCCGTCTCAATATCGAGTTCACCGGGCACGAACCCGGTGACGAAACGGGTCGGAATCCCGATGCAGCGACACAGAATCGCCATCGCGCTGGCGTAATGCATGCAGTAGCCGGACTTCGCCTCGAACAGGAAGTGATCCACGAAGTCCGCGTCCCGTGGTCGGATATCCGGGCGCAGGTCGTAAGGGTAGTTATCCACCAGATACTGGCGGATCATCGTAGCCGCGTCGAATTCGTCCCGCGCCTGAAGGGTAATCTGCCGGGCAAGCTGGGCGACCCGCGCCGGCAGTTCGGGGGGCAGTGCCAGGTACTGCCGCCGGAGTTCCGGGTCCAGGGGAGGCAGCCGGTTCTCCCGGGGCGCCGGGCCCTCAGCGGGCACCAGGGACACCACTTCGTAGCTCTGCCCCGGCCGGATGTACCCGGCGCAATGGATCACACCGCTGCGACTCACGCGGATGCGCGACACGGGCGCTTCCACTTCCGCCGCGCAGAACAGCCCTGGCAAGGAGGCCGCGAAAGGCGCCTGAATGTGGAACACCTGCTTGACGCGCGTCGCGTCCTGGGGCCGGAAACCGTGGATCAGGTCTGTGTCCACGATCCAGCGGGTGCCGTCGAAGGCGGTCCTGTCCCGACGTTCCCGGCCGATCTGCCACGACCGACCATTGTAGTTGGCATACACCTGCTGCCGCCAGTTCTCACCACGATCGCACTCGACCACGAACAGCACCCGGCTGCTTTCGGAGGGCGTCTCGCCGGTGAGCCAGATCAAGGGGTCGGGGGAGAAGTCTGCGCGCTGGCTGATCATGAACCCCGCCAGGTACCGCGCGAGTGTGTCCCGGAAGCTGCGCCCGACTGCACTGGAGCCCTGCATGTACGAGGCGCCGGCGCTGGCGACAATTGCCGCGACGAGGACCACAACGGACACGGCCTGCCAAGTGTTGAGCGTCGCACCGCTGCGAGGACCACGCTCCCAGATCACCCGGCGCACCAACAGGGCCTCAAGGCCGTTTTCGCGGCTGTCAGCGCGGTATTCGGCGGCCAGCAGGAACAGCGAGCCAACGATGACCATTGCCGCTCCCACCACTGCCAGTGCGGACGGCATCGCGACCATGACCAGGATGATGCAGGACATGGCCGGAATCGCAGACAGGACCATGTCGCGCAGTTCCCGAATGGCGAATGCGCGGAAGGCCATGACCCACAGGAACCCTTTGACCAGGAAGCGGTAGCCGGCAGTCAGTCCGTAGAGGGCCTCCATCCCCTCTGCGGGCCAGGTCAGGACCAAATCCAGGACGCCCAGTCCCACGGCCGCCAGGAACACGATGGTGTTCACACGCCAGCGCGAGATCCGGGAGAGGTACAAGTAGTAGGCTGCCGGGAACGCCGCCACCAGCAGCCCGCCGATCTTCAAAACGAAGGCCGGTTGCCCGATCAGGGGCGCGGAGGCCATGAGGGCCCCGAGCATGGTGGTCCAGCCGCCGATGCACAGGATGAACCAGGACAGCGGCGTCAGGCCCGCGCCGTGCTGCGGGCCGGCACGGTCATCCGGGCCGGGGATGACCCCGACCGCCACCATGCGTCGACGGAACCATGCGCCTGTGGGTCTGGGCAGCGCCATCAAGATGTCTGTCCTGTCAGGATACCGTCACGCCCCCGGCGGTCTGAGAGGCGACTTCGCCGAAGGCCTCCGGGATGTTTTCGAAACCCGTTGCTCGAGCCGCGTTCACGCCCACGGCCTGCAGTCGCCGCAGCGCCAGGTCATCGTCGCCGTGGAGGTACTCGAAAGTCAGGTCCTCGTCCGCTTGGTCGTCCGGCCAGTTCAGCCCTATCCATTCGAGGAATGTATCGATGGCGCGTATCCCCGTGCGGACGGGCTCTCCCAGGTCCGGGTCCTCGCCGAAACCCAAGAACTCCAGTAAACGTCGCCACGGGGTCTTCGGCAGGTAATCTGCCTCTTCCAGGTCCTCATCACCGAGCAGTCCCGCGACTGGCGCCTCATAATCCTCGCCGGCCAGGAAGACCACCACGTGCGCGCCACGCAGCCGGGCGGCGGTGAGGGCGTCTTCGAGGCCGGGTTCCGGGCGCGGCGTGATGACGAACAGATTCCGGAGCCTGGGAGAAGTGCGCAACTGCTCCTCGCAGAACTCAGTGAAACTCATCCCGGGTACGGGACGCACCTGGGCAAGCTCAACGAGACAGCGGTCCAGGTAACTCTCGCCGCGGGATGGCATGGCGAGGTCTCGCGGCAAGCCCTGTCCGGCCAGGGATATGAGATAGTCTCCCCGCACGTACAGATCCAGCAGTGTGGCGGCCAGCGAAATGGCGGTCTCGGTGTCTTCCATCCACCGGTGGTTGCGGTCCCACAGGTCAAGCCAGATGGTGATCTCTGCCTCGCGCCGCCTGCGGTACTCCTTGACGACCAGTTCACCTGCATGGGCGGTGACCTTCCAGTGAACGTGCTTCAGGTCGTCGCCCGGTGTGTGAGGACGGATCGACTGGAACTCCCCGCCGGAGCGCTGAAGCATCCGGGATGCCCTGCGCCCCTCGGGAGATAGCAGTTCCCAGCCGGAGACGCCCTCGGCCGGGTGCGAGCGAGGGACTGCCAGGAACCCTACAGAAACCGGCATTTCCGCGCGCCGGTGATATACCCCGATGGGGTCATGCGCATAGACGGTGGCATTCCGGATGCGGTGCGCTCCTCGGTGGGGGCAGTCGAGTAGCGTTTCCATTTCCGTCCGCGAACTGGGCGCCAGGGCGGGCAGCAGGAACTCGTAGTAACGCGAGCCATCGGGCACGGTCTCGTTCTCCACTTCCAGCGCCAGCGTCATCCCGGTCCGGGTGATCAGTCCCGCATTGCGCACGGTGATAAGAGCCGGCACGGCCTCTCCCGCACGGCTCCGGTGGTGATGCACGTCGACGTCCGCCTGGACGCCGCGAATCTGCAGACGCGTCAGGAAGTAGGCGGCGAGAATCACGGCGAGCGACGCGGCGGCCAGCACATACATGCCCACCGAGTCGTTGATCGCCCCGATCACATAGAAGATCAGCGCAGCGCCGCCGAATATCTTCAGATTGCGGGTCATTGTTTGGGTTCGTCCAGGAGCACGTTTCCCTCGCCTGCGGTGCGCGAGATCACCGCCACGTCACGCGGACCGATGTTCAGCCGCAGAAAGGCCCAGTCACCCTCCACCCGCGCAGGGATCGGCTCCCCTGTAAATTCGTCCCTGTATGTGGCTCCCGGCACATGCGCCACCTTCAGTGCCTCCGCCGAGAAACTGCGGTACCCGGTGTTGTAAACAGTCCAGCAGGTCTTTCCCGTTCCATCGGCGCTCTCGGAGAAGCGGTTGGCGTAGATTCCTTCTACCAGCACCGGCACCAGCGGCTCGAGGTAATCGCCCGCGAAACACTGGCGGTTCTCGCGAAGCACCCTGTGCATCCGGGCGATGTACTCCAGCGTCTCCGGCGCGAACCAGCGGTCAGGGATGCCCTCCAGCCAAATGGCTTCGCCGTTGAACAGAATGCGGCGGCAGGCATCCACGTTGGAACCCAGAGGCTTGTCGCAGACGATGATCTCGATGGTCTTGAAGGTGGGGAAGGCGAAGCGATACAGGTTGAGATGGTGCGGCGACCAGGCATCCGAGGCGCAGGAAATGGCGTAGGTGAAGCTCCCGTCCTGATACTGCGAGGTCACGTCAGCCGGGCTTTCCTCGGTGTAAAGCGCGCAGTCCGGTCCAAGGGCCTCGCGCACCTTGCGGGTCATCTGCTGCTCGCCGATCACCGGAGACGCGGGAATCGGATGCTTATGGGTCTTGTTGAAGCAGTTGTGGCCCGGCTGGGCGAAGCCGTACTCGTCAATGTAGAAGCCAACCGCGCCAGTCTGCCCGCGAACCCGGGCGTAGGTGGCGGGCAGGTAGTCCTGCCACTCATCGACCCACGAACAGATGTTATAGCTGGGCGCGAAGTAGGTGTACGGATTGCCTTCGGCGTCGAGCAACTGCCACTGCTGCCCCTTCGCTTTGCCCAGGTCTGATTGCGGGTCCACCAGGTAGCCCTCGATGTACAGACCCACGGGCACTCCGCTGTCTTTGACCTCCTGGATGGCCCGTTGGAAGCTCTCGGGCGGCCCGAGGTAATCCCAGGGCACGTAGTCTCCGCAGCGGCCATGCACCGGGTCCCAGCCCCAGTCGAAAATGTGCAGGTAGTCTGCGCCGCCGAATGCCTCGGCATCCTTCGCCAGCACCCTCGCCAGGTCCAGCTTCTTCGTCTCCGGGTCGAACATCCCGCTTCGCTCAGGCAGGGCGAAATGCAGGAACTGTTGGCGGAAGTTGAACACTTCCCGGAACCACTTCTTGCGCGGCGCGGCGGGTTCGTACCACGTCGCCACCCACTCGCGGTATCGTGCAAGTTGCGCGTGCCAGTCGCCCTGATTGCAGCCAATCACCGTGTGCGGGAGCCGGGTGCTGTGCACGGGCGAATACTCCACGCCCAGGTCCACCGTCCCCTCCGCTTTGGCGAGGCGGTAGAAGCGGGGGGTGGATTCCAGGTCCTGCGTCATCACGTACAGGCCTGTTCCCCGTGCCGGCGAAAACGCGCCCATGACCTGCATCGGCATCCTGCCACCGTAGGGCTCCCGCTGGCTGATGGGGATGTTGTTCACCAACGCGCCGCGCCGGGGCATCCAGTACCAGGCATCCTGTGGATCGTCGGCGAAATGCAGGCCGCGCAGGTCGGGGAAGAGGATCATGGCGGCCGCCGGGTCCTGCCCGGGGAGGTCGCCCTCCAGGCTCATCCCGATCTCCCGCGGGTCGGTGACATCCAGGCTCAGGCGCATCCGGATCGCGGGCTCCACGCTGTCACAGGCGAGGTTCACCACGCGCTTCGAAGTCTCCGCGGGGTCGCTTTCGATGGACGTCACCGCGAAATCCGCCGAAGTCAGTTCGCGCAACCCCAGGCGCATGCGGAACAGTGGACCAGGGGTGAACTCCAGCGCAGCGTTTGCGCCCGAGTGGTTCTCCAGCCCGGTGACGAGAAGTCCCCGGCGGGTGTCCAGGATCATTGCGACCGACCAGGCATCGACGCGAACGAACCCGTCGCCCACAGTTATCCCGGCCTGGCGCGCAGCCATCGGTCCAGGCGAGCCCATCTCGGCCAGCGGACGGAACCGGGTAGCATCGGTCGCCGGGCCGGGGTTCGCGCAGAGCGTGGCTGCCAGCAGCCCGAAAGCGGCGCGCCGAAATCCGTCGCGGAAGACCACGGATTTCAGTTCCCGTGCAGGATCCAGGGCCACGCAATATGTGCCCAGGCCGCGCGAGACTCGATGCTGTCCGGCCGGGGCGCTGAAGGGGAACTGTTCCTCACTGGTGCCGTCGGCATACTCGATGCGCACCCGCAGCCGGTCAATCTGGTTGAAGCTCCCCAGGGCCGATTCGCCGAAGGCCGGTTCATCCCGGGACGGCAACTGTGCCGCCAGGATGAAGTGCAACTCCGCCGCGCGTCCGGACAGCGGAATGGCAATTGCGCTCGGTTGCCGCACAGCGGTCATGTTCGCGGTCGAGTGAGCTTCGCGCAGCAGGAATGGGATACCGTCCACGGTCACCTGACCGGAAGGCAGGTCGCCTTCAAGGCGCAGACGGGTGACCAGCTCGGTGGCGCTGGTGTCCCCGGCGGGCAGGGCGACAGGACGGAATGCACCCATATCCTGTGGCCAGCCCGGTGTAGCGGCGAAGACTTCCGCCACCTTCACCCGGGGCGCGGAATCATGGAAGCGGATGGAGGCAATCTCCAGGAATGCGCCGGGGGATAGCGCCTGCACCTGCACCGCGAGTGTGGAGACCTGCGACACGGTGAGCCGGGCGGACTGTACATGCCAGACGCCGTCGGAGACCAGATCTTGCAGGCAGATGGCATACTGCTCTTCGGGTGCCTGCCCACCGGGGCGGTTGGCCACATACAGCGCGTAGTCCGGGTTCGCCACGAGGCCTTTCGCCCGGTAGCGCATGGATACCCAAACGGGGGCTTCCACCGGTTCGTCGAGGTTCCGCGACCACTTGGCGCCGGTTCCCGCGTCTTGCACCGAGAACCGCGTGCCGTCCCGGGTGGCCACGCAGGCGTGATTCTCGCTGTAGTTCGCAAGCCAGGAGGGCTGGATGGTCCATACGTGCGGATCGTTCACGGGGATCAAGGCGCTCCTCTCCTCGCCGGGCTGAACCGGCTCGGCAACGGTTCCCGGCGGCGGAGTGTCCGTAATCGCCAGCGTATCCACCCACAGATGCGCCGGGCCGTCCGGCCCTGCGTAACACTGCACCGCGATATGTTTGACAGGCGGGATGCACCCGGCCGCGGACAGGTCCACTACCCGCGTGTGCCATTCTCCGTCCGCAATGATGTCCGCGCCCAGCACTGCTCTCAACCCGTCGCGTTTGCGGTCGGCATCGTCCAGCCAGACCACGTAGTCCACCTTATCGGTGGCATATCCTTGAGCCCTGTAGCGGAACACCAGCCATGGGGCCAGGTCGGTGTCGGCCAGGTCCACCTCGCGCCGCCATTTCATGCCCTTGCCGGGCTCGGCGATGCTGAAATGGGCGCCCCCGTCAGTCATGGTCAGCGAGGGGTGCTCTGCCGCCGGTCGCAGCCAGCTCGGCTGGGCAGTCCAGACATCGGCGGAGCTGAAGTCCTCGCGGAACTCGTCGTAGCACAGCGCGCAGGTGCAGGCAGTGATAAGAAGCAGGAGGAACAGGCGGGTCACGGCAGATCACCATCCGTGGACAGCGGCGCGCACGCTGGTCCGCGCCGGGGCTCGCATTGAGGTCAGTTTCGACATCCCGGCCGCCAGTCCTGCGCGGACAATGCGAAGCGAACGGCCCGGGCGATGATCACCCGGGCCGTTGAGCGAGCGCAGCGTCGGTTGTCAGACGTTGCAAAGGTCGAAGGCGGCCTTGAGGGCGGGAAGGACTGAACCCTTCGCCCCGAACTCGTGGCCAACGAAGTACTCATAGCCCGTGTCCGCGATTGCCCGCATGATCGCTGGGTAATACAGCTCCTGGGTCTCGTCCATGTCCCGCCGGCCGGGATTGCCCGCGGTGTGGAAATGGCCGATATACTGGATGTTGTCGGCGACGGTGCGGATGATGTCACCTTCCATGATCTGCATGTGGTAGATGTCGTACAGGAGCTTGGCCCGGGGCGAGCCCACCATCTTGCAGACATGGACGCCCCACTTGGTGTGGTCGCACTGGTAGTCGTGGTGGTCAACCTTACTGTTGAGCAGCTCCATGTTCAGGTTGACCCCGGCCTCTTCCGCGTGGCCAATGACTTCAGACAGGCACTCTGCGCAGTTCTCGGCCCCGGTGATGTCGTCCATCCCGTTGCGGTTCCCCGAGAAGCAGATGAGCCCGGGGACGTTCCACTTGACTGCCAGCTCGATGCTTTCATGCAGTTCGTCCACAATTCGGCTCTTGTTCTCCGGCTTGTTCATGCCGTCGGTGAGCGTCCCGTGGCCGCTCATGCTGGCGATGCGGATTCCATACTTCTGGGTGAGGTCGAAGATCTGCTCGCAGTCCAGGCCCTCGCGGCTCCAGAATTCGATTGCGGCGAACCCGGTTTCGGATGCGAACTTGATGAGCTCCTCGAGGGTGATACCATCGCGCAGGTAGCACCCGAGGCAAAGGGACTGCTTGATTGAGCCCATGAGCATCTCCCGGCTTTCTGACGGTCGGGCCGTCGTGGTATGATACGCCCCGGGCCGCTAGGCCAGGGGTCAGCCCCCCATTCACGGCTGCATATCATACCACTGTTCGCGGGTGAACGGAATATTGGCTACCACAGCACCAATTCGCAGAATCCGACCGCTGCCTGGCTTGCTCGTCTTCCTGGCGGCGGCATCGGTTGCCCACGCGTATGACGTTACCTACCGCCGACCCATTGGGCCCGGCGTCGAATACACTGCCATCCGTCGGACCGAAGGCCCGTGGGAGATCCGGGTCTTCACCATCAACCGGGCCGAGGCCCAGATCCGGATGCAGATGGCCCCCGGTAAGGGCATGGTGAAAGGCGTCGAACGACTGTCCGGAATTATCGAACGAGAGACGAGAGAAGACGACTATGTGATCGCCGCCGCAAATGGCGACTTCTTTGTCATGGCTCCGGACCCCTGGGCCGGGACGCTCTGCGGCATGGCCGTGCGTGATGGCGAATTGCTCATGACCGCCCGGAACCGCCCGGCATTCGTCCTCCTGGAGGACTGGACGCCGCTCATCGGCGTCTTCGACACACAGGTGAAGCTGAAGACCCCCGCGGGTGTGATCCCACGCATCGGGTTCAACCAGAAGCCCTCGAAGGACATTGCCGTCGCCTGCACCGCGTCGTGGGGCTGGGACGGGGACGGCGGCTGCTGGATTGCGAAGATGGCCGGCCTGCCTGTGAAAGCTGACGGTAAATGGGAGGGGACTGTTACCGAGGTCGTCCCCCCCGGCAAGTCGCGAAGGCCGGGGCCGGATGAGGTCCTGCTGGCCGGCGACGGCTACGCCGCCGGGGTGCTTGAGAAGCTGGCCGTGGGACAGCCGGTGACTATCGAGACTGTGACAACGCCCGCGCTTCCGGGGAGCGTCCTGCTGGCAGTGGGCGGCAGCGGAGAACTCGTCAAGGGTGGCAAGCTCGTGGCCAATGAGGGACCGAAGCCGCCCCGACATCCCCGCACGGCCATCGGTTACAACGACAAGCAGATCATTCTGGCCATGGTGGACGGGCGCCAGCCCGGCTGGAGCATCGGCATGACATTGTCCGAACTGGCGTGCCTGATGCAGGAACTGGGCTGCACCGATGCCCTCAATCTCGACGGCGGGGGCTCCACCACCGCCTGGGTGCGTGGCAAAGTAGTCAACCGACCCAGTGACGGCCGCGAGCGGCTTATCGCCAATGGCGTCCTGGTGCGGTCCCTGGCGCCACGTGGCCCGCTGGCGCGACTGATCGTGAACCCGCCATCCATCGTGGCCCTCCCCGGCGCGAAAGTCCCCCTGGAACTGATTGGCACCGACGACTGGTATAATCCGGTGGCTGCGAAAGAAGCTGATTTCGTGGTGGTTGCGCCGGCTGGAGGCAACGGGAAACCAGTGCCCACCGCGACTCTCAAGGGTTCCGAACTCACGATCGGTCCCGGTCTGGGTGCGGGGGAGATCGAAATCCGTCACAGCAAGTCTCCTGCCTCCGCGAAGGTGCCGCTCAATGTGGTTGCCGGCTGCCCGAAGCTCCTGGTCTGGCCGTCTTCCGCGGACCTTGCGCCCGGAGACAGCGTGACCTTCGAGGCCCTGGGGCTCACGGACAATAATGAGCGGGTCTGGATGCCGGAGACCGCGCTGACGTGGTCGGTAGAGGGCTTCGGGGTGGTCCAGACCGGTCCGGCGACCTTCCGCGCCACCCAGGCGGGCGGCTCGGCAAAGGTCATCGCCCGGCTCGGAAGAGCGACCTGCGAGCTTCCGATACGCGTTGCCGGCGAGATGCTGGTGGAGGACTTCGAGAAGGGGGCTACGCTCAAGTTCGAGCGCTACCCGGACGACCCGGCGATCAGCGGCGGCATTCAGCTAAACACTGGCGATGCGGGCCAGGGCAAGCGCTTCTGCCGCATGAGCTATGACCTGGGCAAGCCCACCGCAACCCGGGCCGTCTATGCGCGCCTGGATAGGCCGGTTGGGGCCGCAGCTGCCGTTTCTCTCCTCGCAAGGGGTCGCAGCACCAAGCCGGTCTGGGTGCGAGCTGCGCTGGTGGATAAGGAAGGTACGCGGCACCTGGTGACCTTGAGCGAAGCATTGCCTGCCGGCGATGCCTGGACGCGGCTGGAAGCCCGCCTGCCCGCAGAGGCGAAAGGACCTTTGACCTGGCAGTCGGTATATGTTGTGGCTACTGCCGGCGAGACCTCTGCCGGTTACATAGACATGGATGATCTGCGCGTCAAATCCATCAGGGAGTGATCTCACGCATGGCCGTCTGCCCTCGTTGCAGCGCCGAACTGGCCCCGCAAAGTGTCGGCGGTGTGGAACTGGACGCCTGCTCTGATTGCGGCGGGTTGTGGTTCGATCCCGGCGAACTCGGCAGGCTCATGCAACAGGGTGCGGGTGATGCCCGGAACGCCGAGAATCTGGCCGAAGGCAGGCCTTCTCGGGCCCACGGTGGGGGGATGGCCTGCCCTCGCTGCGGGGTGACCCTGTACGAGTTCCAGTATGAGCACAGCCCGCAAGTCACGCTGAATGCCTGCCCCGAATGCCGCGGGGTCTGGCTGGATGACGGCGAACTGCAGGCACTGGCTTCGCGCCGGATCGCCACGCAGGAGACCACGGCTTCCTCTCCCCGCGCCAGATTGCGCCGGAATGTCCGGGCGGCCGCGTCGTTGATTCAGAAAGTGCCCTGCAGGCGCTGCGGGCAAGCGAACCCAACCTGCGCGCTGGTGTGCTGGGCTTGCGGGACGAACCTCACTGGACGCCGCGGAGCCATGCTCTGCCCCCGGTGCGATTCGCCGCTGGAGACCCGGGACGGCGCACCGGTTGCGGGCGACCTGGCTGACGCCAGACTGGACCTCTGCCGGGACTGCGGCGGGCTGTGGGTGTCGCGTGACACGCTGAGCACACTCGTGGCAGCCGCGGATGATGTGCTCCAGGCCTGGCAGGAGACCCTCCAGTTGCCTGAGGCGTCTCAGTCCCACGAGGACACCCGCGACGACGCCCTGGTCTGCCCGGTCTGCCAGGTGTTCCTGGACCGGCGCGCGTATGCAGGGGATGAGACCCTCTTCGTGGACCGCTGTCTTCGCTGCAAGGGCACCTGGGTGGACAGTGGCGAGCTCGTGCGCATGCGGGTCATCGCATTTGAGCAGGAAGAGTATGATGAGAGCCGCTTTTTCCAGAGGCCATCCGGGACGGACGGCGAATAGCTGCACATCGCAGTGTTCAGATTACCGCCTCTTGAGGGCGAGATGGAGGCAGTCAGATGGCAATCAGGGTGGCCGTTGTGGGAATGGGCGGCATCGGCAACAATCACGCCGGGTGCTACGCCGCCGATGACTTGTCCGAGCTTGTGGCCGTGTGCGACATCATCAAGGAACGCGCCGATAAGGCAGCGGAGAAGTTCGGGGTTCCAGCCTTTTACAGTGTCAAGGAGCTCCTGGCGGCGGGCATCGAGATCGACGCGGCCAGTGTGTGTTCGGCGGGAAAGGAGAATGGGGGAGACCACTTTGCCCCCACCATGGAACTGCTCGAGGCGGGCATCCCCACTCTTGGCGAAAAGCCGATCTCGAACAGTATCGAGGAGGGCAAACAGATGGTGGCCCTCGCGAAGCAGAAAAACATCCCCTACGCCATCAACCTCAACCACCGGTTCACGCCGGCGGCGCGACGGGCGAAGGAGTGGGTGGATGAGGGGCGTCTGGGCAAGCTGCACCTGCTCAACTTCCGCATGTGGATCAACAACCCCAACGAGACATCCGAATGGTTCCACCTGCGCGCCTTGCATCCGCATTCCATCGACGTCATGCGCTACTTCTGCGGGGACGTGACCCATGTCCACATGATCTGCATGAAAGGTGAGGGCCGGGGCATCTGGTCCAACGCGCACATCAACATGATGTTCGACTCCGGGGTCATCGGGCACCTTACCGGCAGTTATGACGCCGGCGGCTCGTATGGCCTGGAGCAGTGTGATCTCGTGGGGTCCGAAGGCCGGTTCGTCCTGGATGATGCTTGCGAGGTGCTCACGTACTACCCGCGGCGCTCGCAGCAAAAAGAGGTCTACTACTACCTGGGCGGGATGATGAGCTTCGGAGAGACTTTCGCCAGCCGCATCCACCGTTGGCTGGAGCAGCTCACCGAGGGCGTTGCACCGGACCAGATCGACGCGAAGGCCGAAGACGCCCTGCGTGCCCAGATGGTCATTGAGGCGGCGATCAAGTCCTGGGAGACGCGTTCCGCGGTGGATGTGGATTACAGCCTGTAGCCGTGACGGTCACGATAATGCGAGAGCCCGGTTCGCCGGGCTCTCCCTGATTCCGGCTACCGGATGTCGGGCCGGTTCGACTGGATCGCATACCGGCGCGCGCGCAATTCCGTGATGAACTCGTCCATTGTCTGCACCGGGCGGTCAAAGACGGTGTAGAACTGGCCGACCTGCACCACGCTGTGAGCGTCGCTGCCGGCCACTCCGAGAAACCCCCTGCACAGCACGGCCTGCCGCGCCTGGGCCACGTTGATGCGCGAGTGGTTCTGGTTGAAGATTTCGATGCCATCGACGTCCATCTCGTAGACCCGGTCGCCGGCGCCCATACCCTCGCGGAAGGGATGAGCCGAAATGCTCATCGCCCCCAGTTCCCGGGCTCTCGCGCAGGCCTCCTTGTACGGCGTCCAGATCTGCATCGGCGGCTCGTCTTCTGGTGCGCCGAAGATCAGCAGATCACCCGCATGGCGGCCGGTGCGGGGGTCGACGGTGGTGACTTCATATGCGCTGAGGACCACCAGACCGTCGGACGCGACCTCTCTGGCGATCTCCTGAAGTTCAGCAAGCGGCCACTGATAGTGGTGGTCGGTGACCACAAGGCCTGCAATGCCGAGTTCCGCGCAACGCGCGATCAACTCGCGTGCGGTCATACCCGAGCAGGCCGAATGTTCGGATGTATGTGAGTGTATTTCGAACGGGTACACGATGGAGGCTCCAGGAGCGAACGGGCAGTCAGTTAGAAACGTGGTTATACGACGATGATAGCACCGGCGCGGCGGGCAAGTCAAAGGCGAGGGAGAAAGGGGGCAAGACCAGGGGCTTTGTGGGATGCTCGCATGCCTCGTGTGTGGTCAGCGTCCGGTGCCCGCGGTGTTGAGGCCGTCCGCCTGTAGTCCCCGTCTATAGGCTGTCGCACGCTTCGCGGGCTTTGGGGCTACGGCTCGAGGCGAAGGGCATGCTGAACGCCACTGGGCAGCGCCGCCGGCATCCGCACCAGCCCTTCGTGGTCATCGTGCTCGCCGACGAGATTGCCACAGGTGAACGGTGGCGGATGAAGAACATCGCTTACAGAGCTTCCTCCCGGGGCTGCTTGCCAAAGAGCCCAATACCTGTCATCATCAGGGCTCATCAGACGGGACATATAGAATGTCCCCACCAGGAGGCCGCCTTTTGCCCAGATTCTTCGCCCTTACTGCTCTCCTCGCCGTGCTGGTGCCGTCTCTTGGCCAACAGACTGAATCTGCACCCCAGCAGGAACTCCAGCCGATCACCTTCGCCCTCCACTACAAGAACGCCGTATACACGGCGATTGTGGACCCGAACACCGGGAAACTGGAGTGCGTCTCAGACAACGACGGGTGCCAGTGGCGTGTCACGGTTGCCGAGCGACTGCGTTCCCTGGTGGACTTCGGAGCCGTCGCCACACCCGGCGGGCCCGTATTCATCTTCAGCCGGGACAACCAGATCAAGTATGCGCTCCTGCACTTCCAGTCGGGCAAGGCCGTCACGCCGATGGGGAACGCTCCGCTGTCAGGCGACATCGGCCCCGGGGCGCTGGAGAGTGCGGTCTTCGAGGTCGGGCAGTTTGGCGCGAAGGCGACAATCGAGGCGCGCGAGGCCGGAAAGAGGCGCACATACCGGTGGGACATCAACGTCCACGGGACCAGTAAGCAGCTTGAAGACCCGGTGACAACCGACGTGATCGATACCGTCACCCACGCGGGCACGGGTATCACCTTTTCGGCGCCTCGTGGCTTCCGCGCGCAACTGTCCGAAGATTCGGTAAAGTTCACCGGCCCCGTGCCAGGGGTCCGGATGATCCTCACCGCGGCCAATGCGGGGCTGGCACTGGATGCTTTCACCGAACAGTTTCTTGCCGAGTTCGCACCGGACAGCGGCTTCCAGGAGGAATCCCGGGACCAGATCAAAGTGGGCGGCACCTTGCCCGGGTACATCATCACCGGCCAGGGCCTTATTGGCGAGCAACCCGGCGGGTTCATGCTGCTGATCTTCACCCGCGGGAGCTGGTCATACGTGGCCGTCTTCGGCGCACCGCTGGACCGCTACGACGCCTACTTCGATGCCTTCCCGGCGCTGATTTCCGCGCTGGGGCTCCCTTGAGTCGGGCGTCGCAGGATTGGCGGCCCTGCGCGGCGAATTGTGGATCGCTGATGTTCGGCTCGCCGATAACCGTTGCCTCAGGGGGTCGCAGACATGCCGCGCATGACTAAAGTCCGGGACCGGAGTCTGCCCCGCTGGCTGGTGCTGACCTGTCTGCTGGGAATGCTGTGGGCTGCCGCCGCATTCGGACAGGATGCGCCGCCTGTCAAGGGAGTGCTGACCAGCATTGGCGAAGGCGAGGACATGATCCACGTCCTCAAAGTCTGGGGCACGCCCTACGAGATGGGCTATGCCCACGGGAAGCTGTGCGCCGAGAAGATCCGCGGGTTCTACACGCGCCTGACCATGGCGATGGCGCTGGGCATGGGAGTAGATATGAGCGTCCTGGATAATGCCTGGGCGCAGATGGAACCCTTCGTATCCGACCGGTACAAGCAGGAGATGAAAGGCCTCGCAGACGGCTCGGGCATCGACATCAAGATGGTTCAGCGCGCCCACGCCATCCCGGACCTGTCCGAGTTCCACTGCACCTTCTTCGCCGCATGGGGGAGCGCCACGGAAGACGGCAGCCTTCAGCAGATCCGGGCCCTGGACTACGAGACCCGCGCGGGGATCCAGGACGAGCCGGCCCTCATTGTGCAGATCCCCGATGACGCGAACGCTTTCGTGAACGTCGGGTGGCTGGGGTTCATTGGCGTCGTTACCGGCATGAACGAGGAGAAGATCGCGCTCAGCGAGATCGGCGACCATTTCGGCGATGACGTGGAGACCCTCGCCGGCGAGCCCATGCCCTTACTGATGCGCCGGGTGCTGGAGCAGTCCGAGAGCCTTGACGACGCATTGGCGATCTTCCGCGAAGCGAAGAGGACCAGCTCTTACCTCTACTGTGTCGGGGATGCGAAAATCCCCTCCGCGCGCAAGCTGCGGACCAGCAAAGCTTTCTGCGAAGTGCTCGGGCCGGACGACGGCGACATGAGGCTTCCTGACGTGGTATACTGGTCGATGGGTGCGGACTCGGTGAAGTGGAACACCAACGTCTACACGGTCTTGAAACAGAAGCATGGCCGGATTGATCCGCAGGTGGGCATGATCGACATCATGCGGGGACTGAAGACGGGGGACCTGCACGCCGTCCACTTCGACGTGGCCGGGCTCGAGCTTTGGGTGGCCAACGCCACCCCTGCCCCTGCCAACGCGCCCGGATATGACCAGGAATTCGTGCATTTTAGCTTTGCGGACGCCCTCGGCGCGTGCCGATACGAGGAATAGAAAACCCCCGGGGCCACTGAGCGCCCGGAGAACGCGCCACTGGAGAGGCCTGATGCATCACACCAGCCACAATCTACCAGCTCGGATCAGAGCACTGGGTGGGCTGCTGCTGGTTGTTACCAGCGCAGTCATCCTCGCCGGGTGCGGTGACAAGTCTGACGACCCCCTCGCCAAGGCCCGGCGAGAAGCCAGGCGTGCCCCGAAGTCCGCGGAAGCTCAGCTCGCGCTGGCCAAGGCCTATTCGGAACAGGGCATGCACAATGACGCTTTCGTCAGCTATCGCACGGCAATTGAGCTTGACCCCTCGAACGTTGCGGCGCGCATCGGTCTGGCTAAGACGGACCTGGAGCTAGGCAATGCCGAGCACGCCATCAAGGAACTGGGCGAGGTGCTCAAGCAGCAACCGGACAATGCCGACGCTCTGGACCTTCTCGGGCGAGCCTACATCCTCCGCCAAGATCCCGCGGAGGCTATCAAGGTGCTGGAAAAAGCCCTCGCCGCGGACCCAAACCACATTGACGCTGGTGTGGACCTTGTCTATGCCCACGTCCAGGCCAGGAACAAGGGCAAGGCGGTGGAATTGGCCTCAAAGCAGGCTGCACGGCATGCCAAGTCGGCACAGGTCCGATACACGTACGGAGATGTGCTGCTGCTCGCTGGGAGGCCTAAGGAGGCCGAGAAAGAGTTCCGCGCCGCTTTGAGCCTGGACCCGAATCACGCGATGGCGATGGTCCGGCTTGCGCGAGTCCTGCTGGAAAGGCAGAGCAATTACGAAGAAGTCCGGAAGCTTGGGCTCAAGGCTGCGGAAATCCAGCCAGGCGATGGACTGCCCGCGGCGATGGCGGCTGTTGCGCTGTTCAAGCTGGGCGATATTCCCGAAGCGATTTCGGAGATGGACGCGGTCTGCCGCGCCAATCCTTTCAACCCGGCTACCTGGACCATGTTTGCTGAAATGCTGGAGGCGTCAGGCCACAAGGAAGAAGCCAATCTGGCGCGGATGGAGGCCCTCAAGAACGCGCCGCATCTGGCACTCACCGAAGCCCAGCGCGAGGCCCTGAAGCGCCAGGCTGCAAAGGCCATGAAGAACGGAAGAGCCCCCTACGTGCAAGTGGACCCCAGATCGATTCTGGGCGAAGAGTCTGATGTCCTGAAGCGGAACGAGGAGACCAACCAGGCGGCGCTGGAGGCCGCCAAGCGGAAGAGGTAGCGGCCATGGAGTTCCTGTACCTGTCGCGCGCCGACGTTGAACGCCTTGCGCTCCCCATGGCCGAGATCATTCAGGTCGTTGAAGAGGGCTTTCGGCTCAAGGGCCTGGGACAGACCCAGATGCCGCCGAAAATCGCCGTCCATCCTCGAGGCGAGGGGACTTTCCTGCATGCAATGCCGGCGTATGTCGGCGGAAGCGTGGATGCCGCGTCGGTGAAATGGGTGGGCGGAGCGGATGATAACCACAAGCTGGGCTTGCCCACCATCAGCGGGCTTCTGATTCTCAACGACCCCGAGACCATGTTCCCGATCTGCGTGATGGACTGCATCTGGATCACGGCCATGCGCACAGGGGCTGCGAACGCGGTGGCCATGAAGTACCTCGGGCCGAAGAACGCCGAGCAGGCCGCGGTGCTGGGGTGTGGTGTCCAGGGGCGAAGCAACCTTCTGGCGATGACCACCCAATACCCCGGCTTGCGGGAGTGTCGGGCCTGGGACCCGAATCCCGAGGCGCTTGCGAAGTACGTGGCCGAAATGGGCGAGAAAGTAAGTTGCGATGTGATCGCGGTGGAGAGCGCAGAGAAAGCCGTGCGCGAGGCAGACGTGATCGTCACCGCAGGTCCCAGCCCGCGCGACCCCGAGCCCTATATCCCCTTCAACTGGCTGAAACCGGGAGCGATGGCGGCGCCCGTTGATTACAATGGCGCGTGGATGGAGGACGTGCTGACCGGCGTGGATCGCCTCGTTGTGGATGACCACGCTCAGATGGACTACTACCGGTCGAAGGGGTATTTCGCGAACACGCCCCGACCTGACGCCGATCTGGGCGAAGTAGTGTCAGGCAAGGCCCCCGGCCGGCAACGAGATGACGAGATCACGATGTCCATGTGCATGGGTATCGCAGTGGACGACTGCGTGACCGCGCGTCTGGTCCACGAGACCGCCGTGCAGCGCGGAGTGGGTATACGTCTGCCGCTGTAATCAGCCACAGGGCAGTTCGGGTGCTGAAGGGGAATTGGGCTGAGCGGTGAACTGTAAGTTCAGAGGCGGGGAACGAGAAGCACGCCCCCGCGCTGGGAGGGCCGGTATGCCGTCAGGCTGCGACGACACCGTGGAGGGACTCAAGGCTGAGGTGGCGTTGCTCGAGCGCCAACTCGCAGCGGTGGCGCGCCTCGCAGGCGAGTTGAGTTCCATCACGAAACTCGACGAGACGATCCAGGAAGCCCTGCGGGTCAGTCTGGAACTCGTGGATGCACACGCCGGTTCCATCATTCTGCACGATGAGAAGAAGGGCAAGCTGGTTTTCCGCTATGTCATCGGCGAAGCAGCCAATGACCTCATGGGCATGGAGTTGGAGACCGACCAGGGAATTGCGGGGGCGGTGTTCCATTCGGGCAAGACCCGTGTGAGTGAAGATGTCACCAAGGAACGGGACCACGACTCCGGTGTGGGGAAGAAGGTCCACTACCTCACACAGAATATGGTCACCGTGCCACTCAAGGCCCACGAAAACCGATGCATCGGGGTCATGCAGGTGCTGAACAAGTCCGATGGCCGGTTCAATGACCACGATGTGGCCACTCTTGACATACTCGGCGCCCAGGTTGCAGCGGCGATTGAGGCTACCCGACTGCAGGAGGAGGCGCGTCTCGCCCACGTCGTGCAGTTCATCGGCGACATCAGTCACGATGTGAAGAACATGATCACCCCCGTGCAGACCAGCGCGCAGACCCTTCTGTATATCGGGGAAGACGTGTTTAGCCAGTTTGATGAAGCGCTGGAGGCGGGTGAGTGCCCGGACGAGCTGAAGCAGAGACTCGCGGCCACAATCCAGGAGCTGCGGGATCTGTTGCCGGAGTTGGTGGAGCTGATGCTGGACGGCGCGGATACCGTCCAGCAGCGCATGGCGGAGATCTCGGCGGCAGTGAAAGGCATCGTTGCCCAGCCGCATTTCGAGAAGGCAGATATCACAGACGTGGTCCGGCGTGCAGTGGCTCTCCTGGAGCATCAGGCCGAGAAAGCCGGGGTGGCTTTGGGTGTCGAGGTCATAGGCGATGTGCCACAGTTTGCCGTGGACAAGAAGCAGATCTACAACGCCGTCTACAATCTTGTCTTCAATGCCCTGGACGCCTGTGACCCGGGCGCGAGTATCACGGTCAAGATCTCCGCGCAGCCCGATGGCGAGTTCCCGGAAGGGGGCTACTGCCAGGTTTCCTGCGTGGACACTGGCGCGGGGATGCCCGAACACGTACGGGCGAAGCTGTTCACGGTGGATGCCGTGAGTACCAAGCCGATGGGCACAGGCCTGGGCACGCAGATCATCAAGAACGTGGTGGATGCACACGGGGGCGTCATCAGCGTGGAGTCCACGGAGGGCGTGGGCACCACCATCACCCTCCGCATCCCGCTGGATCGCGAAGAGACCCCGGGGGCCGCGGAATCCTGAGTGTCTCTCTCAAGGAAAGGATCGACATGACCGGATTCGAGTATTTCAACCCTGTGCGCCTGCTGTTCGGCGAGGGCACATTCGGGCGCCTGGGAGACTGCATCCTTCCGGCGGAACGCCATGCTCTGCTGGTCACAGGTCGGGGGGCCGCGCGGAAACTGGGTTACATCGACCGCGCGGTGGAGATGCTGCAGTCCGCCGGCGCGGAAGTCACGGTATTCGATGAAATCCCGCCGAATCCCACGGATCAGGTGGTGGATCAGGGTGGGGCGCTGGCGCGCGAGATTGAGTGCGACGTGGTCATTGGCCTTGGCGGAGGAAGCGCCATGGATGCCGCCAAAGGCATTGCAGTGGCGGCAACCCATGACTTTCCGGTTCGCGAGTTCCTGGTGGCGGATTCCGCAGGCAACAAACGCGTGCCCACCGACAGCACGCTGCCGATTATCTGCGTCACCACCACTGCAGGGACGTCTTCTGAGCTGACGCCTTTCGCGGTCATCACCACCCTCGAGGCCACGCAGAAGAACGCTATCGGAGACCCGCACTGCTATGCGCGCGTGGGCATCTGCGACCCGGAGCTGACGTATGCGGTGCCTGCCGAAGTCACCGCCGCCACGGGCGTGGACATCCTGTGTCATGCGGTCGAAGGGTATGTTTCCACCAAGGCAGGGCCACTCACGGACAACGCGGCCGAGCAGGCGATTTCGCTGGTGGGCAGGTATCTGCCGCGCTTGATGGGCGACCTCGAGGACAGGGAAGCGCGGCATTACATGTCTCTGGCCAATGTGTTCGCGGGGATCACGCTGTCCAACTGCGGCGCCAATATCATGCACGGGCTCGAACACCCGGTGAGCGCCCACCTTCCAGAGGTTGCGCACGGGGCGGGGCTGGCCTCGTTGCTGGTTGCCTACGCCCAGACCTGCCACGGAAACGCGCCGGAGAAGTTCGCTCGCATCAGCTTGCTCCTGGGCGGCCCCGATGATCCCGAGGCGACCGCGGGGGTATTCGAAGCCCTGCTGCAGAAGGTGGGTCTGGATATGGGGCTGAGCAATCTCGGAGTGGATGCCGGAATGCTGGATACACTCGCGGACGACGCCCTGCGCTACATGGGCGGGGCGATCAGCACCGCGCCCGGTTGCCCGGGCAAGGATTGCCTCCTCGCTATCCTCCAGGCGAGCCTGTAACCGGCTCGATTGGCCTGAAGGCCGCAACCATGCAAGGCGAACCCAGTATTGCGGCGATCCTGCCATACCTTGCGGCGCCGGCGGCGCTTTTCCTGGTGTTGCTTGCTCTCGCCCGGAGACGGGGGGCGAGCTGGACCCAGGTGCAGGTGTCCTTCGGCGCTGCGATGCTTGGCGCGTTCCTGACCGTGACAGGCTGGTCTTTTGCCTCGTATCTTTCCGGCGAAACCCTGAGTGCGTGGCGGATTCTGGGCTCCGAGTTGCTCGTGTCTGCCGTCTGCGGTCTCACCGCTTACTTCGCAGCCATGCCGATCGAACGCGACCTTACCGAGGAACTGCGCGAATCCGACCGGCGCGGCACCCCGTGAACCCCCGACGCTCTGCGAGGTGTCCCTCTTCATGCGAGCTGCTATCTCACTTCTCATCCTGTGCGTTGCCGTCGCTTGGTCACACACCAACCTGTTGCCCAACGGGTCCTTCGAGAACGACCGCGACGGAGACGGTGTGGCTGATTCGTGGAGGGGCGAGGTCCATACCCACGAGGGTGCCCTGGGTTCCTTCACCCTGGACACGGAAGCGCCGCGAACAGGCAATAGCGCCCAGCGCATCGACAACGCTGCGAACACCGGGGCCTGGGTGCGCGTGGGGTACGAGCCCATCGCCGCCAGCCCGAACACCGCCTACCGCGTGGCCTTCTGGGTGCGCAGCCAGGGGTCATACACCGCAATTCTCTACGAGTTCCAGTCCGGCGGTCGCCCCTACGTAAGCACCACCCTCGCGTCGGGAAAATCCACCGATGGCTGGGTGCAGCACACGAAGACCGTCGTCACTGGCGAACACGCGACCCACTTCAAGCTGTCGCTGATCACCAATGGCCGCGGGACCGTCTGGTTCGACGATGCTTCGATAATCCGTATCGCCGAACGCCCCACGCTCAAGGCCCCGCGGACAGACACGGCCCCGGCCATCGACGGCCGCCCGGATGAGCCGGTCTGGGAGACGGCGGCCCTCGCGAAAGACTTCATGATCCTCGGGGCAGAGGGCGAGCTGGCCCCGGTGCAGACTGCTGCGCGCGTGATGTATGACAGCGATGCCCTGTACATCGCCTTCGAGTGCGACGAGCCATCCACCGGCACCCTGCTGCGCGGGGAAGCAGGTGCATCCTCGCGTGTCTGGGCCCAGGATGTGGTGGAAGTCTTCATCGACCTGGACGGGGATCGGCGAGGGTACCTGCATCTGGGGATCAGCGCCGGCGGCGGATGGTGGCAGGAACGCAGACTGGGCGGACGCTGGTACACAGACTGGTTCTCGTGGGCCGATGGAGATGCGCCGGCGCCACCGTGGTCGGCTTCGGCGGCGGTGGGTGAAGGTCGCTGGACTGCCGAGCTTGCCCTGCCTTTCCAGGGCGTTGGCGGCCTGCCCAGGCCCGGCAAGGTGTGGAATCTTCAGTTCTGCCGCACCCGTCGCGCAGGTGGGGGCGAGGAGCATTCCACCTGGTCCTATACTGAAGGCACCCGTTTCGCAGTGCCGCAGTGCTTCGGGACGCTCATACTTCGGGGGCACCCACAACAGGAGCCCCTCCCAATGGCCCGCGAAGTGAACGCGGCGCAGTTCGTGCCCACTGTGGTTCCGCAGCCGGCGCAGGCAACGTGGCTCGAAGGCGCATTGCGGATCAGCCCGCGCCCGGTAATCCGCATTGAGACCGACGACCAGCGCCCCGAAGCCCAGTGGCTTGCGGACGACCTGCAGGCGCGCTTCGGCCTGGCGCCGGTTATTGCGCTGAACACCGACCTGGAGGGCACCCTCATCGACATCGGCGCACCGGTTGGAGCGGATACTCCCGATCACCCGGAAGGCTACCGTCTCGATGTGACCGGCGACAGCGTGCGGCTCACGGCACGCACTCCACGGGGCAGGCTGTACGGTGTGGCGACGCTCCGACAGATGCTTGCCGAAGACTCGGCCGGGGTTTTCCTGCGCTGCGCGACGATCATTGATCAGCCTTCCCTGGAGTGGCGCGGCTGGCACATGGCGGCGCCGCCCGCATCTGACATCGGCGAGTACCGGCGCCTGGTGGATACCCTCGCGCTGCTCAAGTACAACACCATCGTCTGGGAGGTCAATGACCGTCTGCAGTACGAGAGCCACCCGGATATCACGGCGGCGAATTCTCCCACGAAAAAGGAGCTTGCGGAACTCGTTGAATATGCCCGGTCCCGGCATTTCGAGGTCATCCCGCAGCTTGCGACCTTCGCCCATTTCGGCTACGCGCTGGGCAAGCCCGCCTACCGTCACCTTGCCGAGAGCGAACAGACCACTTACGGCCACCGGAGCCTGTTCAATTACTGTCCCTCGAACCCTGCCACGTATGATCTCGTCTTCGATCTGATGGCTGAAATTGTCGAAGTCTTCCAGCCCCGGTACTTCCACATTGGGCATGACGAGGCCAGTTTCGACGACATCGGCGTCTGTGAGCGCTGCAAGGGAACCGAGCCGTGGGTGCTGTGGGCCGAGGACATCCGGAAACTGGATGCCTGGATCAAGGAGCGCGGGATGCGCACCATTCTCTGGGGCGACCAGTTCCTGCCCGAACACAATGGTGACGAACCCTTCTTCACCGCGCGCGCCACGGACATGATCCCGAAAGACATCCTCGTTTTCGACTGGCACTACAGCCCGAATCACAACTATGACGCCACCATCAGCTACTTCAAGGAGCATGGGTTCGAGGTGGTGGGGTGCCCGTGGTACGAGCCTGTAAACGTCTACAGGTTCGCCTCGGCGGCGAAGCGCAATGAGATCCTGGGCTTCTGCGGGACTACCTGGGCGGGGGTGGCCGGGATACTGCGCGCAATGCCCCATCTGCCCGCGGCGTGGGTCACTGGCGGCGAGAACTGCTGGACGCCCGATGCGCCGCCGATTGACAGCCTGGGATACGACCCGGTTCCGGTGTTCAACCGCCTCCACCGGCCTGCAGAGAGCCGCTTGCCCCTGGGCTTCCGGGCGCTGGACCTGTCCGGGCATTTCAACGAGACCATCGTGGACACCGAGCGTCGTGAGGGCTGGATGGGCGACGGCCCTCGGTACGATCTGCGCTCGTTGCCGACGGGTATCATCTGGGCGGGAGACATCCCCTTCATGATCCCCGAGAGCGCTGGGCGCTGCGAGCCCGCCTGCGTGATGCTGGCCTCCCGGACCACCCCGGAAGGCGCATACCCACTTGCGGTGTACGAGATCCCGGTGGGATTTGCGACCCGGGCGCTGTACTTCCTGCATACCTGTCAGGTACCGGCGAACCGTAATCGGCAGCTTTATGCCACCGAGAATCCGGGGACGATAGCCCGCTATGTGATCAACTACGAAGATGGCACGCAGGCGGAGATGCGGCTGGTCTACCAGGCGAACATCCACGACTGGAACGGGCAGCGCGGGCCGGCGCAGGCCCTGGGCTTGTGGACGGGGAAAACCGCTGGGGGAGCGCTCATCAGCCTGCCTGCGGTGCAGTGGACAAATCCGCGGCCCGAGGCGCCGGTGCGCAGCATCGACTTCATCTCGGAACCTGGGGATGTCCGCCCGGTCCTGCTGGCGATCACCGCGGCGGACTGACCAGGCAACCTGCCGTGAACCAGTGCAGTCCGCACGTTGTCCGGAGACTGACAAATGTACCGTTCGCTACTCATTGCCGTCGCCACCGTCGCCGTCACGGTGGCCTTGATGCCTTTCGATCCCGCGCTGAGCCGGGCTGCGCAGTCCATCGCACCCGGCAATGAGACCCTGCATTGGCTGGCGGAGGCCTCCGAGCACGTCCTGAACCCAGTGCTCGTGCTGGCCGGAGCGCTTGTGTACACGGCCCTGAACCGGGTGGATCGCGCGAGACGCTTCTGGATTCTGATGGGCACGGTGGTTGTTCAGAGCGCGCTGGTCAACGTGATGAAAGACTTCTTCGGACGAATGCGACCTGATGATCTCATGGCGAGCTTCGCCTTCCATGGCCCGTGGGACCTGGGCTATAACGCCTTCCCCGGTGGGCATGCGGCCGGGTCCTTCGCGCTGGCCACTGTCTTCAGCGCGTGGTACCCACGGTGGCGCTGGGCGTTGTACACCTGCGCGGTTCTCATCACCCTGGCCCGAATCTACCTGGGGCGGCATTTCGTGAGCGACTGCGTGATCGGGGCGGCCCTGGGGTACTGGGTGGCCCGCACGTTCCTGCACTATCTCGCACCCCGGCCAGGATCTCCCGCGCCGGAACCTGCCGCGACCCTGGAGGTGTGACTTTGGAGGAGCATCTCGCGGATGCGCAGGACAGCCCGCCCCACTGGCCCCGGCCGGAGCAGGTGCTGGACTGCAACTGCCTTTTCGGCCCCTGGCCTCGCGGCCCGCTGGATGCCTCTCTCGGGACGGTCAGCGGCCTCCTGGGTAAGGCGGGGATCGGTGGGGCCGTGGTCGGTTCGCTGAGGACAGCCCTGGGCAACGTTGACGAGGGCAATCTGGAGGTGCTGCGTGCTTGCGCTTCGCGGCCGACCCTCTTGCCCGCCGCTGGGATGATGCTGCGGCAGGAACTGAGCATTGAGAAGCAGGTCGCGTGGTGCGCTGAGCAGGGATTCCTTTTGCTGCGGCTGTTTCCGGATTACGAGGGCTGGCCCATGGACTTCCGGCCCTTTGAGATTGGGCTGCGGGCGGCTTCCGAATACGGACTATCGGTGCTGCTCACTGTCAGGCAGCCGGGCGAACTCACGGTGCTGGGCCGCATGGTGAACGCAACGGGCGCCAGTGTGATCGCAGCGGGTGTCAATACCTCCCACACACCGCTGGTCTCCGAGGTGATTGCGGTCGCGAGTGACTGCCCGGGCCTGTCAATCGAGACGTCGCGGCTGGAAGGGGCCGACACACTTGACATCGTCGCCGAAGCGCTGGGTCCCGACCGGCTGGTGTTCGGGACGGGACTGCCCTTCCAGTACCCTTCCAGTGCTCTCGCGCTGGTGGCCTGCAGCCGCATGACACAGTCGGATCGCCAACTGGTACTGCGTGACAATCTGCTGCGACTCATCGGCCGTACTGAACCAGGAGGATCGACATGAGAACCGCACTTGCTGTACTCGGACTGGCCGCACTGGTGTCGATGTCATGCTGGGGTGACGCGGTCTCTTTCTCGCGTCCGGAGGATCTAGAGGGGTGGGTGCCGGAGTGCGGGCAATGGTCGCTGAACGATGAAGGGCTGTTGCAGTCAGATGCGGGACTTCCGCGGACCATCACCTGGCTGCCGACGAAGGCCTGGTCGGACGTGGACGTGTCCGTGGAGTTCAAGATCCACGACGTGGGCGAAGGCGTGCGGTCGCCGGGTCTGGTGTACCGCGCGGAAAACCCCCAGAGCTATTACTACGTGCATATAGACCAGAAGAACCAGCAGATCGTCTGGGTTCGGTCCACCCCTGACAATGAGTGGACCGACGCCCGCAGGCACCGGCCTTTCGAGCTGGCGTCTGACGAGTGGCACACGCTGCGCATCAGGGCTATCGGCGAGTACCACGATGTGTATCTCAATGGGCAACTGATCTTCACCGAGCAGGACGACACCATCAAAGGCGGCATCATCGGCTTGCGCACCGGGCAGGGACGCATCGGTTTTCGGAACCTGAGCGTGACGGGGACGGATTACACGCTCGAAACGCCCTTCAAGATCTACAAAGCCCCGTTCTTCAATGTCTGCACCGACGCCGGCGCCGGCGCCTACGAGGCTTTCCCTGACGTCTGCCGCACCAGGTCCGGCCAGCTTCTCTGCGTCTTCTATGCCGGTTACGGGCATGTGAGCGTCCCCACCCCCAACCTGCCAAAGGGCGCGCGCATCAGCATGGTGCGGTCTGATGATGACGGGGAGACCTGGAGCCCTGCCGAAGTGGTGGTGGACAGCGACATCGACGACCGTGACGCCTCGATCACGGAGCTTTCCGATGGCCAGCTTCTCGTGACCTACATGAGCTACGACCCGGGGCGGCGCCCCGGCACCCACCAGGTGTTCATCGTGCGTTCCACAGACGGCGGGAAGACCTGGGGCGCGCCGGAGCGCGTGCCCACAACGTTCAACGGAAACGAAGCGGTGTCTGAGCCGATTCGCGAGATGCCCGACGGCACCCTGCTCCTGGCGGTCTACGGAGAGCTGTCTCCGCCCTGGCCCACGACCTACGTGTGCGAAGTGCTGGAGTCGAAGGACAAGGGCGTCACCTGGAAGACCATTTCGCGCATCGCGTCCGAGAAGTACATGCTCTGCGAGCCGTCCATCGTGCGCTTCCCGGACGGCCGGCTGCTCATGCTGATCCGGCCTACAATGACTTGGTGCGAATCCACGGACGGCGGAAAGACCTGGACGGAGCCGGTGCCGGTGGGCATTGCTGGCGACGCGCCGTACTTGCTTCTCACTTCGAAGAACGTGCTGTTGTGCGGGTATCGGGACCGCTCCGCGCACTCCACGAAAGTGATGGCCAGCCAGGACTTCGGCAAGACCTGGCAGGAGCCGGTGCTGGTGGACAAGGTCCTTGGCGCGTACCCGAGCATGGCGGAGCTGCCCGACGGCCGCATCCTGTTCGTGTACTACACGGAGGGCCCCGGCTCCGACATCCGCGGTGTGCACCTGAAAGCCGACGCCACCGGCGTCACGGTCATCCCCCGGGAGAGCGACTGAAGGCCATGCTCCCCCTGGCGGACGGGCCGATCATTGACCTGCATGCCCACATCCACCCCTTCGCGCTGCCGGTGCGGAGAGCATCGGCGCGGGAGCTCGTGGCGGACATGGATCGCCTGGGCATTGAGGTCACGGCAGTATCCTCGGCCCGAGCGATCATGCAGGACATGGTCGAAGGCAACGCCCAGCTTGCCCGGGACCTGGAGACCACCGACCGCCTGCGCGGATATGTCTTCGCGAACCCGAATCAGGTTGAGCTGTCGATCTCCCAGGTGCGCCGGTATCTGCCCGAGCCCGGGTTCATCGGCCTGAAGCTCTACAGCGGCGGATACATCGGCCATCCACTCAATTGCCGTGAGCACGAGCGGATTCTGGATGTGGTGGCGTCTGAGTTCCCGCGCGCGGTTGTTCTGGTGCATTGCGGGGAGAATGATCCGGCGAACTTCCCGGGCCTGCTGAGCCTGGCCCGGGAGTTCGCGTCGCTCACGTTCCTGGCCGGGCACATGGGCTCAAAGCTCTGGCGTGATGCCCTGCCGGTACTTGCCCAGGCACCGAACATAATGGCCGAGATCTGCGCTCCCGTGCCCGCTCGGAACCGCATTGAGGACGCGGTGGCGACAATGGGTGCGGAGCGCGTGGTATTCGGCTCAGATTGGCCGATCATCAGCCAGCCCTACATGCTGGGGTGCGTGGGCGACGCCGACATCAGCGACTCCGACCGCCGGGCGATCCTGTATGACAATGCCGCGCGCATTCTCAGGCAAGCCGGGCAGTTGGCTGATGAGCAGAACGACCCAGTGAGGTAGACACCTATGCACCGTCTCGAACTGTTCGTCTTCGCGGCTGTCGTGATAATGGTTCTCGGGAGGTGCGGACCCGTGCAGGCACAGGGCGTCGACCCGCAATTCAAGCCCGTTCTGGCCGCGGCCGAGTTCTCGTCCCGGGAAGTGCGTCCCGGCGATCCCTTCGCCATGACCTTGCGGTTCCGCAACGAGGGCACGAAGCCGGGCAAGACCGAGTACCGTGTTTTCACCCACTTCGAGGCTCCCGAGCAGAGCTGCCAGAACATTGTCATTCACGCCGACCACGAGCCCACCGTGCCCACCACGATGTGGGCGCCGGGGCAGGTTGCGGTGGACGGCCCGATCATCCTGTATGCCCCCACCAACCAGCCGGAGCAGGAGTACTTCGTCCACGTGGGAATCTTCGACCATCAGGGAACCGGCGCGCGGCTTCTGGAGACGTATGAGGCGGGTAAGATACGGGTCACGAGTGAAGCGAAGCCAGCGTCAGAACTGGCGCCGGAGCCCCTTGATGCGGATGAGATAGCGCGCCGCGCGCAGGCACTGGCCGCGCGCATTCCCTTGGAACGCCGCGTATCCCTTGATGGCGCCACATGGCGCGTTGACCTGGACCGTGAAACCGGTGCGTGGCAGCTTGTGGACAAGCGCACCGGGGTTCTGTGGGCATCGACCCCGGAGCGCCCGGTGTTCGCCCAGGTAACCATCGAGGACGGCGAACGTCGCCTGCTGTGGGATGTGGCGCGATTCGATTCCATCCAGCAGCGCAATGGGGCGCTGGTCGCCATTGCTCGCCCCCAGGTGGATGGCAGGCCCAGCGGGGTCACAGTCACCTTCACCTTCGAGCCGGTCCAGGGGCCGGACGGCGTGCGTCTGCGCTATACCTCGCAGGCTGCCGGCAAGTGGAAAGCCGTGCGCATGCGACTGCTGCACAATGCTTTGTGGACCACCGACGCCGACCAGGGGACTGTCTACGTGCCCCACCGCATCGGCATCGAACTGCCCGCGAGCCAGGGGCTCCCCGGCCGGCGATCCTGGCGCACCTACGACAGTCTGTCCATGGCTATGTGCGGGGCGGTGCGTCAGGGGTCGGCGCTTCTGGTGAACTGGAGCAATGTGGACACGAATCTGGAAGTGAACACCGCCTGGTCCGACCTGCCGTTGGTTCCTGGACGCCGCACCCGCGCCCTGAGCCTGGAGATCGCGGCGCCCGAGGGCGACTGCACTCTCCACCCTCTGGGGCGGGGCGGATATGTGGAAATTGCCCACGCGTACCGGCCCCTCGCCAGGGCGAAGGGGTGGCTGCGGACCTGGGCTGACAAGCGCGAAAAGTTCCCAACCGTGGACAAGATGTTCGGAGCGGCGAACTTCAAGCCCTTCGTTTTCTCACGCGTGCTGCCGGGATCCCGGTACAACACCAGTGATCAGGAACGGACGCATCTCGGCTTCACCTTCGACGAAGTGGCTCAGTGCGCCGAACACTGGCGCAATGATCTGGGCATCGACCGCGCCTACGTGGTGATGGCCGGGTGGATCAATGGCGGCTACGATGTGCGGCACCCGGATGTGCTCCCGGCGGCTCCCGAATGCGGCGGCAATGAGGAGATGCGCAAGGCGTTCGACCGCATCAAGGCCTGCGGCTATCTTGTGGGCGGGCACGACAATTACCAGGATATGTACGAGGACGCGCCCTCCTGGAGCGAAGACTGGCTCAACAAAGACAGCCGAGGGCGACCGAAGCGCGGCGGCAACTGGAATGGAGGGCAGGCCTGGCAGGTCTGCGCCATCAAACAGGTGGAACTCGCGGCCCGAGAGAAGACCAACCTGCCCGAGATCAAGCGGCTTTTCGAGCCCACGATCTATTTCATCGACACGGTTTTCGCCTGGGGCCTGGTGACCTGCGAGGACCCCAACCACCCCATGACCCGACAGGATGACCTGGAATGGAAGACCCGGCTGTGCATGCTGGCCAAGGAGCACTTCGGCATGTTCGGCAGCGAAGAGGGCCGCGAATGGGCCGTGCCCTGCGCCGACTATCTTGAGGGTATCTTCGGCCACGTGACGGACTCCGAACCCGGTGCTGTTATCCCCCTGTTCAACCTGGTCTACAGCGACTGCGTGCAGATCATGACTCATCAGGGCAACCGCATCGGGCCCGGCGATGAGAAAAAGATGGCAGACCACATCCTCTTCGCGGAGATGGGCCTGCCCCGTTTCGGCGAGCACCTGTATTGGCAGCGGGAAGCCGGGACCTCGGCGCTTCCCGTGGTCCCACTTGCGCCCGATGTGAAGGACCTGGGAGACAGCAGGATCAGCATCACCTACCGCTGGCGAGTGGATCAGAAGATCGACAATGACTTCTATTGCTTCGTCCATTTCACCAGCGAAGGCGCCGACCATGCCGAAAAGATTGCGTTCCAGAACGACCACGCTCCAGTCCCGGCGACATCGACCTGGCAGCCGGGAAGCATCGTCAGCGATGGCCCGCACACTGTGACGATTCCCGCGGGCTTCCGAGGCCCCGCGCCGATCCTGCTGGGGATGACCCGTCAGGGCGAGCGCATTCCTCTGTCGGATGCGCGCAGCTCCAACCTGCGCTACCACGTGGGCACGCTCATGGTCACTGATGAAGGCGTGGCCTTCGAAGCCGCCCCGGATGCAGGGATGAGCGCCCTTTGGTCCCGGGGTGACAATGGCTGGACCGACGGCCTGTGCATCACCGACCGGGTGATCAAGAACACCTGGGAAGTGCTCAGCCCGCTGAATCTCATCACCGCCGAGCGCGCTCTGGACAGCCACGAGTTCCTCAGCGACGACAGAAAGCTCCAGCGCTCGCGGTTCGGCGACGTGATCATCACTGTGGCGTACGACCGGCCCGCGGAGGTAAACGGAGTGAGCCTGCCCCCTTACGGGTTTGTGGTGGAGAGCCCGACCTTCCTGGCCTTCTGCGCTACGAAGTACAATGGCATCGAGTACGGGGCGCCGGTTCTTTTCACCGCGCGCAGCCTGGATGGCAAGCCGATAGCGGAGTCCTCGCAGGTGCGCATCTACCACGGCTTTGGCGACAGCAGAATCAGGCTGGGCGACAGAACTTTCGAGGTCCAGCGTGAGTCAGTGGTGTCGATGGTGGGGTAGGGGTAGTATCTGGGGGGCGCCTCAATTTTGTAGGTAATTTCACGTCTAGTATCTGCGCTCGCTTGACCTGAAGGTACTGCGGGTATAGTCTTTGTGCGAGGACGAGATGGGAGGCTACACTGTGGTTGCATCATCCGCAAGGCCAATACGCCGCAAACTGTACTCCAAGCCGACAGTCGACCACCTCGACATGCAACGATTCGCTGCGGAGCGCCAGTGCATTGAAGACTTGGCCGAGGAAGCGGCAGAGGAGGCTTGGGCACGGGACTGCGGACCCAAGGCACTCACTGAGGATTGCGTTCCCTGGTCGAAGGTCAGGGCGGACCTTGGTCTGTGATGCACGAGGTCTCGTTCACCCGCTCAGCCCAGAAGGGGTTGGAGGCTCTGCCGCGAGATGTCCAGGTACGTATTGCAGGGCGCATCGATGCTCTCTCAGAGGATCCGCGCCCGTCGGGATCACAGCCGCTGAAAGGCCATTTCGCGGGGCTCCGAAAGCTCAGGGTCGGCGACTACCGGGTGGTCTACCATGTGGATGATGAAAGCCGCACGGTATGCGTCCTGCGTGTGGGACACCGGCGTCACGTGTATGATTGATCTCGGGCAGTCTCACCATTCCCGCCACCGGATGCCGACCACGCTCCGGGGCGTTGTCATCATGATCCTGGGGGTGTGATGCTCGATGTCTCTCTTCGACAAGCTGAAGCAGGCCGTCAGTGAGGTCGCTGATAGCGGCGCACGGCAGATCGAGATTCTCAAGCTTCAGAACCAGATTGGCACGGTGGAAACCGAGATCGAGCGCCAGTACGCGGAAGCCGGCAAGCGGGTGCGGGAACTGTACCGCCGCAAGGAGGTCCTCGACAGCGAGATCGAGGTTATCATGAAGCGCATCGACGCGCTTCAGGCGGAGGTTGAGGAACTGCGGCTCAAGGTGCAGGAGCAGCAACAGGCCGGGCACACAGACAGTGCGGCCGCTCCGGCTGCGAACCAGGCGACGCCGCAGGCCCCAGTCACCCCGCCGCGGGTAGTGACCCCGGAGACACCGGATCCGACTGCAGCCTACCAGCCGCCGGTTGTGCAGACCCCCGCCCCGGCTCCCGAGCCCGAGCCCGAAGAGGCCCTCTGCCCCGAATGTGGCGCGAAGGTCAAAGCCGATGCACGTTTCTGCGCGGGGTGCGGACACAAGCTTGTTTCCGACTGATTCACTGCTGCCATCCGAAACCAACAGGCCGCCGGCACGCATCCCGCCGACGGCCTGTTCGTTTCAGGCGAAGTCCGCATCATCCGGTCTTGCCGTATACCACCACGTCCAATAACTCGTGGTTCTCGTCCTCCATTTGCCCGGTGAAGACGCCCTCGCGCTGGAACCCGGCGGCCTCGAGGACAGCCATCCTGTTCTCGGCCCGGCTATCGCAGAAAGCCTGCACTTTCGCACCTGCGGGTATCTCGATGGCTGCCGTCAGTTCGGCTGCCCGGTCTTGGAAGTTGGCGTGGACCATGAAGTCCAGCACCAGCGCCTTGCCCTTCCACAGGGGCTGCACGGCCAGCATGGCGTGGCCGACCACGGCTCCCTGAGCGGTCTGCATGACCCGGGTGTTCAGCACTTTGCCCTCGAGCATATCCAGGCGCAGGCGCAGGTACTGGCTCTCAAATCCGGTGTGGCCGAACTGTTGGAAGTGGAAATTCTTCAGTTGCCACTGGCCTTCCACGGCGTAGAGGGCTTCGAGCAGCGGCCAGTCACCCCAACGGGTCTCGCGAATCTCCACCGGGCCGGGCGCGAACCATTTCGCGTCGAAATCCGGCTCCACGCGCCAGGTCATCTTCCCGGAATCGCCCCGCCCGACGAAGCCGACAGTCTCATAGATGTGGTACGGGTGGGTATCGTAGCCCGTGCCCAGGTACATGGCACGGCCACCGCGGGCGATGAAGTCGTCGCGCAGTACGTTGATGATGTGGGTGCAGATACCCTTGCGCCGATGCTCCTCGGGGGTGAACACGTGGCCGAGTATACCCACGCCGCCGCACTCAAAGGTGGAGATGTTCCCCACCACCTCGCCGGACCCCAGCACCCCCAGATAGTCGCTCATGAACAGGTCATCCAGGCCGGAATCCAGCGCCACGCGCATGGGATCCAGCCAGACTGGGCCCTTGTGCTGCAGGAAGGAGAGAATGCGCTCGGTCCAGTCGGGCTCAGGGGCGATTACGTGGAGAATCTCCATCTCCTCGCCGGACTTGAGGGTTGCGTGGGCCATCGTCTTGACCATTGGCGGGCACCTCGAAATCGGGCAGATTCACGGGCCAGGGCTTCAGCTTCTCTTCAGGCAACCGACGGGCGCGGTAGACGCGGAAGGTCACGCCCTCGATGAACAGGCGGTCGGCGAACTGGTTCTCCAGATTCGGGTCGCCATTCCCCCGCTCGAACTCGCTCCAGATCACGAGATCGATGCGGGTGTCTTTCTCCACTGCAGGAAGCGCGCTGGGTCCGTAGGCGGCTGACTTCGCCACGAGGGCATCCAGGGTTTCCTGCGGCGGACCATCTGCATATGTTCGCCCGAACAGCCAGCCGCGAAGACGGGGCTGGCGCGGTGGTGAGCCGGACAGCAAATCCCGAAGGCGCTCTTCGGGCACACCGTAGGCCGAAGCGGTGAGCGCCGCGCGGTCAACGAGTTCGGTGGTGGGCAGCGGAGACACGAGAGAGTATGGCAGGAACAGATCGCAGGATGTGTAGACCGGAATCAACGCGGCGAGATCAGGGTCCAGGCACATGACCACGTCGCCGGACTCCGCGCGGATCGCCAGTTGCTGGATGGCTTGCAGGTCTCCAGGATGAACAGTGGCCTTCTCCGCGGTCTGGACTGAAAAGCGGGCCTGCTGTGCCGCGCCCATGGCCACGACGAGCAGGGAGAGGGCGATAAAGGCGCCCCGGGTCCTTCGCTGGACACGGACCGCATCGGGGCCGCTCGCGCGTCCCAGCAGGAGCCACGTCATCCACGCTCCCAGGAGCAGCATGAGGCTCAGCCTGGCCCAGGGCTGGAAGCAGCGGGTGATCCACAGCGAACTGACTTCCGATAATAGGAATGGCTCCGTGGTGGGCGCCAGAATCCACGGCGCGAGCGCGAAGAAGAGCACCGGGGAGAAGCCCCGGCGGCGCCGGGGGTACAGGAAGAGAAGAGTCACGAGCACCAGGGCGTCCAGCGGGTACTTGGACCAGGGCGCGATGATGTCCGCCGGCCAGTTTCGAGCCAGCAGGTCCTGCTTACCCGTGAGACCTTCGGGCGAGACAACCTGCCGGAGAACCGGCGCAGCCAGGGCGATCCCGAGCGCCAAGGCAACGCCGAGCATCGCGACGGAACGCCGCTGATCAGCAGACGCAAATGCGCCGCAAGCCAGCAGAATCGCCCCTGTAAGCACGAAGGACGCGGAGTACGGGTCGCTGTAGAAGCAGGCGCCCGCGAGCAGACCCGCTGCGATTGCTCGGCGCGGGCGGGGCTGTTCCCACGTGAGAATGAGCGCCAGAATCGCCCCGGCGGTGAGGACCCACGCGAACTCGGGGGTGGTCAGGCGGGTGAATTTCAGGGGCTCCGGGCCGCCGAGAAGCTCCGCGCGGTCGATGAAGAGCACCGCGAAGGCCGCACAGATCGCTACCCACAGTTCCGCGCCCAGGCGGCGGCAGATCGCGAACAGCAGCAGGAAGATGAGCGGCGGCAGGACGAAGTCGCAGAAGACGAAGACCGCCGGGACGCTGCGCCCAAGCACCAGTCCCAGGCCGCCGAGGATGAGGCTGTCCAGCCACGCATTGCCGAGAAACGGGATGTCCCCCGGGCGCTCCGGGGCGTGGGGGTCGGCGCTGAACAGGCGGCCCTCCATGACCTCGCGGATGCGTGGCGCGTACAGCGTGGTCTCGTCGTAAGTCACCGCGTCCGCGCTTTCCGCAACCAGCGGCAGGTAGGGCCGGCCCTCTCTCGACAGCATCGCCGGGCGGATGAAGTGGGGCAGGCCGCAGACCAGACCGACCAGAATCGCGGCGGCAGCCACCCAAAGCCGGTCGCCTCGCGGGCTCCGGGGTAATGGAATCGCAATGGGTCTGGGATCGGTCAGTTCAGCCATGGGTCTTCGTGCGTATCACGCCGACAGCAGCGCGGCATCGAGATCGGTGAAGGGCAGGTCGACGCGGCAATTGCCGTTGCGCTGAGAGTGCCGGATGGCCAGGCCTATCTCCAGCGCGTGCCGCCCGTCGTCACCGGCACAAAGGGGCTTGCGACCGGTCTCGATGCAATCGCAGATATCCTCCACCGTGCGGATGCCCCAGCTTGTCATCTGGTGGGGCATGGGGAACTGCTGCTTTGCCAGGGTTTTGTGTCGTGTTGGCACCGATCCTGGCAGGTACAGCTCCCAGTCGGCCTCACCATTGATGGAGCGGATGCGGCCGCCGGTGGCCACGAGGTCAAGTTCCACACCCACCGGCCCCGGGTCCAGCATGTTGAAATAGCCGTGGATTCCGTTCTCGTACTGAATCAGTCCCAGGCCGCTCACATCCGCGTCGGGGCGGTCTTCGGGCGGCATCGCGGTCTGGCCCACCACCCAGCTCGCCCGGCCCGCGTAGAACTGCATGAAGGTAAGTAGATGGCTGCCCATGTGGCTCAGGCCGCCCCCGCAGAACCCCCGAATGCAGCGCAGGTCGCCGATGATCCCCTCGTCGATGATCTCTTTCGCGCGGATTGCCCGCGGGTCCCAGACGCGGGAGCAGTTGACCGCCACCACGATGCCCTTCGCTCGGCATGCGTCCAGGAGGCGATCGGCGTCGCGCAGAGTCTCGGCCACGGGCTTGTCGATGAACAGCGCCTTGGGGTTGTGCTCCACCGCCGCGAGGCCCGCTTCCACGCGGGTCGCGGTCTGGGTCGCGAGGCTGACGATGTCGGGCCTGCAGGCCTCCATCATCTCGTGGATGTCGGTGAACGCGCGCTCTGTGCCCCAGCGCTGCCGGAACCGCTCGGCGCGTTCGGGGTCGGCATCGCAACCGGCGACGAGTTGCGTTTGTGGGGCCTGTGCGTAGCGGGCGGCGTGAGAATACGGGAGCATGACGGAGGACCAGCGGTCGATTTCATCGTCGATGGTGCTCCCGATGCGGCCACAGCCGATGACAGCGGCAGCAAACATGGTTCACCTTCCGGTGCGGAATGTTGCGGCAGATGAGCACGACCGACGACGGCACCGGGGGACCCGAGTCCCGGAGTGACGGCCTGCCGTCGCCATGCCGCCCCAATGCCGACGGTGACGAAAGCCAATCAGGACAGCAGTCTCACGGCTCTACGGTCAGCACCGAGACGATCTCGCCCGCGGGTGAGTACCGCTCCACGCGCCACTTGTCGCCCTCGATGGTGACCAGGTCCCGGCGACCGTCGCTGAAACGCAGTTCCGCGGACAGGCCGGCATCGGTGGGAACCTGCTGGAAGCCCTCCACCGGCGATTCCTCGCCGGGCGGCGTTGGGTAGACGGCGTACAGCACCCGGCTCTCGCCCGCCGCTTCCCAGGTGAAGCGCGCAACGGGCATGGGTCGCCGGCCGTCGAGACCATGCTTGCCGATCCAGCCCAGGTAGTACGGCGTCTCCTGGCCCTTGACGATCTCGGCGCTTACCGGGGCCCCGGCGGCAAGGATTTCCAGGTTCGCCTTGTCACTCAGCGTCCAGGCTCGAGCGCCGGCCGCCTCGGCGTTCTCCGGCCCGAAGTGGAAGAACGCCTCATAGCGGTGGGTCTCGGCATCGCCGGGCACCAAAGTATCCAGCACCAGCCAGTAGTCGGGCTTCACGAACAGGATTGCCCGTCTGTGGGTGACAGTCTCGTCATTGGATGTGCCGAATCCGTCGGCATACTCGCCGCTCATGAAGTCCAGTGTTTCGGTGCTGTACCAGGGGTTATCCTGGGGCTCGGAGTTGATGAAGGTCTCGCGGCGTGCCCGGCGGTGCTGCCCTCGGCCGTCCACGAGGACGGTGTTATGTGCCTGGGGGCTGAGCACGTACGAGCGCATCGCGGATCGATCGTAAGCGTAGCTGCCCACATCCACCAGCAGGTCGGAGCCGTAAGCGTGGACCACGAAGGCCAGCTTGTCCTCGTGCTGGTGCCCCATTCCGAAGGGCCCCACATCGAAGAACAGGTAGTTGTCATCGCGGTCCCAGCCACTGCGCATGACGGCCCAGCCTGACCAGGGGAACCAGTGAGAGGTGTGGCCCGGCGGCACTCCTTCCTTACCGTCGGTGGCGATCCAGCGGAAGTCGTCGCGGTCGGGGAAGTACTCCAGCGCCCGCTTCAGTTCACCGGGCACATTCACGTACCATGCGTCATTCACGTGGGGCAGGGTACGGTCCGGAGTCATGGCCCACATGCCCATCTCCCACATGCGCTCCAGTTTCGCGATGTAGTCTTCCGGCACCGGGACATCATTCAACATGCAGATGCGCACGAGGCCCAGGAAGTTGCCCAGCGCCACGTAGTGGTAACCGGTGGTCAGTTCTTTCTGGGGGCCGTCGGGGTAGACCTGTGTGTCCAGTTCCCGGTATAGCCGGGCCACAGCGTCGGTGCGCCAGGTCTCGGCTCGCTTGAACTCCGGGAAGAGAACGCCCACGTGGCCCATCCCGTTTGCTTCCATAGTGAGCCAGTTCCCTCCGGTGGGGTAACGGTGGAGGTAATCGGCCTGCTCGGCGAAGCTCTTTACCATGAGGATCACGTCATCCACGGTGAAGCTCTCGGCTGGCAGGAAGCGGAAGAACGCGTTGGGCCAGCTGCTTGCGAGACGAATTCCGCATTCGATGGTGCGCCAGCGCGAGCCCACGGAATTGTTGACTTTTCCGGGCATCAGGTTGGCGTGGACCCAGCTGCGCAACTCTTTCACGAACTGCCGCACGTACTTCTCGTCTCCGGTGTCCCAGTAGGCCCGGCCCAGCGATGACCACCAGTGGAAGCGCCCCAACTGCCAGGTCCATTCGGGGCTGAAGGGATCGGTGGGGTTGGCCCGCCAGTCGATCTCATCCTCGAACTGGAGCGGGACGCCCATTATCGTGTAACGCTGCTGGAGCGCCTCATCCGCGGCGCGAGTGTCGGGCTTCGCGGGTCGCTTGTCAGCAGTGGGGAAGTCCCTCGGGTTCACGTAGAAGCGCGGGCGCTCCCGGGTCCTGAGATGTGCCACGAAAGCCGCCTTCGCGGCCTCAAGGTCGCCCGCTCCCACGAGGCGCTTGGTCTCTTCCAGGCCGGGGTAGTCCAGGTTCATCGCGGCGAAAAGCTCTTCGTCGGTCATGCGCGGTCCCAAGCGTGCCGCCTCCCAGCTCAGTTTCACGTCGTCGATAATCACCTGCGTCTCGGGGTTGGGGGTGTTCTCCCACCCGGACGCGGTGAAGTTCAGCCCGCCGACTCGGTGCCAGCCCACCGGTGTGCGGTTTTCAGCCAGGTCATCGAGCAACGAAAAACTGTATTCGCGCCACCCAGTGAAATCCACAATGATGGCTGCTGAGTAGTAATCCATTCCATCGGTTATCGGGTTCTCCGATGGAATGATGAGCATGAAGCGCGAGCCGGTGGCTTTCGGCGAATACATCCAAAAGGAGAGAGTGTTGTAGGGCTTCCAGTCGTCCGGTACAGTTTTCAAGGCGAGTCGGTCGCTCTGGCCGTGGTCCCAGAGGATCGCACCGGAGCCTTGCTTCACCGGGGCGGCGACCAGCTTGCCGCCGGTCCAGTCGTCCGCGCTGTCGCAGGCGCTCAGAACGAGGGGCTCGGGCGTCTGGCAGGAGGCTCCCGCTGCGAGCGTGGTGAGCAATCCGACCAAGAGCAGTCTCAGGGCTGTGCGTGTCTTCATCATCTCACTCCTTGCGCGTCGCATCATCCGCAGTGGCCCCCTCTTCGTCCGGCTCCTCGGTATCCTCGGGTTTCCCCAGGTCCGTCAGTAAGTTTCGCAGCCCAAAGTCTGCGTCTTCCGTCTGCGCGTCCGCGCGCGAGACCCGTTCCTTGCGGGGACGCACTTCGGGTTCCAGCCAGCCCGATTGTTTCATGTGTGCGAGGGAGTTCCGCAGATACCGCGAGACGTCGATCAGGGCCACCGCCGCGAGCATCGAGGCGAAGGGCACAATGGGCACCAGGTAGCGGTTATAGCCGCTGCAACCCAGAGAAAGCTGGTGCACGGCGATCATCAGGAAGACCAGCGCCAGGCCTGCCCGGGCCTCACGCCGCCCATTCCACCAGCACCACAGGCCGATTGCCGTGAGGATCGCGAAGACGAAATGAAACAGGTAGAGCATGCCGTTGAGCCACAAAGGGAGCGGGTCCAGCCCGGTGATCTTCTCCCACGGTGCTCTCCCCGGCCCGAACCAGAGCAACGCCGCGGAGCGCACCAGGCCGGCGACGATCTCCAGCGGGTGCGCCAGAGCCCATTTCACAGCAGCCCGCGCCATGGCCCGGCTCTGGGCGAACTTGTCGGGCGTGTCCCAGTGTTCACCGAGCTCCTCGGGCGTCCAGACGTAGAGGCAGTTGCGGGAGTCCACGGGCAGGCGCTCGTGCATGACCCGCGCCGGGCCTACCCACATGACTGCGAGATTGTGCCCGCCGGAGGAGTGGATTTCGAAATGCCCCAGGTCCACGTAGTTTCGCGTCGCCCAGGCGATGTTCGCAAGCGCCACAGGAACCAGGAGGAGGGCGCAACTGATCAGACGTCGCCTTCGGTGGGAGACAGGGCCCGTGAGCGCGGTCCAGACACCCATGGCCACTGCAACCGGCAGCCCGACGAAGCGCAGGAGACTGCCCAGGGCCATGCCGACTCCGCCGAGAAGACCCCGGCGGATGCTGGCGGCGCGTTCGGCATCGAATGACCGCAGGAGCGCGAACAGCGAGCCGGTGAGAACGAAGACGTACAGGGTTTCGGTGAGCACAAGCCCGGTGTGGATGACCGCGCTGGGCTCCAGGGCGGCTATTGCGGCGCCGAGGACGCAGGCGCGGGGCTCCAGGCCCAGCAGACTGGCAATCCGCCAGACGAACCAGACCGACGCCGTGCCGCAGAGCAGATGCAGCGCCAGCAGGATGTGGAAGATCGGGCCCTTGCCCACGCTGAGCAGGAGCAGCTTCGCAAGGAAGGGGTAGACCGGCGGCCATTCAACCTTGCTGTAGTACCCTTCCTCCAGCCACAGTTCGGCCATGCCCACGTAGTTGTCGGTGGAAGGGGGAATGCTCGGGTCGCGCAGGGCCGCGACGACGACGATCAGGCGCACGAGGAAAGCCACGCCCAGGATCACCCACGGGGCGCGGCCGGCAAAGCGACTCGTTGTGGGTCTGTCGGTGGCCATTGCGGTCCATTGCCTCAATCCGCGGCGCGCCGGATACTCAGGAGAGCACCTTGATCACGTCCGCGAAACTCTCGAACGGGTGGTAACGCAAGCCGTCTCGCTGCGCGGCTTCGGCGAGATGGTCTTTCGCGAAAAGCACGTCGGCATAGCGCGCCGGGCACATGTCCGAAAAACCGTCGCCGAGGTAGATGACCCGGGCAAACTCGCGGCGCAGGCGGAACAGGTGGGTGAGCTTGCAGTTGCCGCACTGCGAGCAGATCGGGCTCATGTGCGGAAACTCGATGCGAACGCCGCTCTCGTCTACGGTGGCGTGATTGGCGAATCGCGGAATACAGTCATATTGTCGCTCCAGCACTCGTTCCCCTTCACAGGTGGTGAAACCGATGCGGCCGAGCAGGTAGTCCACGTAGAAATCCAGGCCGTCGCTCACCACCACGAGATGGGCTCCGCGGCTGCGTACGAAACAATAGAAGTCCTGAAAGTCATCGTGCAACGGGAAGGTATCCAGCAGCGCGTACAGGTCCTGCGGTGACAGGTGCACCATGGCGAACTGCCGGCGGAGGCACTCCATGGAATCAATGCGCCCGGCACGCCATTCATGCTCCACTTCCCAGGCTTCGTCCAGGTTGAGGGCGTCGATGATGGCGATGCCGGTGTCGGTCACGCTGATTGTGCCGTCAAAGTCGCAGAAGACCAGGTCGTTATCGGAAAGGGGGCTGTGGACGTCGCGTATCATTGGCGGATCCTCCGTGCCCTGGAGGATACACGAAAAGCGGGCATCAGGGCCACACCTTGAGTCCATCGTTCAGGGTCCCGGCCCCGCTGGAAGGTAAATTCGCCTGCTGTGGGGAATTGTACGCCATAGTCTTGCCTTTGGTCTGGGCATGGTCCATGATAACAGGGGCGCAACCATGGCCTGCTGGAGTGTCGGCAGGGCCCCATGCACCCAACAGGAGCCACCACGATGCGAGCGAAAAGCGGCGCAGGCGAGCGCATGCGCACCGAGATCATCCAGCAGCCCGATGCCATTACCGCCACCCTGGCGGCGGGCACGGACAGGGTCCGCGCCCTGGCCGACCAACTGCGCAAGAGCGACATCGGCAACGTCCTGCTGGTGGCCCGAGGGACGTCGGATAACGCGGCTATGTACGGCCGCTATGCCTTCAGCATCATCACTCACAAGATCACGACGATGATGCCCCCGTCACTGCTGACGGTGTACGATGTGCCCTTCGAGTTCAAGAACACCTTCGTCCTGGGGATCTCCCAATCAGGCGAGTCTGTGAGCGTCCTGGAGTTCCTGGACATGGCGCGCAAGCGCGGAGCTCTGACCTGCGGCCTTACCAATACCATGAACTCGCCCATCCGCGATGTCGCCGACCATCTCCTGGTGACCTACGCCCGGGAGGAGACCAGTGTTCCTGCCACAAAGACGTACACAACCGCGCTTGCGGTTCTACACCAGTTGGCGACACTCTGGGCAGGCGATCTCAACCGCGCTCGGCAGATCTACGATGTCCACAAGTGGATGCAGGCCGTGCTGGCGCATGAGGGCCTGGTTCGGCAGCATGCCGAGCGGTACCGCTACATGAACAACTGCTCGGTGATGGGGCGAGGGCTCAGTCTCGCCTCCGCCCTGGAGACCGCGCTAAAACTGGCTCAGTGCGCGCAGGTGGTCCCAAGTCCCTACAGCGGCGCCGACTTTCTGCACGGGCCGGTTGCCGGGATCGCTCCCGGTTTCCCGTGCTTCGTTTTCGCCCCCAACGGCAAGGCACTGCAGTCCATGGCGGAACTGCTCACGACCTTGCATGACCGGGAGGCGGAGACCTTCGTGGTCTCCAACAACCCTCAGCTTCTCGACGACGCCACCATCGGCATCCATATTCCGGACATGCCCGAGGAACTGGCGCCGATGGTCGAAGTGCTGGTAGGCCAGTTGCTGTCCCTGCACCTGTCGCTGCACAAGGGCATCGACCCCGATGCCCCGCGAGGGGTAACGAAAGTCACCCTCACACTCTAGCAAGCCTGCTGGATCATAAATCCGGGTTTGATCACACGTCTGGAGGAGACGGCGCAGATGGAACGCAAGAAGATGCTCATCGGTGGCGAGTGGGTGGAGGCGAAGTCGGGTGAGTGGTCGGACAATATCAACCCGCACAATGGAGAAGTCATCTCCCAGGTACCCAAAGCCGGGCCCGAAGACGTGGACCTCGCCGTAGACAAGGCCTATGAGGCCTACTATGAGACCTGGAGCAAGGTTCACCCTTCGGAGCGTGCGCGGCTGATCTTCAAGCTGGCGGATGCCATCGAAGAGATGACGCCGGAACTGGCCCGCATGGAATCGCTGGATATGGGAAAGCCCCTGACCCAGAGTATGGGTGAGATCCCGGCAACCGCCGACACTTTCCGTTATTTCGCGGGCCTCGCGGACAAGATAGAGGGCGAAGTCCTGGTCACGCCCCACGAGACTTTCGGCTACACGGTGCGCGAACCCTTTGGGGTTGTGGCTTCCATCACTCCCTGGAACTTCCCGATCCTGATCCTTTCCATCAAAGGCGCGCCGGCTCTTGCGGCGGGCAACTGCATCATCTTCAAGCCCGCCTCCTCGTCGCCGTCCACTGCTCTCGAGGTGGGGCGACTGGCCCAGGAGGTCGGCTTCCCGCCGGGCGTTGTGCAGGTGATCACCGGTGAGGGCGGCGCGATGGGTTCTCGCCTGGCAGGAAGCCCGAAGGTGGGCAAGGTCACCTTCACCGGGAGCACCGAAGTCGGTCGCAAGATCATCGAGGCCTCCGCGAACAACATCGCCAAGGTCACCCTCGAACTGGGCGGCAAGACTGCGAATGTGGTCTTCCCAGATGCGGATATGGACATGGCTGTTGCGGCCGCGGCGCGCACCATCTTCCTGAACTGCGGCCAGATCTGCACGTCCGCCAGCAGGCTCCTGGTCCACGAGAGCATCAAGGACGAGTTCGTCGGGCGCCTGGTCAAGATTGCCGAGGGCATCAAGGTAGGCGATCCCTTCGACCCAGCTACCAAAGTCGGCCCGATCTCCTCGAAGCAGCAGTATGAGACGGTCCTGCACTACATTGAGCTGGGCAAGGCGGAGAACGCCCGGCTGCTCACCGGCGGCGAAAGACCCAAGGATCCGGCGCTTTCACGCGGGTTCTACGTCATGCCCACGATCTTCGATGATGTCTGCTGCGACATGAGGATCGCGCAGGAAGAGATTTTCGGCCCGGTCCTGTCGGTCCTGACCTTCAAGGACGATGACGAGGCAGTTGAGATCGCCAACGCCACCGAGTACGGTCTCGCGGCAGCCCTGTTCACCACGAATCTGTCCCGGGCCCACAAGATCGCGGCGCGGATGGAAGCGGGGATCGTGTGGATCAACTGCACCAATCTATTCGGCGCCTGGATGCCTTACGGCGGCTACAAGACCAGCGGCCTCGGCTTCGAAGCGGGAATCGAGGGACTCAAGGAGTTCACCCGCCTGAAGACCGTTCTCATCGACACCAGCGACAGGCCCAACACCTGGGCCTACGCCTAAGGACCGGGAGCGGCTCTCTGAGCCGCAGATCGGGAGCTTGAGTCGGCCGGGCGCGGCGGTACCCTCTGCCGGCGCGTCCAGGGCCGCTGGACTCTGCATGCGACGGTGATCTAAATCAGCAGCGAGCATGAAACGCAGGGGCTTCAGGTCCCGCCTGCAAGCGAACGTCCGTACACCTTATCGTTGGAGCTACGCGTCGGGGCATTCCTGATCGTCTTCGCACACGCCCTCGACCTGTTCAGCACCTGGTGGAGGACACCCGACCTGCGGGACGAGATCGGCCCAGGGTACCTTGCGTTGAGAGGAATGGGTCTCGAAGGCTGGCCGTGGATGATCGCGCTCAAGATGGGCGCGATGCTCATCACGTTCGGGCTATTTGCGTTCTATGTCTATCGCAGGCGACAGTTCTATCCCGCTGAGCCGGGCCGCACATTCCACGAGTTCCTTCACGACGTTCACTCCGTGGGCGCCATCCGTAAAGCCGGCGGACAGTGGGTCGCACCCTCTCCGCTTCTGCTGGTCATCTGGATGGCCTTCACCGTGTCTATCGGTTCAGCCGCCTACGCGTACTTCCTTGCCATCCATAACCTCCTGGGCACACCGCTCATGAGTTGGATGGCCGAGACAGTGGCGCCCTTCGCGATCTTCATCGTGACCGCCGTCGTTTTCTGGCGCACGCTCTACTCCGACTACCTGCACGCGCCCTGATACAGGCCGGGCGGCACTGCTGCCCTGGAGCGATCATGCGCATGGACAAAGCCCCGAGAGCGCCCGAATCGAAAGGCGAAGGCGCGAGCATTCTGCCTTCGGCTGCACTGGGCCTGCTGACGGTTGTGCTTCTGGCCGGGGTGCTTCGCGGACTTGCCGGGCCCCACATCTTGCCGGAGTATCTGGCATCGCGCTACGTCGCCCTGATTCTGACTGTGCACGGGCTGCTCGCGGTGGTCATGGGGTTCACAGCGGCGACGCGCACAGATCCCTCGAGCGTGTGGGCATCGGGCGCGATTGCTCTTGGGGTCGGTGGCGTTGGGTCGCTGATCTACGCCCATCGGGGGCTTCTGCCCGACGGGGGCACTTACCCCGCCGCACTGGCATCGGGAAGCCTGGTTCTTGCGATCGTCGGCGCGCTCATCGCCCGGCAGTTCGAGCAGCGGCCGCTTGCGCCGGCGCTGGCCTACTTTGGGCTGCTTCTGGCCATCCTGGCAGGTGCATTCCTCAAGACCGGCGTGGTTTCCGGAACCATCACCCGGCCTGTGAACCTGGTCACCCTGGGGATGATGACCGGGCAGAAGGACGAGCCTGTGCCTGACGTACCAGTGGTGCTCGCAAGCCCCGACGGGAAACGCCGGCTGTATGAGACCCGAGCCAACGCAACGGGCAACTACGTGTTCAACGGTCCACCCCCCGGCAGCTATTCGCTGTTCGTCCAGGACACGGAACCGGTCCGGGGCACCGGCGACTGGGTACGGAGCACAGTGAAAGCCGGGTCGGTGCTCAGCGGGCAAGGGCTGGGCACCGGGGATGTAAGCCTACCCGCGTACAGCGCGGACCAGGGCAGCCCGTTCCTCGACGCGCCCCCGTCAGGGGCCGATGACACCGACGGCGGGATGCTTGACGTGCCCGGCGTGCCGGGGCAATACTGAGCGAGTTCCGCGGGGCCGGCCCAGGCTGCCCGCTCAAACCGATACGGTGGTGAATCCGCTTGCGCAGTGACACGTTGACATTGTTGGCCGCAATCGCCTTCTGCCTCGGCATTGCCGGTGCCCCTGTCTTTGCTCAGGAAGCCCCACGTCCCGGCCTGGATAGCCCGAAACTCCGGGTCGCCGTGGCTGATTTCCAGGCAATCGGTGGCGATCCGGCCCGGGCCACGCAACTCAGCGACGCCGTGCGCAGGGCGATCAGCGCTCACCCCCAGGTGGAGGTTGTCAGCGGCCAGGAGATATTGCGGGCGGTCGCTGATGCCCGCGTGGACATCCTGGCGTCGCGTCCCGAAGCCGCCCGCAGAATTGGCGACCGCTTCGGCGTAGATGCCATCGTTTTCGGGCGCGTTATTGCAGACCTGTCAGGGGTAACCGACGATGCTGTAGCGGTGCCTGTCCCGCTGGGACAGGTTGTCGTGGCCGAGACGCTCACGCTGGCAGGGCAGCTCCACCCCGGGGTCGCGGTGCCGCTCGGCCCGGCTGTGGACGCACCGGCTGAACTAGCGGCCCACGCCATCTCACTCTTGCCCGCGATGGGGCGCGTCTTGTCCATCATCGACTCCCCCGAGGGGGTCGTCATTCAGCTCTTCCCCGTGGGAGGCCGGGTCCTTGCCACCGCCTCGGAGTACGGCGTCTACGACCCGGTGCAGTTTCGCGTGCCCGGCGAAGATCCTTCGGGACTTGGTGCGGCCTTAGCCCGTCAGGACCTGCGCACCGGGCGCCTGACAGGCCGAGTGCGCACCGCTGCCGAAGCCGACGGTCACGCCATCGAGGCCACCTCCATCGACCCCGACGGCCGTATCGCGGTGGGCCAACTGGTGGGCCTTGCGCCGATGCCCGGTATGAAGCGGCCTGGACTCCCGCTCCCTGCGCTGGTTGTCAACTCCCAGCCCGGGCAGGCTCTGGTGACCGTGAACGGGCGCGTGGCGGGGATCACACCGGTGGCTGTCGCGCTCGCGGCTGGAGAGAGCACGGTGGCAGAAATCTCCCTTCGGGATCACATTGCGGGGGCCTACGAAATCACTGCCGCGCAGGATGAAGCGCTGGCGATGGCAGTGGCGCTCAAGGAAATCCCACCCTTCGGCGAACTGGTTGTCAGGACGGATCCGGTGGGCGCGAAGGTGAGGCTGGATGGGCGCGAGATAGGTGAGACGCCGCTATCTGTGAAGGATGTTGCTTCGGGCGACCACCAACTGACGCTGAACCTGCCAGGACACAAGCCGGTCACCCGCTCCGTGACAATCCGTCGCCAGCGTTCAACGGAAGTCGAAGTCGCCCTGGAGAAAGACCTGCGCTCCGTGCGCATCGTCTCGGTGCCCGAGGGCGCCCGGGTTGCTCTGGATGGGGTGCAGGTGGGCTCGACGCCGCTGGACCTTCCGTCTGTGGCCACGGGGCTCCGCGAACTGCGCCTGACGCTCCCGGGTCATGCGGTGCTCACTGAGCCGCTGACCGTGGAGTCCACAGACGAGTTGCAGGTCTTCAGTTTCCGCCTGCGGCCGTTGGCCGGGAATGTGCGCGTCGAGACCACACCGCCGGGGGCCAAGGTCACACTGGATGGCGAGGAACGCGGGAAGAGCCCCGTGGCGGTCACAGGTCTGCCCATCGGGCAGCACACGGTCAGCATCGAACTGGACGGCTTCCTGCCGGTGAAGCGAGCCGTCCAGGTCGAGGATCAGCAGACCGCGGTGGTTCAGGAAGCTCTGACTCGTGCCGAAGGACAGCTCATCTGCGTCAGCGTTCCCGCCGGCGCCAGGATCATCCTGGACGGACGGGACCAGGGCGTCACGCCGCGCACACTCACTGGAGTGCCGGTGGGCAAGCGGCAGGTGACGCTGGAACTCGAAGGTTACCAGACCTGGAGCGGGAAGGCCCCCGTCATCCATGGGCAAACCACCAAGGTTGAGGTGGGACTGATCCGCATCAACCCGTGACGCGACGCCCGCAGACAACAAGGCCCGCATGCGCGGACTGTCGTTCGCCGAGAAGTCGCGCCGCGAGACTTGGGCAGAATCAACACATTTCTGCCCCGTTTCTGGGAATCCGGAAGTCACCGGGACGGCCTGCGAGCGTTCATTCAGACTGGTCCGGGGCGTCCGGGACTTGCCACTGACGCCCCCTTGTGGTAAAGTTGGAGTGCCGCAGTCTATTGTATTTTGCGGAGGATCGGACGTTGACGGATAGCACCGCTCAGGGCTTCGATTGGCTCCGAAGGGAGCTTGACCGCATCATTGCCACGTACCAGACACCGCCGGAGCGTCGGGTTGGGTACGGGAATCTTCGCCATGAGTATTCCCATTGGAAGAAAGAGAACGAAGAGATCACGAATATCGCGGTCATCTATGAGACCCCGGGTGGTTCAACAACCCAGTTGAACGTCACCTACAACCACCACGATGGTACTTTCGCCTATCTGGATGACGGACTCGGGGACTACAAAGAGACCAAGGACCCCCGGGAGATACTGGAGTTCATCCACACCCACGTCGAACAGATTCCCGCGAAGCGCCAGGCTCAGCTTGACAGCCAGGTTGACGACTGGATGGGACAGGGCAAGTCAAGCCGCGAGGTCTTCGGCCAGCTCAACAAGCTCCTGCAGGAGGAGTTCCTGGGTGGCCGCGTGACCACCAACGAACTCAAATGCGCTATCCAGCATGCGATCAAGCTCAAGGCTCAGAGCAGCGCGTAGCCCACGAGTGAGAGCCTCGCGTGTTTTCCCCGCCGCCATTCCAGGCGGCGTTTTCGTTTCCGGCGCACCGGGAAGGTCTCGACCTTCTCAACGTCGAACCGCGGCCTCGTCTCAGTGTCAGCGCTGAAGGATGGTGCTCTGAATGAGGGTCCTGGTCACGGGTGGCGCCGGCTACGTTGGATCGGTCGTCTGCGAGCGGCTCGCCCGGTCGCATGAGGTCGTAAGCTTCGACGCGCGACTGCCCGAGCACGGGCACGGGCGCTTCATTCGCGGCGACATCCTCAACTCGGCCCACCTCGCGGAGGCCATGATAGGCGTCGACGCCGTCGTGCATCTCGCGGCCATTCCTCATCCGGCATATGACCCGTCCGACGCCGTGATGATGACCAATGTGATGGGCACCCAGCGCGTGGTTGAGGCCGCCGCGCTTGGTTCGCCGAAGCGCCTGGTGTTCGCGAGCAGCGATTCCGCCTACGGTTTCGTCTTTGGTCGCGGTGAGATCCTGCCATCCTACCTGCCGGTGGATGAACGTCATCCAACCGAACCCCTGGACTGCTATGGGCTGAGCAAGCTGCTCGGGGAGGAAATCTGCCGCCGCTATACCCGCTCCCATGCCCTCGAGACTGTCTGCCTTCGCTATTGCTGGGTCTGGAACGAAGCCCTGTACCAGAATCTGGCCGGGCTGTCGCGGGATCCTGGGCAGTTCGTGGGCCAGCTCTGGGGTTACGTAGACGCCCGCGACGTCGCGCAGGCTGTGGAGAAGTCCATCAACACGCCGGGAATTACCCATGCGACGCTGAACATCAGCGCCCCGCGCACTTTCCAAGCCCTGCCCACGCTGGAACTTCTGGAACGCTACCTGCCGCACGCCGCACGTAAGGATAACCCGATGTGGGATGACCCGCACTGTGCGCTGATCTCGATCGATCGCGCCCGGGAAGTCATCGGCTTCGAGCCGGAATATGACTGCCGCGAACAGGCTGGATTGACCGCCTGATCCCGACGCGGAAGCTCCCACGTCCGCGTCGCCACGAAACGGAGAGCAGCCAATGGCACGCAACATTCGAGTGTCCACCATCGCCTGGTCCGCGGGATCTGCGGGGCTGAAAAACCTGGACGACGTGCACGAGAAGCTGTCGGAACTGCTTGAGGAAGCAGCCCGCGCGAAGCCCGATCTCGTGGCGCTCACGGAGTTCTGCAACGTTCACGGCGGGTGCGATTGGGATCAGCAGGCCCAGCCGATTCCGGGGCCGACCTCAAACCTGTGCGCAGACATCGCCCGCAAGCATGGCATGTATGTGGTCTGCTCCATCCCCGAGCAGCAGGGCGATGTGATGCGCAATACGTCGGCCTTCATCGGGCGCGACGGGCAGATTGTCGGCAAGTACCACAAGTACCAGCCCACCATTGGTGAAATGGAGAAGGGGATCGTGCCCGGAGAGGATGCCCCGGCCTTCGACCTGGACTTCGGCAAGACCGGCGCGGCAATCTGCTTCGACCTCAAGTTTTTCGAGGTGGGGCAGACCCTGGCGAACCATGGCACGCGACTGTGCATCTTCTCATCCATGTTTATCGGCGGCGTGCGCCTGGAGCACTGGGCGCGGGACTTCGGCATGTACATGGTTTCCAGCGTGCCCGCACGCAGCTACATCGTGGACATGTCCGGCCGGGTGCTTGTGGAGACAGGTATGGAGATCAACCCGGTGCGGTCCGGGTTCCTGCCGCCCATCGCCTCCGCAGTCATCAACATGGACCGCTGCCTCTTCCACCTCGACGGCAACCAGAACAAGCTCCCGGACATTCTGAAGAAGTATGGACCGGGAGTGGAGATCGAAGTGGATTACCCCGAGGCGCACTTCACCCTGGCCAGCACGATGGATGATGTCACCGTGGACGACATCATCGCGGAGTTCGAGCTGGAACCGTGGAATGCCTACTTGAAGCGGGCCAGGGGCGTGCGAGAAAAGATGCTGCGGGAGGGCAAGGTGTAGCTGGTCCGCGACGAAGAATTGCAGCAGACGCGGGCGGCGCGCTTCAATGCGCCGCCTGCGCTATTTCGTGGCGTGGGTGAGGGTTGTGACGCAGCCGCTTTTCGGACGGGGGAGCGGCTCGCCAACCACGCAGACCTCCGTGTGCAGCTCCACTCCGAACAATTCGCGCACCCGGCCCTGCACCAGTTCGATGAGTTCCAGCACATCCTGGGCCGTTGCGCCGCCGGCATTGACGATGAAGTTAGCATGCTTCGGTGAGACTACCGCACCGCCAACCTGCATGCCTTTGGCGCCGGCCTCTTCGAGAAGGCGGCCCGCGTAGTCATTGAGGGGGCGCTTGAAAATGCAGCCGGCGCTGGGCATGGCGACGGGCTGCTTCTGGCACCGAAGCTGTACCACGTCGTGCATCTTCTTGCGCACGTCCGCGGCGCAGGAATGCTCGAGCTTCAGGCAGGCCCGGGCGATCACGGCGTCCATGGTCTGGAAGATGCTGGTGCGGTAGCCGAAGGAAAGCTCGTCCCGAGTAAGCGTCTTGAGTTCGCCGCAGTATGTGGCGACGGTTACCCACTCGGTGAGTTGGCCGATCTCTCCGCCGTTGGCACCCGCGTTCATATTCAGCGCGCCGCCAAGAGTGCCTGGTATTCCCGCCGCCCATTCCAGGCCCGTCAGGCCGTTGTCGGCACAGGTCCTGCAGATGCAGGCCAGACGCGCACCACTTTCCGCCGTCACCGTGTCGTCCTCAACAGTGACCGACTGCATGCCACCCGCGAGCTTGACAACTACACCCCGGATGCCACCATCGAGCACCAGCATGTTGGTGCCTTTGCCCAGAATTAGCGGCTTCTCGCCGGCATCGTGGCAGATTTTGAGGGTCTGGGCCAGCGCTTCGGCAGTGATGGGAGTGACGAGGATATCAGCCGGGCCGCCGATACCGAAAGAGGTGTGCAGAGACATGGGCACACCCGTCTCGACCTGGAGGTCCGGCACTCTTTGCAGGTCAGCAAGAAGGTTATTGCACATCGTGTACATGGCTACGCCGGCTCCGGTGTCTGCAACAACCCCGCTGACCACGGCGTGCCGATCCTTCGCGTTTTGTCCCTGCCAGCTTCGGCAAGGGCCGAGACGAGTGAAACCCTTTGCGGCCGGAGGTCAATCTTCGCCCCGCGGGTCCGTCTCTTCCGGCATCTGCGGCTGCGTATCCGGCTCCTGAACGGCCTCGGGTGGACGCCTATCTCCGCCGCTGACCGTTTCCTCGATGCGCTCTCCGGCATGCCGGGCCTGGTTCCGCGCTACTTCGGCCAGCCGGGCGAGTTGTGCCTTGAGCCCGCCCTCCACGCCAACATGATGCTCGAGGACCGAGGCGGGGATGATCACGGAATCTTTGCCGTCCACGGTGCCCTCAACCGGAGGCAGGCTCAATACACCTTCTGTGATGTCGCGCCAGGCGCCACCGGAGACTTCATACCTGGTGACGCGCCGCTCCTCCGGGTCGATGTAGATCGTGCCCAGCGTACCCACGCGCGTGCCGGCGTCGGTGAGCACTTCCCGGCTGCCCTCGCGCGGGTCGCGGCGCTTCTCCAGCAAACGCGGCAACTCGGACAGGTGCTTGGCCACCTTGTGCGTCTCAACCATCACCGCATCGACGCCAATGACCGTGATGTCCTTGGCCTCAATGCCCTTCTCGAGGGGCCCCTTGCCGACGATGACTCCCTCGAACTGGCCCGAGGCGAGGTCCACTATCACCTGGGTGACCGGGCCGAGGTCACGGCCTTCCCGGGCGGCAATCACCTTCAGTCCCACGATGGAAGCGATGTCCCGCATCGGCTCATTCCTTCCCACAGGCTCGCCCCCTCTGTGACCCGTCACGGCTCGTTACGAGAACCATTTCGCCGTGGATGGTCGGGTTCCTTCTTCCGCCGCGAGGAACCGTGAGACGGGCCCGACCGGGCCGGGAACGCCTAGCCGTCGATGCGGTCGATCAGTTCAGATGTGTACTTCCTCAGCCCCGGTCCGAGCTCTTCGTGGGACAGCATCAGGCGGATGAATGCTTTCGCATAGGACTCGAAGTTGCCCACGTCCAGTCTGTCCTCGCCGGCCACGAGAGGCACAGCATAGACCGGAAGGCCGTCGCGGATCATAGCCCGGATAGCGTCGGTCAACTGAACTTCGCCCCCATATCCGGGGGCCGTCTGCTCGATGTAATCGAAAACGACCGGCGAGAATACATACCGCGCGCAGACAGCAAGATTGCTCGGAGCTTTGTCCGGCCCAGGCTTCTCCACGATATCCCGCAGCTTCAGCGCCATGCTGTCATCCGAGCTCTCGGGGTCCACGATACCATACCGCGAGGTGGCCTCAGGCGAGACACGCTGGGTGGCGACGGTCGCGGCCGCACTGTGCTGTTCGTGTGTCTGCAGCAGACGGTTCATGAGCGACGAACGCTCGGGCCCCACGATGACGCAGTCTCCGAGCGCAACCACGAAATGCTGGTGCCCGACGAAAGACCGGGCCTGCATGACTGCATCGCCAAGCCCTTTCGGCACGGATTGGCGAGTGTAAAAGAAGTGGATGAGCGGGTTGTCGAACAGTTCGCTGCAGCGGTCGCAGTTGTCGTGGGGTGGGATACCATCGGCCTGGTCGAAGTGGTCCGCGATGGCTCGTTTGTGGCGGCCGATGACGATGAGAAGGTCCCGCAGTCCGGCCCCAACCAGCTCTTCAGCAACGAGATGAATGGTGGGTTTGGTGCCCAAGGGGAGCATCTCTTTGGGCTGGGACTTGGTCGCCGGATAAAGCCGCGTCCCAAGCCCGGCAGCTGGTATCACTGCCCTCAAGACGCTCAAGTCCTTGCCCTCCCGGTGTATGGTCCATCGCGCCCCCGGTCCGCAATGCCAATGCGAAGGTCGCCGGCAATAAGTGGAGCCAGCGATCAGACTCGAACTGATAACCTGCGGATTACGATTCCGCTGCTCTGCCAATTGAGCTACGCTGGCTCGCTTGCGGCCCCTTCAGGCAGAGCCGCTCGTTTTCAGTTATCTTGGTGGCGAGACCCAGAGTCGAACTGGGGACACACGGATTTTCAGTCCGTTGCTCTACCAGCTGAGCTATCTCGCCACCGAAACCGCCGCGAGTGACTGGAATGTGGTGGGCGGAGCAGGACTCGAACCTGCGACATCATGCGTGTAAGGCATGCGCTCTAACCAACTGAGCTACCCGCCCCGGCCCATCGCCAACATATTTTGGTAGCCCCTAGGGGAATCGAACCCCTGCCGCCGCCTTGAAAGAGCGGTGTCCTAGCCGTTAGACGAAGGGGCCAGTTGTTCAAAGAGCGTGTCTGGTGAGCCGTGCTGGGATCGAACCAGCGACCCTCGGATTAAAAGTCCGATGCTCTACCAACTGAGCTAACGGCTCGGCCGGAGTGCCGCGGTCGAAAAGAAAGCCGCGGAACACAAGCGGCACACGCGCCGCCAATGTGCCCGCGTTGTGGACGGTCAACATACAACACGCAGAAGGGTTTGTCAAGCGTCCCGAACGACTCGGTCCCACACTCGCCGCTGCAAATCTTGCCGAAGGTCTTCGTGATCGGTCTGAGGAATACTCATCCGGCTACCCTCCTTGGCCCACGGCGTTATGCCATGAGCCGGTTATTGTGTTTGACACCACAGAGGGTAGCCTTTTCCGTCCCTGTCGACAACCAGCGGCTACACCATCAAAGCCGGCGCGGTTGACTCCGGAAAGCCGATTGGTGTAATATCCCACATGATAAGTGGACCGGCTGAGGAGGAATGTTCGTGCCCAGTCGCGCAGAACTGCTTCGCCGAGCCGAAGAAGGCGTCAGGAAGATCCTGGAACAGGGCAACTCGGGCGCGAACCGCAATCCCGAGAAGGCGCAGTTCATTGCGCCCATGGCGGGGTTCACGTCCTTTGCGGTCCCCGCGCGGCCCGTCATCACTGAGCGACGCCGCAGTACTTGACAGGCGCGCCGCGTAAGAAAACACCCCCGGCATGCGCGGGGGCGTTTTGTTTTGCATAGCCTGTCTCGCGGGATCGACGTCAAATTCGTCTCGCCCGGGCGACCCTCTCAAATACCGGGCTCCAAGGCGAGCCCTGCGTCTCCTCGAACTCCACCGTCCCCGCTCTGTCCGGTTCATAGATACTCGTCAGCAGTTTCGCGGCCACGTGCCACAGACGTTCGTAGTTGTCGACGCGCGTATCGAAGCGCTCCTCTTCCGGCATTCCCGCAGCCCGCACGAGACCGCGGAAGGCGTCTCGCGCCTGGGTATACAGGCCATCATCCCCTGAGTTTTCAGCATCCACCGAGCGTGCCACAGCCCACGCCTGGAGCATGGTTTCTTCCAGGAGCGCCGCGATCACGATTGCTGCGGGCCCCAGGTCAATGAACCGTTGCTGCGCGGCCTTCAACAATTCAGGATCGGGCGTTCGGAGGCCGGTCTCGGATGCGGCGATCTCGTCGAGGCGCTGGGCGAACTGGTCCCAGCGTCCCTGATCGGACAGGTAGTGGCGCGGTTGAGATTCATGCATACTGCGCGCCCAGCTCCTCGCGGTGGTGACGCCCTCAATGGGGTCTACGAGGCGGTCATAGGGCAGCAGTAGGCCGAGTTCGTCGGGCATTCCGAACAGGCAGAATTGCAGGTATGCGCGCTGCAGGGCGGGTACGGCCATGGCTGCGTTCAGGAAGGGCACGTGATGCAGGATGCGGGAAGCATAGAGGTCGAATCGCTCTCCCACGAACTGGGAGATCGCCACTGTATCCGCTGCTACCTCGGACACCAGCGCCGCGGCATGGTGCCAGTCCAGCGCCTGCCGATACTCGTCCCGGAAGCTCTCCACCGCCCCGTCGTAGGCCTCCTGCAGGGCGTCCTCTGCACCTTCTTTGTCCCCACTGGCGATGCATCGCCGGGCGATCTCGGTGACCGTCAGCCGCTGCGCCTCCTGGTTCAAACGCCCGAACTCCTCGAAGGCGGCCTGGTAAAACGCCAGGAAGTTCCCGCGCGAGAACACAACGTCCGGCCCCACGGCCGCCGTGGAAATCAGGTCCATGCCGATGTACTCGTGAATCAGCATGTGGCCGATCTCATGGGCGGTTTCGGTGGCGATGGTCTCGAGGGCAACCACGCCCTGAGACGGGATCTGGGCCACCTTGCATGCGGCGGACTGGGGCGGCTGAGTGGGGCCGCTGGGTTCGCCGCCGACCATGGGGCGTTCGCCGTGACTGACGATCCAGCAGCCGCGCGGGGTGAACTCCCGGGAATCGCGTGCATAGGAGCTCAGGCGCTTGAGCGCCACTGTGTGCAGGGCCCATAAGCCCACCACGATCTTGTGCAGGCTCATGGTGTGGGAGAACATGTGCTCGGCCTGGTAGCCCATTATCCCGTAGTAGGCCCCGTTCAGGCGCTGCGAGAAGCTGTCTCCCAGGAGCCTGAGCTCCGGCCCAAGACTCTCGGCGAAGTCGCCCAGCGCACTCGCGGCTTCCGCGGGCGTGCGTCCTGGTTGGTCGCCCTGCACCGCCCAGCGCTCTGCCAGAAGCCAGCGAAGGTGCCAGTACAAGTCGCCGAAAGTAGTGCGCAGGGCCTCGTTCTCCATGCTCCAGTCGCAGGCTTCATAAAAGGCGTGCAGTGAGTCTACGCTGGAGGCGGTGATGCTGCTGGAGAGCCCCTCCACAAGACGGTCCGATACAGCATCCAGGCTGAGATACCGGAAATCCGTGTGGCCGCGAGTCGGCCGTTCAGGGTCCCAGGCGCAGGTGCCGATCTCGCGCTCGAACTCGCCGATGCACAACTGCGTTGAGTGGACGTACCCCGACACGGCGGGCAGGAATTCGTTGTAGTATGTCTGCAGGAACTGCCTGGCGTTCACTTTCGGAATGCCAGGGTCGGAGTCGCTCTTGAAACAGATGGTCCCGTCCTCATGACCCAGTTCGTTGAGGAACTCCGGGAGCGCGCCTGTGGCAGGTAGTATCCTGTACACGCTCTCGCAGATGGCGTCGGTCCAGCCGGGCCGAATGCGGGTCTCGATGCGGGGTGCCCGGATCATGTCATCCGCCGCCACCTTGCGCAGTGCCGCAGTGCCGGCTCCCCTGCCGTGCCTGAACCCCACCACGCTATAGGTGCGCACAAAGAGCCGGGCGTGAGGGTCATTCGAGTCGGGCGGCACAGTCTCCCAGGTCTCTCGCGCCAGCGACTGCAGGTCCGATAAACGGTCGCTGAAGCGCACCAGCAGGACGTCATTCCAACCCAGGGTGCGGATGGCGAACCAGTTCTCGCTGAACCGCATCAGGGGCAGGTCCCACAACTGTCGAGGGTCTGTCAGGCCCGCGAGGTACCGGTCATCCAGCTTGCCATACATCATCAGGACCAAAGGCGGATGACTGGGGGCGTTCTCAAACAACTCCCGGGCGCGTTCGGCGGGCATGTAGCCATACTGGATATCCAGCTTGCGCACCCCGCGGGGGCGCCAGATGCGTCCAACATGCTCAAGGCGCCGGGTACGAACCAGGTAGAGCATATCCTGCCGGCCCATGCAGGCGTAGCGCAGGATGTCCCGGTCCTTGACTCCAAATGCGTTTCGAATGGCCTGCCGGAGTTGTTCCACGGGGCGGGCGGTGCCATGCAGCCGGAAGGGCACGATGCGAGCCAGTACCACTGCCACCCCATCGTAGGCGGGCTCACGGACATCGGCAGGTGATCCTTGGGTCTGCGCGGCTCTACGCTGGGGCGATCCGGACATCTGAGTCCTCCGTCAGGTCGGGCTGGCTGCCAACCGGGTCTTGTCGGTGGCCGTGAGAGGGAAAAGGCTGCCTGCGAGCAGCCTCTGGCATGATTGTAGCATGATTGAGAACCTGCGCCAATTGCGGTCGAACAATAGGAGGTTCTCCTCAGCCCGTCTACGCTCTGGCCGGCAACTTTGCGCCCCCACTCAGTGGCCGATCAGAACAACTTGTGGGTTCTCTGCTCCCACTTCAGCCCGGCCATGAACCGACGCAGTTCAAGCTCCAGTTCGTCGGCTACATCGGTGTCGTCCGGCAGGAGGTCGTTCTGTTCCCCCGGGTCGCGATGAACGTTGTACAACTCTGACCCGAAAGGCGCCACGATCTGCCTCGGCACCGCATCGGGGCTGCACTGCATGGCCTGCTTGCCCGTGTCCGCGATGTCCAGGTGAAAGCTCCAGTCCCGGTCGCGGATGGTCCAGGACTGCCCGTGGTGTCCCGTGACCACATACCGGCGCACACAATCAGTCTCGCCCTGCACCAGCGGGAGGATCGACGGCGCAGTCTCGCCGGGCGGGTGTGGGACGCCCAGGAAATCGTAAATCGTCGGCGCGATGTCGCACGACTGCACCAGCGCTTGGCTGCGCGTGCCGGAACCGGTTCCGTCAGGCATGCGCAGGATGAAGGGGATGTGCACCAGTTCCTCGTAGTTCCATGGGCGACCCTTCCGGATGATTCCGTGCTCGCCGAAAGGTTCGCCGTGGTCGGTCGTGAAAAGAATGAGAGAGTTGTCGAAGTACCCAAGCGCCTGGGCCGCATCCAGGAAGATGCCGACCCACTTGTCCAGGAAGTCCACCTCGCCCGCATAGAGCGCCTTGATATCCGCGAGTTCCGCCGGCGTCAGGTACCCGTCCACCGGCGAGGGCACCGGATCGATGATGCGCTGCCCCTCGTAGGCCGGATCGGCATAGCGAGCGTAGTACTCCTCGGGCGGGTCCCACGGCTCGTGGGGGTCGAAGCTGTCGATCCACAGGAGCAGGTTGTCTCGGCCCTGCATGCGTTCCAGCCACCGGATGGCGGCATTGAAAACCCGTGGGATGAAGTAGTCCTCCTCCCCCTTCCGCACCGAGATGTTCCGCAGGTATTGCATGAACTGTTCGCGGAACCACGCCGTGCGCTCGGTGAGTTCCGACGGCTTGAAATGCCGCTCCATGCCCGCGGAGATGTCAATGGACGGGTCAACAATCCAGGGATCATACTCCTGCCCGCGGATGAACTCCACGCTGTCGAATCCCCGCCCACAATTCATCCCCGGCTTGTGCATGTGGTACACGTCGGTGATGAGGCTCGTGGTGAAACCCTTGTCCCAGAGCCATTCGGCGAGAAGAATGTCGTCATGGTCGAAGGTTCGCCAGCCTCGGAAAGGGAGGGTGTAGCGACCGGTCCACATGGCGGTCCGGGCCGGCAATGTGGGCAGCCCTTCGCTGAAGGCCTGGTCGAAGACGAGAGATTCCGTGGCGAATCGGTCGATGTTCGGAGTGCGGATCCAGTCATTTCCATAGCAGCCCAGGTGGTCCCTGCGCAGGCTATCGCAGACGATCACGATGACGTTCATGATTACAGCTCCTCCTCGGATGATTGCCTGTCCGGCGCTTGGGTGCATGATGCCTGGAAGCCTTCCGGCAACCAGAACCGCAGGACGCCGTGAGCAACCCGGGCGCTGAAGGGCGTCTCGCCTTTCAGGTCGCCGTCGGACAGCAGCGGCGTGGGTTCGGGCGTCTCGACGCTCACCTCAATCCCGCTCCAGTGCTTGACGGAGGGGTGGGACAGGTGTTTCCCGCCCATGACGCGCAGCAGGTTCGGAACCACCGTTATTCTGGGAACATGCCCTACCGCAACCACTTCCAGCCGCCCGTCATCGATACGGGAGCGCGGCGAAATCGGGATTCCGGCCCCGTAGCTGATGGCGTTGGCCACGGCGAGCAGGAGCACTTCGCCCTCCCACTCCTGACCGTCCACTCGGATGCGCACCGGGGTAAGCCGGTAGTCCACAAGTTCCGCCGCCAGCGCCATGAGATACGCGGGCATGCCACTGACCCAGCGCACTCGCCGGTTGGTGCGCGCCGCGACCCGGGCGTCCAGGCCAATGCCCATCACATTGATGGACCATAGGGCGCCGTGGTTCACGTCCAGCAGATCAATTGGCCGCGGCGTGCCCGCCAGCACCTGCCGTGCGGCCCGCCTGGGGTCAATACTGATGCCGGCTGTGCGCGCAAAGTCGTTCCCGGTACCCGCAGGGATGACGCCCAGAGGGATATTCGTGCCTGCGAGGCCGTTTGCTGCCTCGGACAGGGAGCCGTCGCCGCCGCAGACGAAGACCGCCTCGCAGCCCGCCTCCGCAGCAAGATGGGCCTGTCTTGCGGCATCTCCGGGAGCTTCGCTGAGGCGCAGCTCCGGCGCCCAGCCTCCCTGCCGCAAGATGCGCAGAGCGATTTCCGCGGCTTTCAGACCCCGCCTGCGCCCCGACCGGGGATTGGCGATGAGCGCCACTCGCATGACATCGTCCCTGCCGGGGCTCCCCGGCTCGTGTGCAGGATTGCGCGGGCAACTGGGCGAACAATCCCACCAGCCCTTGCGCGTCAGAAAGGCCTCATGTACCATGTCGGGCAACAGGCTGAATGACGATCTCTGCCCGTCTTGCGGCGTGCCCGTCCCCCACTCGCGGCGCGGTTTGACCTGCCCGCATTGCGGCCACCCGTTCGACGAGCCCGTAGAAGGCCGGGCCGGCCACCTGACGCCCTTCGGCTACGGCGTCTGCGGGCTCATTGCGGGCGGGCAGATCGGCGCGGCCGTTGCTCTGACTGATCAGGCGATACGATTCGAGGACCCTCGACTCGTGCTATTCCCCATGCTCGGGGGACTGGCCTGCTGCCTTTTGGCCGCCTGGCTCGGAAGTCGTTTGGATGTGGGGGTGCGCCGGGGCTACGAAGTGGCCATATTCAGCATTATCGGCGGCACGTTCACCGTCTTCGTTCTGTCCCTGTGGGGTGTGAGCAGGACGGAGACACTCGCCGCCTGGGGAGCCGGAGTCGCTCTCGCCTGCGTGCCTTTCGTCCGCAGAGCGCTGTTCGCATTGAGAACCGAAGAGGGGAGACGCACCTGATGAGCATCCATGACACCATTTACGACAGTGCCCGGCGCGCGAAGGAAGCCGGTCGTGTCCTGCGCACGGCGTCGCCCGAACTGAAGAATCAGGCACTGTACAAGATGGCTGAACTCCTGCGGGCCAAGCATGCCGCGATCATCCGGGCCAACGCCATTGACATGGAGAACGGTGAGAAGCGCGGCCTGTCTTCGGCCATGCTGGACCGCCTGAAGCTCACCGATGAGCGCATCGAAGACATGGCCATGGCGTGCGAGGAGATCGCGGGTCTCGAGGACCCCGTGGGCGAGATCCTCGACCAGTGGGAGCGGCCCAACGGCATGCTTATCCAGAAAGTCGCTGTGCCCATGGGGGTAGTCGGGATCATCTATGAGTCGCGGCCGAATGTGACCGTGGACTCCACATGCCTGTGCATCAAGGCGGGCAACACTGTGCTCCTGCGCGGCGGGTCGGAAGCCATCAACTCCAACGTGGCGCTGGCCGAAGTCCTGCGCGACGCTTGCGCTGCCGTGGGCTTGCCCGAAAGCTGTGTGGAGATCGTCAAGGTCACCGATCGCGAAGCGGTGCGCGCGATGAGCCGCTGCGACCAGTACCTGAGCCTCATCATCCCCCGGGGCGGTCACGGGCTGATCCAGGCGGTCACCGAGAACGCGACGGTGCCCGTGCTCAAACATGACCGGGGGATGACCCAGATCTACGTGGACGAGACCTGCGATATCGACCTCGCGGTCAATGTGGTGCACAACTCCAAGGTGCAGCGGCCGGGCGTGTGCAACGCGGTGGAGAATCTCTACATCCACAGCGCCAATGAGACTGCCGCGAAGGCCATCCTGGAAGACCTGAAAGCCGCCGGTGTTGAGCTGCGAGGCTGCCCTCGGACCTGCGCGCTCATGGATGGCATCCTCCCTGCCACCGAGGAAGATTTCGACACGGAGTATCTGGAGCTGATCCTCTCCGTCAAGCTCGTGGACAGCATGGAAGAGGCCATTGAGGAGATCGAAAAGCATACCAGCGGCCTGACCGAGTGCATCATCACCGACAACCAGGCTAATGCCGACCGCTTCCTGGCCGAAGTGGATTCTTCGGCGGTTTACCACAATGCCTCGACCCGGTTCACCGACGGCGGGCAGTTCGGGCTGGGCGCCGAAATCGGCATCTCCACCGACAAGATCCACGCCCGAGGGCCCGTCGGCGTGCGCGAACTGACCATTTACAAGTATGTGGTCCGCGGAACTGGCCAGTGCCGAGACTCCGCGGACAAAGCCATGCAGACCGTACGGGTCAGGGAAACGAGGTAACCGAAGCAAGCAAGGGCGCCTGTGGTGCAGGCGTCCCGCCTGCGTCCCTGCCGGGAGAATCGCAAACTGTCGCATGGCGCAGGCGTCTCGCCTGCGTCCAATGCCGGAGCACGAGATCAATGGACAGCAGCCAGACCCGCCGGCAAGTGAGAGATGCTCGGCGCATCGTCATCAAGATTGGCACCCGCGTGGTCACCGGCACCGGACCGGGGCTCGACCTGGAGTTCCTGGACCGCCTTGCTCGCCAGGTGGCACGCTTGCATGAGCGTGATGTGCAGGTCTTGCTGGTCACTTCCGGGGCCGTGCATCTTGGCCGCCGGGCCCTGGGTGTGAAGAAGACCAGTGAAGACATCAGCCTGCGCCAGGCGGCCGCTGCGGTGGGGCAGCCCGAGCTCATGCGCAACTACATGGAGGCTTTCGGGGCCCACGGTCTTCTCACCGCGCAGATACTCATGACCCAGGATGACATGCGCGACCGGCACCGATATGTCCACCTGAGCAATACCCTGGAGACCCTTCTGCGCCGTGGCGTGGTGCCCGTCATCAACGAGAACGACTCGGTGTCCGTGGAGGGCGTCACTTTCGTCGAGAACGATCTGCTGGCGGCGATGATCGCGGCCAAGGCGCGCGCGGATCTGCTGCTCTTCCTCTCCGATGAAGAGGGCCTCTACACGGCTAACCCCCGGACTCACGGGGACGCGAAACTCATCGCCTGCGTGCTCCCGGACGACGATGTTGAGCGTTTCGCCGAAGGCGCCGGCGGACCGGAGAGCCGTGGGGGGATGCTCAAGAAGTGCGAGGCTGCGCGCCTCGCGGCAGATTGCGGAATCCCGGTGGTCATGGCCGACGGGCGCAAGCGCAATGTGGTGCTCGCAGTGCTGGAAGGCGAGCCGGAAGGCACCCTGTTCCTGAGCCGCGAATCCCTGTCTTCCCGCAAACTCTGGCTGGCCACCGCCGCACGGCCCAGCGGCTCGGTGCTCATCGATCAGGGAGCCTGCCGCGCATTGAGCCGGCCCGACGGGAGCAGCCTGCTCCCCGTGGGCATTACCGGAGTGGAGGGCAGCTTCGAGGCGGGCGACCTCGTGCGGGTGAAAGGCCCGGACGGCAGGGAGATCGCGCGAGGGATCGTGAACTATTCATCAGCCGATGTGGCGCTGATTCAGGGGCATCACACCCGCGAGATTGTGGATGTCCTGGGCCACGTCGGCCACGCGGAAGTGATTCACCGGGACAACATGGTTCTCACGGGAGACGGGCGGCGCAACTGCGCGGGGTGAGACTTGGACGAGCCGACGGCACCACACCCCTCGCGCTCCGCATCCGAAGCTCACAGTCCGTCCTTCTTCGACGTCGCAACTGTGGATGCGGGGAGAACCACGGGCGGCGCAACTGTGCGTGATCGGAGCCGTCAATGCATTTCTGGCGGCCCGACTCATCGGCCGCACACCGCAAGCAGCAGCGATTGGAGGGTGAAGGACATGGAGCAGGGCTACTTCGAAGGGTCTCTCCTCGTGGGTGTTGCTAACCCCGCAACAATGCCGCGCCTCATGCAGCTTGCCACCTGGGTCGCACTCACTGCGGGCTGCGACATCACCGCGACGCGCATCGTGACCGTGCCCGGGCACGACGTGCTCGACCTGCCCGACGACTCGCCCTCAATCGTGGAGGCCAACGAACTGCTGCGTGGTGCTGTGGAATGCGCGCGGGGGACCGGGGTGGCCGTGGACCCCTTCGTGGAAGTGGCCCGTTCGGTGCCTGACGGTCTCACGTCCGCCGTCCAGGTCGAAGGCGCCGGGTTGCTGATGGTGGGCTACTCCGATGACACCCCGCAAGTCTCAAAGGACGAGAAGGCTTTCGACCGGATCATGCATCAGGTCGCCCGTTCCGTGGCCTGCGACCTCGTGGTCTGCAAGTTCAGGGCGGACCGGACGGAGCGCATCCTTGCCCCGATCTCCAGCGACCCGGGGATGCGCGTCAGCGCCTTGGTCTGCCGGGCCCTGTCCGAGCAGACCGGGGCCGCCATCCGCTTCGTGCACATTGCCCCACCGGGTGCGCCGCCCAACGAGGGCGAGCCCATCTGGGAGCAATGCTGCCTCCACTACGGGCTCGATGAGATCGGGCAGTTCGAAACGATCCGGTGTGCAAACCCCGACGCGCGGCTTCTCGATGAGATCAACGCCGCTGATCTGGCGATACTTGTGACGCCGGCACGGCATGGTCTGGCTCAGGCTATCTTCGGCAATCAGGCCGAGCGCATCGCCAGCCAGGCGACGGCCACGGTTCTCCTTGCACGAGCCGGCTCGGCATAGGGTTTCGCCAAATCCCTCTTCACCAGTTCCTGCTACTCGGGTTCCGGGAGGTACCCCGCCGTGATCCGCATCGCCCTCACCTGTCTTGCGCTGTCCGCCGCCATTGCCTCCCAGGGGGCTCAGGTAACCTGTGGGCCCGATGGCCTCGCGCTGAGCTTCGCGGGACCAGCAGCTCCCCTGAACGTGGTCCTGGGCTACGAGGCCCGGGACGACGCGGGTCTCGCGTTCCGCACTGCCGCTGCATTACCCGATGGTGACGGCGGCTACACCTTCACGCTGGAAGGCCCGGACAGCGAAAACGCGTCCGTGACGGTCACCCTTGAGCCACGGGGCGATGGCATCCGGGTGCTGGGGCATGTTCGGCATAGCGGCCCGTCGCGCAAGTGGAACCCGTGGACCAGCGGCTGGCGCCTGGAGTACTCGCAGCCTGTCCATTCCGCCGACACGCGCCCCGTGACACGCTGGATCAAGCCCACCGGGGAGCACCCATGGGAGGTTCCCGGCGACACCCTCTACCCCGACACCGAATGCCAGGTGAGGCGGGTGTGTTTTGGCGATCCCGACGGGGATGCGACCGGCTGCCTTGTGATGGTTAGCCCCCAGTACGACCCTGACTGGATCTACGGTAACACCCCCCAGCGTGCAGGGCTTGTGCGGATGGCTCCATCGGGAGAGGATCCTGCGGAGTGCCGGCTGGACCTGTGTTTCCTCACCGTTAGGCCGGGTGTCCTCGAACCCGTCGTCTGGGCTGCCCGCGCTGCCGGGCGACCGGTTGCGATCCGGCTTGAGACCGGGCGCACCGGGAACCTCTTCGCGCCGGGAGAGCGCGTTCCGGTCACCTGCGAGGTCGCCAATGTCACGAAGGCTGCCCGCGACTGCACCGTCCGCCTGCAGGTGCATGACTACTGGGGCCGCGAGTTGCTGGCCGAGACAGAGAGACTGAGCCTGCAGCCGGACGCGCGCCGCACACTCACCCACGAGCTGCCCGCCGGGGATCGGGGCGTCTGGTTCGTGGATGCGGTGGCGTCCTGGGACGGAGGCACGGAGCCGGTGCGTACCACCGTGGGCATCCTGCCTGAACGCAAGGCAACAGGACCTGCCGCCGACTCGCCCTTCGGGATGGCGGCCCTCATCGCCGCCCCGGAACGGTACCCTGACCAGTACCCCGCCGAGACCGTCCTGCCCCTCATGGAGCGCATCGGCGTCCGCTGGGTGCGCAAGGGCTGGTTTCCCTTCAAGGAGCACATCAGCGCGGAAGAAGAGCGGCAAGTCAGGCAGGACATTGATCTCCTGACGCAGCACGGGATCCTGCCCCATGTTCAACTGGGAAGCAGCCTGCCGAAGCCCGAGGAACTCGATGCCTTTCGCGCGCGACTCGAGGCGTCGCTGAGCAGGTTCGCGTGGGTATCCGACTACATCGAAATCGGCAATGAGCTGAATCACGCCGGGGTGTCGGGCGAGCAGTACGTGGAGAACATGCTCAAGACGGTGCATGAGGTCATGCGTCGCGTTCACCCGGCCGGGAAGATCATGTGCATGGGCCTTGGCGGTGTGACCCGTAAGTGGCTTGGAGAGTTCGTCGAGGCTGGCGGTATGGAGCTAATCGACGTGCTCTCCGTGCACCCCGGCTGCCACCCCAGGGCCCCGGAGTATTGGGAAGGCTGGCACGGGTGGGTTTTCCGGCCCCAGATGCTGGATGCGGTGAAAGCCGCTCGGCAGGCCGGGGGCAAGGAAGTGTGGATCAGCGAATCATACGCACCCACGCCGCCGGGACGCTCCCAGGTGGACTTGCGCACCAGCGCCGACTATCTGGTCCGCAACTACATCTGCTCCCTGGGGATCGGCGTCCGGGTGAACGAGTGGTACCAGTTCCAGGATGGGGTGTGGTTCGCTCAGCGCCCGAACCCGGATGACATCGAGTACAATTTCGGCATCGTCTACACGGACCTCACGCCCAAGCCCGCATATGTGGCGTACGGAACGATGACTCAGCAGCTTGAAGGCGCGCGCTATGTGGGCCGACTGGATCTGGGCGCCGACGACCTGTATGCCGCGCGGTTCGAGCGCGAAGGCGAGACTGTTGACGTGCTCTGGAGTTACCGCGAGAAACACGAGACCGATCTGCCCTGGTGGCCGCCCGAGGACTACAAGGACGCGTCACGCAAACCCGCGGAGCCCTGGGTGGAACGCTGGAAGCAGCCTGTGGAGGTGACGCTTCCCGCGGCGGGGACTGTGACCGTGACGGACATCATGGGCAATGCGAGAACGCTGACGCCGGAAGGCGGTACCGTGACACTGGCTTTGACCGGCTCGCCCGTGTACGTGAATGGTATCGGGCAGATGGCCACGCTGGAAGCCTTCTGGCAGGAGATTCCCTGAGCGGCGGGAAACTGGGGCAGAGGAGACATGCCGGTGGAGCAGTCCTAAGGAGGGAGTACGTATGCGTACCCTTGTGGTATTAGCGGCCATACTCGCAGCAACATCGGCGGCGATAGCCGCACCGACCCTTGAGGCGCTGAAGCTCACAAACAGGATCCCGGTCATCGACGGGAAGGTGGCGGACGATCGAGCCTGGGAGGGAGCGAATGAAGCCTCCAGTTTCGCGCTTCTGGGCAAACCCGATGCCCTGGCCACGCGCGCCACGAAAGCGATGTTTGCCTATAACGACCGCAATCTCTACGTGGCATTCGTCTGTGATGAGCCCGACATGAACGCGCTGGTGACAAAGGTCACCGAGGCAGACGGACAGGTGTACCTGGACGACTGCGTGGAAGTGTTCATCGGGCCCTTCAGGGATCGTGCGCGGTACTATCACTTCGTGGTCAATGCCGCAGGCGTCCTGCGGGATGAGATCGGGCAGGATGCCACCTGGAACAGCGGCGCACGCGTGGCTGCCGCGAGAGGGGACCAGTCCTGGAGCGCCGAAATTGCCATTCCCCTGGCCGCCCTGGACCTGGATCACACCGTGGGCACCACCTGGGCCGCTAACTTCTGCCGCGAGCAGCAACCGGCCGGCGAAGTCAGCTCCTGGGCGCCCTGCAAGTCCGGATTCCATGAGCCCGGCAGTTTTGGCGAGATTACCGGGGTTGCGCCAAGAATCGCGCCCCTGGTTGCGGGTACGCTCCGCGGACGGATCAGCGATCTGTCAAGAGAACTCGCGGCGATCCGCGGCGAGGCTGACGGTTACGCGGTGGAACTGTCCCAGGCTCGGGCCTTGTCGGGCGCATGCGCCCTGTTCGAGGGGAGACTGACCAATGCTGCCCGAGATCTTGCGCGCCGTCGCGACGAGGCCACAGTGAAGTCTGCCGGGTCTACGGTCGACGAGGCGCAGGCCGCTCTGCCGGAACTCAAGGCCCGCCTGGCCAAGCTGTCTCTCGTGCAGGCTGCAGGGCGCAGGGGTTACGTCGCCTGCACCGAAAGCACCATGACCAAAGTGCGGCCTGACAAACCTTACTCCGGCACCCCGGCGCAGTCGGTCAGCCTGTCACTGGCACGCAATGAGTCCGAAGCTGCCCAACTCGTGGTGGTTCCTCTGGACCGGGCACTGCGCGACGTGCAGGTCGAGGTGTCTGATCTCAAGGGGCCGCGCAAGTCGACGCTGCCCGCTTCGGCCATTGACGTGAACGTGGTGGGCTATGTTGACGTGAAGCAGAAGTCCGGCCGCTCTCCGGGTGAACCGGGGTTGTACCCGGACCCCCTCCTGCCCGCGGAGCCCGTGGATGTGGAGAAGACCCGGGTGCAGTCGTGGTGGATCACCGTGCATGCCCCCCGGGACCAGCCCGCGGGCATTTACCAGGGCTTCGTGACGGTGAAGCCGGAGAACGCGGATGAACTGCGCCTGCCTTTCACCGTCCGGGTCTGGGACTTCACCCTTCCCGTGGCGTCGCGCTTGCGCGGGTCATACGGAGTGGGGATGGGTTCGGTTTGGCCCTACTATGACATCGCTCCCGGGCCGGGCATCCCATCGGGCTGGATCGGCGGCGCCTGGACTGGCGCCGACATGAACGGCGTGCCCAACTACTTCGGCAATATCGAATACAAGATCGCCTTCGACTATGAGGACAAGCGCGACGGCAGACGCTCGCTGCGCGTGAACGTGACCAAGGTCGAGAAAGGCGCCGTTGAGTGGCCCCGATTCTGCTACTACACTCCACCGCTGGAACTGGAACCGGACACCGACTACGAGTTCAGCGTCTGGTACAAGACGGGGGCGAACGATCCGGACGGCCCGTCGGGATACTTCGGACCTGCCGGCAGCATCGTCTGGCCCCCAACCAGCGGCCAGTGGCAGCAGGCAACCTACAGCTTCAACTCCGGCAACAAGGAAGGGATTCGCGTCTACCTCAAGGCCGAGCGCGTGGGAACCTACTGGTTCGACCGCGCAAGACTCGTGCGCAAGGACGACGCTCTGGGCGAAAACCTGCTGCCCAATCCGGACTTCGAGCAGGGCGATGACACCGCCCGCGACCGGATCTTCGACGCCTACATGCTCAACGCCATCAAGCACCGGGCCAGCCCCACCAGCCTGGTCGGGCCCGATATCAGCACCGATGCCTCGGGCCGCGTCGTTATGGACTGGACGCGATTCGATGAGAAGATGCGCATGTACATCGACGCGGGCCTGAATGCCTTCAACGTCTTCTGGTGCCAATTGCCCAGCGGCTGGGGAACCGTGGAAGCGGTGGCAGATGAGGCCCGCATTCAGCGCAGCATGGACCTGCTCCAACAGACCCAGGCCCACCTTGACGAGATGGGCTGGACGCATCTCGCATACATTTACACCATCGACGAACCGGGCTGGCAGGCTTTTCCCCAGGTGAAACGGGCTTTTGAGCTTGCTCACACCGCTGCGCCGAAGCTCAAGACGCTGCTCACCTACGGCTATGGGGCGAGTAGACCCATCGAACCCGGTGCGCCGCGCTATGCCGATCTCGCGGGCTACGTGGACATTCACGTGCCCCATTCCGACTGCTATGAGCCGATCTACCTGAAAAAGCGCCAGGAGATGGGCGATGAGATCTGGGCCTATGTGTGCATCTCCGCCCAGCGCCCGTACCTGAACAACTGGGCCATCGACTATCCGGGCATGGATCACCGCCTGCTCTTCTGGCAGCTGTTCGACCACGACATCACCGGGTTCCTCTACTGGCAGATCACCTACTGGCAGGTGAACCCGTGGGAGGACACGCTCACCTACCCAGGCGGCAATGGCGACGGTTCGCTGATCTACCCCGGCCCCGACGGCCCGGTGAACTCGGTGCGCTTCGAGCTGAACCGCGATGGCACCGAAGACTATGACATGCTGGTGATGCTGCGCGATGCAATTGCTGCCCTGAACGCAAAGGGCATCCGGGTGAATGAGGACGCACTGCTGGAGTTCCCGCAACTCACGAAGTCCTGGACGGAGTACAGTGAGGACCCGCGGGTGCTTGAGAACCTGCGGGAGCGCATCGGGGATCGGCTGGAGCACTATACGCGCGTACTGAGCAGATAGCCGGCCGCTAAGAGCCAAGGAGACGCGCCCCTGCCCGGTTCAAAGGCAGGGGCGCGCTGTTGCTGTTCCAGGGCTGATGCTCAGTACTTCCCCCGCTCGTAACCCGCCAATCCGATCTTTTCCACCGGAATCTCCTCGAAGCCCAGGGCGAAGGCGGGGGAGTCCGGCTGCAGACGGTAGTCGTCCTTCGCCGGGTCCAGGAAGAGCGGGTCCGCAACCACCGAGTTGGTGTCGTAGCCCTTCTCGCGCCACGCCTCCAGGCTCATTCCCAGGAAGTTCACCGCCGGTTCCGCGGCGGCGCTCCAGTAGAGGTTATGGTCACATTCGGCCAGGACATTCTCGTTCCAGCCGCCGGCGCGAATCATGTTCCCGCCCGGTTTGAGCCGGTAGACGATGTTCCGCCGGAACACGTTGTCCACCATCTGCGCGCCGATGTTGTTGAACTCGCACTGCTGCTCGGTGGAGTCCACGAAGATATTATTCTCAATGATGTTCTTCTGCCCGCCGTGAATGTGCACCCCTCCGCGGTAGTTCCGCACGCAGATGTTGCCCACGATATGTGCGCTGCTGGAGTGGTCGTCCATGTAGATGCCCCAACTGTAGTACGGCGTCGCGAAAGTGCCGTCGGGCATGGCCTTGAGGCCCACGGTATCGGTGACCAGGTTGTAGCGGTAGATGTTGCCGGGGGCCTCCCGATTGCGCACACAGCTCTCGATGCCGCCGGTGTCATTGGTCTCCATGTTAGTGCGGCGAATCTCATTGAACTCCACTACATTGTTGCCCTGGTTCATCTTGATGCCGATGGCATATCGCGGGCAGTCGGTGATAAGGTTGTGGGCGATGAGATTGCCCGGCTCATTGGTGAGAGCGGGGTCGCGCCGGCCGATGTACACCCCCGCAACATGCTTGTAGATGAGCCCGATGTGCCGCATGGTGCAGCCCGCAACGATGTTGGAGTGGGGGAAAGGCCTGTCGCCTTCGCCACCCACCATGAACACACCGTTCTGCCCGACATATTCCACCAGGTTACCCAGGAAGCGGTTCTCCCGTGCGTCCCCTTTGAGATTCAGGGCGCTTCCACCGATGCGAGTGAAGGTGCACTTCTCGATGAGGCAGCCGGTGGCGTCCTCAATCCAGACGGCCGCGTCCGGCGGATAGTACGGGCTCTCTATGGTCGGGCTGTAGGCCGTATCCATGAAGGTCAGGCCAATCAGTTCGATGTTCCCCGCGCTGTCGCCCTCGCCCGCCGCGCCTTTGATGTGGATGATACGGTCGGAAACAGGCGCCACGATCTCCTTCTGCCGGAAGTCCGCGCTCTGCGGCCAGTAGCGGAGTGTTCCCGTCTCCCGGTCGAGATACCACTCGCCGGGGGTGTCCAGTTCCTCGGGGATGTTTTCGAGGAAGTAGTGGTTGCCGGGCCGGATCTCCTGGGCCGCATCGCGCTCTCCGAACGACACCACACCTTCCTCCAGGTTGATCTCGGCGACCGGCTCGATGGAGCTCACCCAGCCCCAGGCGGGGAAGACGTGCATTTCAATTTCGTCCGGCCGCGACCATGCCTTGAGTTCGCCGGGGTCGAAGCCGAAGTCCCGGCGGCTCGCGGGGAGGTTCACACTGAGTTCCCGGCCCTGACTCTTCACGAAAGTCTCCCCGTGGACCACGATCATGTGGAAACCTTCAGCGGGCGGCTGCGGGGGTGTCCCCTCCGGGATCCAGTCCGGGTCATCACACAGCACGAAGGCGTCGTAGTTCAGGCCGCCGCCCTCGACGTTGGTCCACCGGATTCGCCGCTTGCCCGCCTCGAGATGCAGCGTGGCGTTCTTCGCGGACCACTTCCACGACTGCCAGCCGCCGGTGTCCTGGAGATTCTGCAGGAGAACCGGTTCGCCGCCATCCACAGTGAAGCTCACGCGCCCGCCCATGTCATTGCGCCCGAAAGGCTGGTTGTGGGCACCGTAGTAGTGGAAAACGTTGTAGTCACCGGTGGCGGGGATTTCCACTTCCCACTCCATGAAATCCCCCCGGTTGTGGATGTTGGCAACCGCCGATCCGAACTGCCCCTTCGCGCGCCTGCTGGGCTTCGCGAACAGGAAGCCGCCCGTGTACGGGTTCTCGGGGTCCGCATTGGGGTAGCGCGCGCGGGTGGCCCAGTCATCTCCAACACGCAGCAGTCGGAAGTACCAGTCGCCGTCGGCCACGCCCGGCACGATGGTCGAGTAGATGCGCCCGTCTTCAGTGGACCACTCGTCAGCGATGGGTCTGCCCGAACTCAGGACAACTTTCTCGCCTTCGGCGGCCTGCCAGCGCACAGGGCTGCCGGGCGACCCGGAATCCTCGGGCCCCATGACGAGGGGCGCGGGCAGGAAGTAGGTGCCCGCGCGGAGCGTGACGGTCACGGGCCGCCCTGGACTGGCGAGCCGCGCATCGCGCACCGCCGCCTGGGCTCGGTGGGGGGTGGCGAAGGGACCGTCGTTGCGCGCGGCATTGGGCGCGGCGAGGGTCCCGGACCAGGCGTCGTTTCCGTCCGGGGCAACGAAGAACCCCGCCGCAAGCGACGGCAGAGTGCAGACAAGCAGCGCGCCAAGGGCAGTGGCAAAGATCGTGGCGGACATGGTTGGCCCTCCTTGCGGGGCGGTCCTGTTACTGCGGCTACTGTCTCCCGAACACCACCGTTATCTCCGGCGACTTCTCGCCCGCGAACAGCCTGCCCTGGGTGTAGAGCCAGTTGGGGACGCTGCTATAGACCTGCCAGTCGGCACTGCTCTCCACCCACGTGCCGTCAGCGAGTTGCGCCGCCAGGGCAAGTCCCGTGAATTTGTAGCAATCCCCGCCGGCGTTGGTAAGTTGCAGCTTGTTCTCCATCTCCACGAGCCCAAGCTGCTCGGGAGACAGGTCGATCACCGTCTCCTGCCAGGCGGAAAGCGTGCCTTTATTCGCAGGCACGAGACCAATTCGCTCGCCGTTGAGCAGGATGTACTTGTCGCGGTACTGCTCCTCGCCGTTGGAGTCGAAAACGCGGATACGGAGCTTCGCGGCCCGGATCGACTTGAGCTGCTCCGCCGTCACCGAAGCCTGCGCCTGGCGCCGTTCGAGGCGGGTCTCCGGCACCGCCTGCACGCTCACTCGCCGGAAGTCCTGGGAAATGGCAAAGGGCAGGTTTTCGGCAGGCACCGGAGCTGCGGCCACCGGCAGGTCGGCGATTACGTAGCCGGAGACTGTGACATCCGGACTGCTGAAAGGCTGGCTGCCGCCGCTCGGAATGTCCGCGGTTATCTTCACCGTGCGCCCCGCGCAGGGCTTCAGGTCGAGACAGTGCAGGATCCAGTCTTCACCGTCACTGCGCCGGGTCTTGAGCACTTCACCATCGACTCGGACCGCGCTGAAGTCCACACCCCGCGAGGTCCCGCCAATGATGAGGTACAGATCACACCGGGGCATTTCGCCAGGGGGAACGGCGCAGCTGATCTCCACGGTTGACGCTCCACCGTCGTCCATGGTCGCCTTGCCGGATGCCTGAACCGTCGTGGCGGGCCGGGCAGGGATGGCGGCTGACGGAGTGCCTGGAGTGAGCTCGAAGGCCATCACGCTGCATGCTGGAAGGGTGAGAGTGATCGGGGCGCCCGAGGTGAACGCAGCGGGTAGCGACTCTACCCACGGGTAAACCGCACGCGCCTTGAAAGGTCTGCCGGTGGGGCCGCGGTACTTCACGGACTTGTCGAAGGGGACGGTGATCTCTTGATCGAAAGGCGCAGGATTGCGCAGGCACAAGATCCCGGTGTCATCCAACCAGTGGGCGTACCCATAGGGCTCCCCAAGACGCGGATCGCCGCCTACCATGATCACCTTCTCGAGCACCCGGTGGTTGTCCGTGGCCCAGCGCGTGGCTTTCCCCAGCACTCGCCACCAGTCCTGGTCCAGCAGGTCCGGGGTCACGTAGAGCTCCTTGAGTTGCACCCCGCGGCCGTAGTACATCACACAGTAGTCGGACCACTCCCTCAGTGTCTCCTGGTTTCCGCCCAGCCTGCAGAGGCGGCCATGGATGATGCCGTGGGTCATCATCGCCGACACCGGCACCAGATGGCCCTGCTCGCGGTAGACTGTGTGGAAGTGGGCATCGCGGTAGCTCATGGCCCACTCGCGCGGGGAAAGCTGGGGGTAATCCTTGTTGTAGCCGAAGTCATTGGCGCACATCCAGATGCTGTCGGCATGCTGGAGCCACCAGGGCGACAGCCAGACGTTGGAGGTCACGTTCAGGAAGATACCCGGCTGCAGTTCGCGCTCGTAGGCAAGCAGATCCAGCTCGGCATCCAGGTTCGCCTCATGCCCGTGGCGGTCGTCGGGAAGGTGACCGTGGCCGTCGGCGCTGCAACGCAGAGAATTGAAGTCATGTTTGTAGTAGGAGAGATTGCCCTGGGTGATGATCCGTTTCGTGGCCTCACGGATGGCCGCATTGTACTTCGGTCCCACCAGGCAGTAGAAGCCCCCGCGATTGGACTTCTCGTAGCCCTGCGCCGCGCCCCACTCCGTGTTGAGATTGGTGCCGTTGAGGGGCATCCAGATGCCCATGCGCGTCCCCCGGGCCTCGAGAGCTTCCCGTAGTGGCGCGAAACCGTCCGGGTAGAGATTCTTCCGGGGCATCCAGATAGACTCCCCGTCCTGCCAACCGTCATCCGGCACGAAGGCGTGCATCGTCAAGCCGTAGGGCTCCAGCAGGTTTTCGCGGAAGCCTTCGTAGGTGGACACGAGATTGTCCACGGTCAGTTCGTTCCCGCGCCAGTCATACCAGCTGTTGTACTGCATGAAGTCCCGGCTCGGAATGCGGATAGTGTCCACGTAGTCGCTGAATGCAAGCTCAATGGGGTCGTCGGGGCTTCCGGTGCCGATGACCGCGGTCTTGCTCTGCACGCGCCACAGACCGGACCCAGCGTCCTGCTCGCGAGGCAGCCCGGGATAGTGGACCAGGGTGATCCGGCCCTCGACCGCCAGGTTGTCGGCGCCTGGGTACTCCAGGCCCGCGAACCAGTCATCGCCCATGAATACCGGCTCGCCGCGGCCTCCCGGCTTGCGAACAGTGGGCAAGTGACTGCGGAAGCGCTCGACCGCCAGGGAGTCTACCGCGCCGCGGGCTCTCATCGCGAGAACCAGCGTCTTGCGCAGGTAGGGCTCATCGGTGAGAGCATAGATCACCGTGACTGACTGCGGCTGGTCATCAGCCACCGGCGAGCGCGGGGTGTAGTGGACCCGCACCTCGGCACGCGAGTCCGTGAGGTCAACCAGCGGCCGGCCCTGGGCCACGTAGTTGCCGATGCCCAGTTGCGCGCCGTCCATCATGGTGATGAAGAACTCGTCGCTATCCGTGACCAGCGGGTCGGAGCCATCGGCGCGAGCGATGCTCACCGTGCGCCAGGTGTCGTCGATCAGCGCCAGCTCGCGCACCACGTGGTCATTAGCCAGACACAGGCGGTCGGGCTGGAGGTCCACGGTGACGCCGGCCAGAGCAGATAAGGGGATCAGGACTGCGAGGCAGAGGGTACAGGCGACGCGCATGGAGCTCACCTCGGCACTGGAACGCTTGGCTTCGGGGGTGATTTCGTCGCAGGGGAGTGCGAGGCCTTCAGGAGGGCTGCGCGTTCGCAAGCACACGCGCAACCGCGTCGAAGACTTCGTCCACCTCGATGGCTTTCATGCAGGCAAAGTCCTTGCAGGAAGGGTGCGCGTAGCACGGCTGGCAGGGGAAGGAGTGCTGGATCACCACGTGTCCTGGACCGTACGGCCCGGTGCTCAGGGGATTTGCCGGACCAAAGAGGGAGACCACATGCTTGCCCAGAGCGTAAGCGATGTGCTGCGGCCCGGTATCGCCGGTGACCAGCACATCACACCGGTCCAGTACGGCCGCCAGTTGCAGCAAGGTGGTCTTCCCCGCGGTGCAGAGCGGGTCAATGCCGGAGTCTCGGGCGATGCCCTGTGCGAGGGGCACTTCCGACGGCCCTCCGATAACAACCACACGGGCGTCGAGTTCCCGGTGGAGCCGGCCTGCGAGGGTCGCGAACCTGTCCGCTGCCCACATGCGGTGAACTGCGGCGGCTCCTGGATTGAGAGCAACAACCGGGCCCGTGGTGGCAAAGGAATGGGCAGCGAACAAGTGCTCGGCATGGGTCCGGTCGGATTGTGGGATGAACAGGTCGAAGCGCGGCCGGGAGATATCAGCCCCAATTGCGCCGGCAAGAGGCAGCATGCGCTCAACGGCATGGGCGCTGATGGGCGCTATACGTTCTCCGGGGAACAGCCAGGTGCGCTTCGCGATCCTTCCGCTGCCCATGTGAAGGGTGCGCTTCGCGCCGGCTGCGCGGGCGATGAAACCGCTCTTGAGAATCCCCTGCAAGTCCAGACAGACCTCATACTGCATTTGCCGCAGTTCGCGGCCCAGCGCCCGGCGTTCCGAAATCAGCCGTGGCCAGGCGAGGGGGGACTTCGACAGCTTCTTCCAGCGCGAGACCGGGGCGACGTGAAGCCGGTGGATGTCTGGGTCGGGCGCCAGCAGATCCTCGAAGCGGCTGTCCACCACCCAGCCGATCCGGGTCTCGGGGAAGGAGTCGCGGATGGCCCGCAGCACCGGGAGGGCGCAGATGATGTCGCCCAGGGCGCTCATGCGGATAATGAGGACGCTCTCAGGACCCGCTGGAGGCAATCTGTTTCTCCGCCTTCCAGCGATTATGAAACCACAGCCACTGCTCGGGGTGCTTGAGGATACCCTCGCCCAGGGCGTCATTGATCATCTGTGTCGATGCGAGGATGTCACTCTGGCGATCTCCCGTGTTTGGCAACTCGAGTGCCGGGTGGACCTCGACCCGAATCGTATCATCCGGCTGACGCACGGCGAACACGGGTACGATGGCAGTGCCCAGTCGCAGCGCAAAAGTGGCCGGACCGGTGTGGGTGTCGGCGACGCGGCCGAGGAACTTGATCCGCACTGCCGCCTCACTTGCATGCTGGTCGGGCACGAGTGCCACGATTTCATTGCCACGCAGGATCTTCACAAGCTGGCGCACGTCCTGACGGCCAAAGACATTGATTCCTTTGCTGCGGCGGGAGCCGTTGATCAGTTCGCGCATGACCGGGTCGTCGGCATCGCGCGCGACCACGTTCATCGGATAGCCTGCAACGGCAAACGCTGCGGCCGCAAGCTCCCAGTTGCCCAGGTGGGCGGTTACGATACAGACTCCATTCCCCCGCGCCAGTGCGGCATCCAGATGCTCCCGGCCCTCAATCCTTGTCAGCGCCCGCACCTGATCGTCCGTCAGCCACCGGAGCTTGAGGAGCTCCGCCATGGTCTTGAATGCATTGAGCGCCGCGCCGTTGCGTATGCGAAGGACCTCAGCATCAGTGATGGAGGCCCCGTAGACCCCGCGGATGTTCTCGTCTGCCAGACGTGTCCGCGCAGGCGAAGTCAAACGTCCCAGGACGGCCATTACCCTGGCGATCCCACGCAGCGCCGGAAGCGGCAGAGCCCACAGCAGCGGGTAGACGGTGACTGCGATGGTGCGCACCAGCACCCGTTCGCCGAACCGTCGCAAGCGGCTCTTGCGGGCCTTGTAGGCTAGTCGAGGGTCAGTGTGGATCCCGACGATTCTCTCCTCCATCAAGCTCCTCACACACCTCGGATATCTGCTGACGGGCTGCGTCCTCGCCCTGCATGAATGCAAGTTCACACCCAAGCACGGCCACGGGAGGTGAATCTGCCGGCGGATCAGGCAGCTTCACCGCGTCCTTCTCGGTTGTGACGATCAGGTCGGCACTCGCTGCTTCACAGGCCTGCCGAACGCAATGCCAGTCGCGTTCCGAATAGGCGTGGTGGTCTGCGAATCGCAGGGGCGTCACCCTGGCTCCGAGTTCCTCGAGACCGCGCTCGAAGGACACGGGATTCCCGAGGCCTGACAAGGCCAGCACGTGCAGTCCCTCGAGTCGCTCCGAGACCCTCATTCCATTGATGAGCGGTCGCAGGGCTCCCGTCTGGTGACGTGTCACGCAGAGGAGGCCACCGGGGCAGTGCCGAGATGCGAGCTGGGCCAGTTTCTCCACCGTTTCGACCGGCGCCAGATCCGCATGGGTTATCCAGATCTGGTGCGCCCGGGCAAGGTTCCGCCAGGGCTCCCGGAGACGGCCGGCGGGGAACAGGCCAGTCCCGCCAGAGCCCGCCAGGGCGTCGAGGAGCACAATGTCAAGACGCCGTGCCATCCGGAAATACTGGAACCCATCATCTAGAATGACGATCCGGACGCCTGTGGAGTTCCTTAGTAGCTCGATGGTTACCTCTCGGCGCTTCCCCACAGCAACCGCGCAGCCAGGGAGACTGCGGGCAAGCATGATGGCCTCGTCGCCGGCCTCTTCCAGGGGCGCCAGGACGCGCTCGCCATCGGACACCAACACGGGTCCCCGTTCGGACCGCCGCCGATAGCCGCGAAGGACGATGCCGGGCATGCACCGGTCGCTCAGCAAACGGGCGATGTAAGCGGTTGCCGTGGTCTTTCCGGTTCCGCCAAGACTCAGGTTGCCAACGCTGATGACGGGCAAGGCCGGAACAGTTCGCGCCTTCAGGCCAAAATTATAGATGGCGTGGTTCGCCTGCAGACCTGCCCCGTAAAGCCCCGCCAGCGCCTCGAGCCCGAGACGCCCGAGGGTCGCCATCGGACCCGTGGCCTGTCCGGTGATCAGCCCTTCCCAGCGGTCGCGCATGCGGTCCGAAGCCATTCAAAGTCTTCTCGCGATCCGGTTCACGAAGGCGAGATCGTCTCCCTGCGTGCTTCTCTCAGGAGTGCGACGAGTGCCTCGGCGTAACGCACGGAAGCACCTCCGTGGCGCTGAAGCATGGCTGCTCCGCGGGTTGCAAGAAGCTCTTGCTCCGCCGGTGACGCCAAGATCGCCCCGGCTCTTTCGGCAAGCTCCTCTGCGCTGAAGACTTGCACTGCCGCCTGTTCGCCAAGGGCTATATCGGTGATATCCTGGAAGTTGTGCATCCATGGGCCCATCAAGGTCGGCTTCCCAAGGGCAATCGGCTGCAGGATATTGTGCCCGCCCCAGCGCACGAGGCTGCCGCCCACGAACACAACTGTGGCAAGAGCATATACCCGGGTGAGTTCGCCGATGGTATCGAGGATCACCACGCGCACCTGGCCGGAAGCAACCCTCGCGCGTTCCGCCTCACTGTCCTGGAGCGCCCGGCTGCGGCGGTAAGCGGCATACCCGCGCTCCGTGACCAGCCGTTCGATGGCGTCGCCCCTCTCGGGATGGCGAGGCGCGATGACAAGCTGCAGATCGCGGTGCTCCTGGCGCAGGAGGTCGTAGGCTTCGAGCACCTTTTCGTCTTCGCCTTCGCGGGTACTCCCGGCCACGAAAATGGGGGCTTCCGGCGCTAGTCCAAGCTCCAGACGCAACTTGTTGGCCTCCGCGGCGGACACATCGGGCATCGGCTCATCGAACTTGCAGTTGCCGAGCGTGCTCACCTGCTCCGGGGCCGCGCCCAGGGAGATGAATCGCTCGGCGTCCTTGGTGGACTGGGCCATAATCGCAGAGAAATTGCTGAGCGTCCAGGCCATCAACGGCGTTGCCATGCGGTCCCGGGGATAGGCTTTGTCCGATATCCGGCCGTTCACAAGAGCCGTCACGATGCCCTGACTACGGGCGATGGCCACGATATTCGGCCAAAGTTCCGTATCCACCATCACCAGGATGTCCGGCTTCATGCCGTTCAGGACGCGGCGAATGCAGAAGGGAATGTCGAAGGGGAAGTAGATCAGCGCATCCAGTTCCAACTCGCGCTTTAGCGCCATCTCACGCCCGGTGGGGGTGGTGGTGGACAACACGATATGCGCCAACGGTTCGCGCTCGCGCACCGCATGGATGATGGGCTGCACCGCTGCTACCTCGCCCACGGAACAGGCCTGGAACCAGAAGACGGGGTCATTGTGGCTGGCTAGTTCGGCAGCCTCAGGCGGGATTTTCCCGAGACGGGCCGAAAACCCCTGCCGCGACTTGCCCTTGATGACCATCCGGTACAGGAGGTACAAGAGCAAGAGCGGGCTTGCCAGCACCAGGAGAGTATTGTACAGGAAGAAGCGCCAGTCCAGAGGCTTGGCCGATACGCGTTCTGGCATCTCGATTCAGGACACTTCCTCATCGGTAGTCTCATCGGTGCGCACTTCCTCGCCGGGGGCCCCGTTCCCTGCGGCAAGGTTTCCACTCTCGTAGAGCCTCCGGTAGACGCGGCCCAGCGCCATGAGTTCCTCGTGCGTTCCCTGCTCGACGATACGGCCACGCTCCAGGACCACGATCCGGTCGGCATTGCGCACCGTGGACAGTCGGTGGGCGATGATGATGGTGGTGCGTCCGTGGATCAGGGTCTGCAGCGCCGAATGAATGGCCGCCTCGGACCGTGCATCCAGCGAGGACGTTGCCTCATCGAGGATGAGAATCCGCGGGTCTCGCAGGAGCGCCCGGGCGATGGCCACGCGCTGTTTCTGGCCCCCGGAGAGCTTGGTTCCGCGCTCGCCAACCTGGGTCCGGTAACCCTCTGGCAGCCCCATGATGAAATCATGGGCATTGGCGGCCTTCGCCGCTTCCACGATCTCCTCTGGTGACGCGCCCGGGCGTCCGTACCCGATGTTTTCGGCGATGGATGCGCTGAACAGGATGGTCTCCTGAGGAACGATCCCCATGCAAGACTGCAGGGATTCGAAGCTGATCTTGCGCACATCCACGCCATCGATGGTTACGGCGCCGTCATTCACATCATACAACCGGGCAACGAGGTTGGCGATGGTGGTTTTTCCAGCGCCACTGGGCCCCACGAGCGCCACGACTTCGCCGGGGCGCACGTGAAGAGACATGTCATGCACGACGGGCTCGGAATCATATGCGAAGGTCACGTTTTCCAGCCGAATCTCGCCCTTGACGTCGCTGAGCGTCACGGGATTCGGGTCTTCAACGAGGTCCGACTTCTCGCTGAGAATCTGAAGTGTGCGGTCTGCCGCCGCCTCGGCACGCTGGAGTTCCATGTTCGCCCGCGCCAGGTATGACAGGCGGCTTGCAGCGGTCTCCATCAGGAGGATGAAGGTCATCAGTTGTGCGGTATTGGTGTGCTCAAGGGCCACCTCGCGTGCCCCCAGGAGCAGGGCGCCGCAGATTCCCAGTCCGGTGAGGCCGCCCACGGAGACGATGTTGATCGCCCGCATCCGGGCCGAGCGCATCTCATTGCGAAAGACCGCCAGGTTTTCAGTGTCGAAACGTCCCTTTGCGTGAGTCCCCAGGCCGAAGATTTTCACCACCCGGATGCCCTGGAAAGTCTCGTTGACGATTGCAGTGAGATCCGCCAGCTTCTCCTGAACGATCCGCGAGTAGCTTCTGATCTTCCGGCCCATCATGCTGCTGAAGAGGATGACCAGGGGGATGACGGCCGCCGTGACCAGAGTGAGGGTTACCGAGATGGTGAGCATCCCGATCACACAAGACAGCACGGTGACCGGGGACACCACCAGCCTGCCGAGGTTTGCCCCCAGGATTTGGCGCAGCACCTGGGTATCGTTGTTGATCCGCGACACGAGTTCGCCCGACTGCCGGCTCTCGAAAAAGGAAAGCGACAGGCTCTCAAGATGGGAGAAGATGGCTTCTCGGAGCGAGACCATGAGCCGTTCGCTGATGTAGGTGCCGATGTAAAAGGACAGCGCGGTTGCGATGGCGGCGGCCATGAAGTAACCCAGCAAGACGCCCGACGAGGAGTACAGTTGCTGGAGGATCTCCGCCCGGGTCTTGGGGGCGGCGGGTTGCTTCACCTCAGGTTCGGTGCGAATTCCGAGCTTCCGGGCGATGCTCTTGAAAAGGGATGTGCTCTGGTCTTCCGCCGGAGGCCTGGACTGATCGCGCAGGACGCGGGCGATTTCGGCACCCATCTGCTCGCCGCCCACCTTGCCCCGGGACGCGCCCATTTCCTGTCCGATCTGCCTGGCTGTGTCGACCTGGGCGGCACCGGCCAGTTCGGAAGCCACCTTGCCGCCTACCGCCCGGCCAAGGTCGCGCCCCAACTCTTCACCACGCCGAGCCCCGATTTCGCGCCCCTTCTGCTCAATGTCCTCGGCACCACCTGATGCGCCGGCAGCGCCCTGCAGTTCCACGAACAGCGGCTGGAAGACCCGCTGGGTCTCCCACATCGCCCGCATCTCAAGGAAACCGTTGGCAACCATGACCAGGATGCCCACGATGAAGACCTTGAGCAAGGGACGGACCAGATTCCTCAATTGCCACAGCGAACGGTATCTCATGCGCCAACTGCTTTCATTGCCCGCGAACGGGCCAGGTCAACGATCAGATCGGCGGTGCGCGGCGCCACTCCCGGTGTCCCAAGCATGGCTCGCACCTTGAGAAGCTCGGCGCGCATGGCATCGGCCCGGCCCGGATTGGTCAGGATGTCAATGGCCGGCTCGGCGATGCGCTCAGGCGTCACCTGATCGCGTGCCGCAAGCGGCACTACCTCCGGGACGATCATCCGTCCCGCCAGGAGGTTCGGCATGGCATAGAGGGGCTGCTTCTGGTGCAGAATGTACTCAGCGATCCACTTTGCCAGGTAGCCCGTGTCGAATGCAGCGATCATGGGCGTGAGGCAGGCCGTAGCTTCCACGGTGACGGTCCCCATCGCCACAATCGCTAGATCGCACGCCCGGAGTATAGCATGGCTGTCATCCAGCACGCTGACTCCGCCAAGGGCCTGAGCACGCGCCGCTGCATTTCGAGCAAGACGGTCTGCCGACGCGAACCGCGACCACAGGAACTGCGCTCCCGGCAGACGCGTCCGGATGACCTCGGCGGCATCCAGGAACAGGCGGGACATGGTGGCTCGCTCCAGTCCCCGGCTTCCCGGCAGGAGCCCGATGTATGGTCCCGGCGCGTTCAGACCCATCTTACGTCTCAACGCGGCCCGATCCGACGGCGGGCTGAGCGAGTCGAGAACCGGATGGCTCACGAAGTGGGCATCCGCACCGGACTGGCGCAGGTATTCGGCATTACGCTCGAAAGGCGTGGCGATGCGGTCCGTGAGAGCCGCCAGCCGGGACCAGTCCCTTGGCTCCTGACGCCAACTGCCAGGGGGGAAGTAGTAGAACACCGGCGGATCCCCGGCCCCGCGCAGAGCGGCTGCCACCCGGACGTTGAAGGCGCCGAAGTCCACGAGCACCACGACCGAAGGGCGCTCTCTGCGGATCGCTGCAAGCAGGCGGTGGCGCTGGATGAACAGTGCGGGGGCTCGCCTGAGAGAATCAGGAAGCCCAAGACCGCCCCACGTGGTGCTGTCGGCGATAAGGTCGGCGCCGGCCTCGCGCATGGCTGGCCCACCCACGCCGCGCACCGAGAATCCTCGCCGCACCAGTTCCGCCACAACGGGTGCGGAGTGCCGGTCGCCGGAAGGTTCGCCCGTGATGAAGAACGCGGTGTCAGCCCGGTCCATGTTGTGGTGACACCTGCGCTGTGTCAGGGTCTGCGCCCGTGTCATCAATCCAACTGCCGCCCGCGCTCGCCCTCATTGATCCGCTCAACGAAATCAAGCATGTGCAGTACTTCCGGCGCAGGGTCAGCTTCGGCACGCAAGGCCGCCAGGGCATCGGTCATATTGAGGTCGGAATGGTACAGGGTGCGAAAAGCGTGATGCAGTGCCTTGATAACCTCGGAATTGAGCCCTCGGCGCCGCAACCCCACGAGGTTGAGCTTCCGGGGTCGAGCCGGGTTGCCATCGGCGAGTGTGTAGGGCGGTACGTCGATGCGGACCACCGAGAAGCCACCAACCATACACATGGTGCCCACGCGCACGAACTGATGCAGACCCACCATGGCGCCGATGACCGCATAGTCGTCGATCCTCGCGTGGCCGCCGCATTGGACCATGTTCGCCATCATAATGCTGCTGCCGACCTGGACGTTGTGGCCCAGATGGGAATAGGCCATGAGCATGCAATTGTCGCCCAGGACGGTGGAATTGCCCTCGCCCGTGGCTCGGTGAATGGTGACGTACTCACGGATGTGGTTTCCGTCACCGATCTTCACGTAACTGGGTTCGCCCTTGTACTTCAGGTCCTGTGGCCGGTCGCCCAATACGGCGCCGGCAGCCACGTAGTTGTCGCAGCCCATCTGGGTACATCCGTGGATCTGAACGTGTGGCCCGATCTGGCAACGATCTCCAATTCGGGCGCCGGCCTCAATCACCGCATATGGGTGGACAACCACGTCTGCACCCAGCTCGGCGCGCGGGTCCACAACTGCGGTGGGGTGTATGCTCATCGGGGTCCTCCTGGTAGTGCACGGCCGGTACAATGCTGCACGCCGCGCGCATCGCCGCAGTCACGTCTACTAGGACAAACAGGGCCGTGAATCGGCGCGGCCCACCGCCAACGCGGGCAGATGTGCGAGGCTACTCCAGGGCGAACATGAGCATGCCCTCGCAGGCCACTTCGTCGCCCACCTTCGCCACGGCTTCAGCGCGCCCGATGCGCCCCTTGCGACGCTCCAGCCGCGCTTCGATGATAAGCTGGTCTCCCGGAACAACCTGCCGCCGCCAGCGGACCGCTTCGCACCCCACAAAATACGGAGTCTTGCCCGCGTCCTCCGCCTGGCACAGGAGCATGACGCCGCCTACCTGGGCCATTGCTTCGAGGATGAGCACCCCAGGCATCACCGGATTCTCGGGCCAGTGGCCGGTGAACTGCGGCTCGTTGGCGGTGACATTTTTCACGGCGACGATCCGCTGGCCCGGCTCCAGCTCCAGAACGCGGTCCACCAGCAGGAATGGGTAGCGGTGGGGCAAGGTGGCCAGAATCGCGTGGATGTCCATGGCGCAACTATCCATTAGTATTTCCTCCTGGTGCGGTCGCCGGAAGCCCGAACATGCTCACACAGGGTTCCGCTGAGCGGGGCCCTGGCAGGCCTCGCGCTGGCGGCAGCCGCAGGGTGAGCGGTGATTATAGGCTATCGCAGGGGTGTTAGCAAGCCCGCGGGGCAGTCCTTTCAGGAGCCCTTCCCATCAGATCCGTTCGCAGACATCTGAATACGTCGACAGGACCGGCGACCCTCTTCGCCCAGGGTCACGCCTACTTCTTGCCCACCGCCAGCACTTCCACCGATCTTCCGATGAGGTTCTCGACAGCCCACGGCGCGTAGGCGATGCGCTTGATGAACCAGCGGAATGCGCGCTTCCCTGCTGAAGGCACGCTGGAGTACACCTTGCCCTCCAGGACCTGCGTCATCTCCTGGCCCTCCTGCGGGGAGACTTCGACGCCGCGCCACCGCCACAGGAATGCGCGCAGTGTGTACAGGCAGCTGACCTCGAACACCATGGCGCCCTCGGGTTCGGGGATTGCGCGGGAGTTCACGGTCGCGAACCCCGCCGCTTCCAGCATGCGCGCAATGGACTTCGGGCTGAAGTGGAACAAATGGCGCGGGGTGTCGAGCCAGTGCCAGTAGCGCCCGAAGAGGCTGCGCTGCAGGGCATCCACATTGGGCACCTTGATATAGACGGATCCGCCCGGCTTGAGGAGCGCGTGAATCTTCCGCAGGTCTCCCAGCGGGTCGTGGACATGCTCCAGCACATCGAAGAGGGTGACGGCGTCGAAAGACCCGTCCGGGTACGATGTGTCCTGCAGAAAGGCGCAGTCCACCTCCAGCCCGTAATGCTCCCGCGCGATCCGGCAGGCGTGTTCGTAAGGCTCAAGGCCCACGGCATCCAGCCCGCGTTGTCTCATCTGAGCCGGGAGATTGCCCACTGCGCACCCCACATCCAGAACGCGCCCGCCGGGATAGTCGCGCACCAGGGCGTCCAGGGTGCGCTTCATGCCGGCGTCGAGATACGGGCGATGCCCTGTGGGAGTAGGAGGGCTCCAGTAGCGTGTGGGGTAATACTCGCCGATGCTCTCCGCATCCGGCCTGGGGCTGATGAACGCCAGGGAGCACGACTGACAGCGTTGGATCTCGAACTCTCCCGGAATGAGCAGATTCAGGTCTCGCGCGCGCATTATGAGACGCGCGGTCCCCGGCCCGCAGATCGGGCAGTCAATGGTCTCAAGGGCCATCCGTGTGCCTCCCAGCAAGCCCCGCAGCGTAACCGACCACGTGAGCGCAGTCGACGATCATGTTTGCGAAAGGTGCCAGCAGAGCGGCCTCCAGGGACTTCGTACGACGGCGCGCCCGCAAGGCGTGACGCACCCAGTATGCGGCCAGCAGTGCATGCAGCCCGAGCTGGACAGGGGGGAAGACGAACCCGCCCGCAATCAGGGCCAGTGTGAGCACCAGCAGCACGAAAGCTTTGGTGTAATGCCCGAACCACAGGCCGCGCACCGCATCGCCCCGGGCGTATGCCCCGAATTGCCGAAACAGCGCCTGCGGAGCCGCATTCGGCCGCCATTCCACAATCGCGGTCGGCTCGAAGACGAACTTCGCGCCCGACGCGCGCAGGGCGAGGTCGAAAGCGGTGTCCTCAGCCGTGTCGTTCCGCAGGCCCCTTGAATCGGGGTAACCTGCCACCTTCTCCCAGGCGCTCTTGCGGAAGGCCACGGACCGCGAAGAGGGCAGGAAGTTCTCCGGGTCGACTTCGCTGGCCGAGGGAACCGTTGCTGCGCACACTGCCTCTTCCCACAGGCTGCTCGCAACGGGCTCATAGTAGCCCGAGACCACATCCACATCGGGGTTGGATTCCAGCGGCGCAATGATTCGCTCAAACCAGTCCTTGCGGGGGATCGCCCCCACGTCCGTAACTGCGATGAGTTCGCAATTGGTCTTCTCTATGCCTGTGTTTCGTCCCGTCGAACGACTCGCTCCAACGGAGATGATGAGTCTGATCGGCGCGCCTTTCCCCGTGCGGTCAAGTATGCGGGAGATGGTCCCATCCTGAGAATTGGCGTCCACGATCACGATGTCATCGGGCTGTCGGGTCTGGGATAGCACCGCGTCCAGGAAGGCGTCGATGGCGTCGATCTCATTGAGGCATGTGGTGACTAACGCCGCCCTCATCGGCCGCCACCTTCCCAGAGGGCTTCGTACAGGTCGGCAACTGCGGCCCAGGTCTGAGTGCGCGCGAATTCGAAGGCCTCTCGCAGCCGTTGGTCCAGCGCCGCGCGGTCGCGCAGGAGCAATGCGGTGAGGGCCGCAAGCTCACCCGGGCTGCGCGCTATTTCGATGTACGGCGCTCCCGGGAACAGGCGCAGATAATCTCTCTTCAGTGGGTTGTCGTAGGTGGCCAGCACGGCGCATCCAGTCGCCATGGCCTCCAGCATCCCGAGCAGGCCGCTGGTGAAAGCGAATCGAGCGCGCAGGAGATACGGCGTGACATCGGGCACGCGGCCGGTGAAGCTGACATCGATCCCGTACTCATCCGCGAGAGTCTCGCCCCATTCGCGCAAGCTCCCGTCCCCGCACACCGTGAGAGGCAAAGCGATCCCGTGCACATTCCGCAGCGTTTTCAGGGCCTCGAGGGAATCGAGAAACCCGGTATCCTTCTCCAGCCGGCCTACGAACACCGCGCCATCGCCGCCGACGGGCATTTCATCGGGGCAGTCCACGCCGCCGTGAGTGATGTGCGTGCAGCGGAATCGGTACCATCTCGGGATGAACGCTCCGGCACAGATGCTCCCATCAGTGAGCCACAGGACAACCCGCCGCAGGACCTTGGCTTCCAGGGGAATGGGGTAGCCCTCGTACCCGTGGAAAGTGACGAAGTATCGCTTGCGCGGAAGCAGGAGCCGGAAGTTGAGGGCGTACTTGAGGAAGGGATAGGCGTCGTGGGTATGGATGATGTCGGCCCACTGGAACCAGTCCCGTAGCTGTCCCCGACCGGTGACGCCGTCCCGGCTCACCCGGCGGATGGGGATCCCGTCGAGGGTCTCGGCCTGTGGCCAGTCCGGTTCCCACAGCGGCGTGGCGATGCGAATTTCGTGCCCGCGGCCCCGAAGTTCGGCGCAGACGCGCCGGATGTGTCTCTCCACCCCGCCCGAGCGCGGTGAATACGACGGCGCAAGCATGAGCACGCGGCGAGTTTCCGCGGTGATCTGAGTCGCGCCGGCCGCCCGATCATCCCGTGCCATTTCCGTTTCCCTGCTCGGCCAGGTACGCGCCCACCACTTCTTCCGTGGGCCCATCGGCCCTCAGCTCGCCCTTCTCCAGCCAGATGGCCCGGGTACAGTGGCGCTCAATGGACGCCAGTTCGTGAGACACCATGAACAGTGTGCTGCCCTTTTCACGCAGGCGCGCCAGGTGGCCGTAGGCTTTGCGCTGGAAATGCTCGTCGGCCACGGCAAGCACCTCATCCACCAGCAGGACTTCAGGCTCGAAAGCGATGGCCGTGGCAAACCCCAGTCGCAGTGACATGCCGGAGGAATATGTCTTCACCGGCACATCGATGAATTCCCCGAGTTCAGAGAAACTGATGATGTCCTGGTAGCGGTCCTCCACTTGCCGGCGCGAGTACCCCATGAGCGCGCCGCTGAGCAGGATGTTGTCGGCTCCGCTGAGTTCCGGATGGAATCCTGCCGCAAGTTCGAACAGCCCGCCCGCTGCACCGCGCACAGTGATCTCGCCGTCGGTGGGCACGAGGATGCCTGCAATCAGCCGCAGCAGCGTGCTCTTTCCCGACCCGTTGCTGCCGATGATCCCCACGGACTCGCCTCTGACCGCGCTGAAGCTCACATTGCGCAGAGCCCAGAGCACTTCGGTGGGGTAGGGGCGGAATACCCGGACCACCGCCCGCTTTATGCTGGGCATCCGCTCGTGACGCACGTGGTATTTTTTTGCGAGATTGCGGACCTCAACCACAGTCTGGGACATCATACCATCTCGGGGAACTGCCACTGGTAGCGCCGCCAGACCAGCACTCCCAGGGCAAGGATGATTGCGGACCACACCGCCGAGATACCCACGTACAGCCAGAAATCGGGCACCGGCCACTCGCCCCCATGCAGCAGCGCCGTCCGGTAACCGATGAACAGGGGCGTCAGTGGGTTACCCATGATGTACAGCTCTTTCCAGATCGGCGCCAGCCGGTCGCTCTCCAGCACCTGGTCGATGGTGTACACGATGGGGCAGAGGAAGAAAAGCAGTTGCGTCAAAGAGCCCAGCAGGAACCGGATATCCTCATAGTACATGTGCAGCGTGGACAGGAGAAGCACGAGCCCCAGCGTCAGCGCGGCCTGGATGACCAGGAACGGGATCACCCAAAGCATGTAGACGTTGAAATGCACGGGCAGAAGGATGAAGATGATGAAGAGAACTGCGAAGCCGAAGCACAAGTGCACGAAGTTGGAGCAAAGACTGGAAATGGGCAGAATCATGCGTGGGAACGGGTACTTCTTCACCAGCAGGAAGTCCTTCGAGACACACACGGCTCCGTCATTCAGCGCCTGCGAGAAGAACATCCACGGCAGGAAACAGGTGAACAGCTCCATGGAGAAGTTCTGAATCCGCGATCCCATGATATAGCGGAAGACAATGGTCATCACCGCGATCTGCATCAGGGGATTGAGGAACGACCAGCAGAAGCCGAGAGCGGAGTTCTTATACCGGACCTTGAGATCACGCCGGACCAACTGGGTGATGGCCCAGCGCCAGGCAGGTGATAGCGCCCCGGGTTTGTCGGTCATGCTCATGCGGTCAGCTGCCCTCCAAGCGAGGGGAACGGCGGTGTGATGTCCGGCGCGGCGGCTATTCGGTGATTGCTCGCCGCGCCGGTATCCTTTTCTTGGCTACTTGTTGCCTACTGCCAGTCCCTCGCCCACGAGGTAAGCGTAACTGTCGCGGACGGCTTCCATCATGTCGGTGGCGCAGGAGTCAAGCTCAACGATGAGCCACTCCAGGACGCTTTCATCGGCTGCGCCGATGATTGCCGGCATATCCAGGACACCCTTGCCGACGGCGGTCATGGGCTGCGGTGGGTCGAGGGGGCCGTCCTTGATGTGCAGGACCGGAGCCCGGTGACCAAGGCGCTTCACGGTCTCGACTGGGTCCTGACCGCTCTTGGCGACCCAGTAGACGTCAAGTTGCGCGAAGAGGCAGGGGACTTCCTCCAGCATGATGTCTTCGGGCAGCTTGCCGTCCACAGGCTCGAACTCCTGCCAGTGGTTGTGCAGGCCGAAGCTAATGCCGGTGCCCTCGAGAAGCTCCACGGCGCGCTTCTGCTTCGCGACGCAGGCCATGACGCCGTCCATGGTGTCGATGGGCCCACCCGGGCCGGTAATGAGCTTGGTGATGCCGAGAGTCTTGCACTGGTCGATGAGTTCGGACGCATTCTCGTCGGTGACCATCGGCATGTGCGCGCTGGACACCTGCAGGCCGAGGTCGTCGATAATTGACTTGAGTTCCTTGAGGTCCATGTTGTGGAACCCGGCGAACTCAACGCCGACGTAGCCGATGTCGGCGATCTGCTTGAGGACGGCGGGGAAGTCCTGGGCCGCAGCTTCACGGACCGAGTAGAGCTGAACGGAAATCGGTTTTGCCATGTTTCTCTCCCCTTGGGGTTGGGTAATTGCACTCATCGTCGAGCCGAACGCCGTGGGGTACTATAGCGCAAAAGGCGGAGGGCGGAAAGTGCGAGAACGGGCCGTTCCGAGCATGTCCACAACCGCCCTCGCAAGGTCCATCGCCATATCCCGTGGAACTGTGGACTGTCAGGATCTGTCAATCGTGTTGATCGCAACCCCCTATTGGAGAGGCGATGTCCGCGAAACTGCCGCCGACTGTCCCCGCTGCCTTGCACGCGCGCCTGGTCGCCCTGGGCCGGACGCTGCGGTTGTACCGCGCGGTGAGGGGTCTCGTACTGTGGCTGGCGCTGTGGGGCATACTCGGCAGCACGCTTCTGCTGGTCCTCAACGCCTTGCCGGGCGCTCCGGCCTCCAGTACTCCCCTGGCGATCCTCGCGGCACTCAGCTTCGCCGTCCTGGTTTTCGTGCCACCGCTGCTTCCAGTCACTCCGCGTGCGCTGGGAAGGCTGGTGGAGCGTCGCTATCCTGACTTGCGCGACCGACTTCTGGCGCTGATCGACCCTGCTCCGGGCGCCGCACCAGGGCTCACAGATCGTCTGGCGGCGCAGGTCACCCGGCGGCTGGAGTCCGAGCGGCTGTGGACCAGCCTGGACCTCAATGGCCTGCGTAGACTGTCCCTGGCGGCGCTCCCGTGCGTTCTCACGCTGGTTATCATCGCGCTGGCCTGCCCGAACGGGCTCGCGCGACTGGCGGGGCAGCCAAACACTGGACCTCCCGGGCTGGACGGTGCAATCGAGAGCAAGCCCGAGAAGCCGCGCCCGGCTCCGCTGGGCCTGCTGGATGTAACCGTGACCGTCCATCCCCCGGAGTACACCGGCATTCCTGCTGAGACCTATGCCGACGGTTACGAGAGCCTGCGGGTAATCAAGGGCACGCAGATCATCGTCCGGGGTAAGCATACCGATGGCGCCCAGGCATTCCTCACGGTCACCGGACACGATGCGGTGAGGCTGGGCAAAGGTGAGTTCGAGGCCGGGTTCGCGGTACTCGAAGACCTGGACTGGGGGCTTCGCGCGTCACTTGGTGACCGGTCCGTGACGTCGGGTCCCTTTTCCGTGCGAGTCTTGCTCGATCGCGCGCCGACGGTTCGCGTGAGGGACCCGGGCCGCGACCTGGTACTGGATTTCGCCAGGCCCGTGCGTCTGGAAATTGCGGCAAGCGACGACTTCGGCATTTCCGCGGTAGAGCTTCAGTACCGCGTGGGCGGAGAGACATGGCAGGCGCTGCCCCTGGGGTCTGGGGGGAAGCAGTTCGTGTCCGCATCGCAGTGGGACATCACTCCGCTGGGCCTCCGGCCGGGGCAGGTGCTGGAGTACCGGGCGATGGTGCGGGACAACGACACGATTTCGGGACCGAAGAGCGCTGTGAGCCGCACCTACAGCATCAAGCTCGCTTCGCCTCCGGAACCTGACGCGCCGCCGGTGCAGATCGAGAAGACTCAGGAGCGCCAGGAAGACGCGCTGGACAGGCTGGCAGCGGAGGCCCGTGAGTTCGACCAGCAGCTTCAGGAGTTGATCCGCCAGGTCCAGGAGGCGTCCGCGGCCGGCGCCGCTCCCAATGTGACCCGAGGCGCCCTGCAGGAAGCGCAGCGCCGCCTCGAGGCACGTGCGGAGGATGTGCGCCAGGCCATGGCCCGGGCCGAGCAGGCTCTCGCGGATAACCCGCTGATCAGCGATGACCTGGTACAGAAGGTCCGCGAGTTGCACGAACTCATGGCCGAGCTCATGAATGAGGACCTCAAGCGTGTCATGGAAGAGATGCACGAGGCCCTCAAGAAGCTTGGCACCGACCAGTTCGCCCGGAATCTTGAGCGCGCCCGGCAGGCCCAGCAGGAGTTCATGGAAAAGCTCGACCGCACCATCGAGATGCTCCGCAAGGCGAAGCTCGAAGCCGGGCTGGAAGTCCTGCGCAAATACCTGGAACAGCTCGCGGACAGGCAGGCGGAGCTGGCTGAGCAGACCCGCAGGCTCCCTGAAGGTCGCCCTGCCAATCGCGAGACCGGCAGACAGCGGGAACTCGCGGATCAGACCGACCCGGTTGCGGCGCAGATAGAGAAACTTGCCGAGGAGATGCAGAAGGAGAGTGAGCAGATTGCCTCTGAACTTCGCAATGCCGCCGCCACACTGAAGCAGCAGGATCCGGCGGGACAGATGCGCAGAGCGGCCGGGGCGCTGAAAAGCGGCAGCCCCGATCAGGCGACCGGGCCCCAGCGTAAGGCCGAGCAGGCATTGCGAGACGCCGCCGCTTCAATGGCCGGAGCCGCCGCGGACCTGACCGCAGCCGACCGCAAGGCGATGTCGGACGCCGCCCGCAGGCTTACCCGCGATGCCCTGGCGGTGTCGGACGCGCAGGAGGACCTGCTCGCCGATTCGCAGGACCTCGCGGCACGCATGCGGGTGGATGTTGCCCAGTCCAAGCCTCGCCTGACGGAACTCCAGCGCAGGCAGGCGGCGGCGCGCAAGGGTGCGGAGGGCCTTGCGAGGCAGATGGACAACCTGTCGCGGCTCACCCCCGTGGTGCCGCCGGAGTTCGCTGGCCGCGCCCGAGACCTCGCGGAACAAATGGCTCGCGCCGAACGGCAGATCGACGCCGGCGAGATGGCCGACGCCCTCGCGGGCCAAGCGCAGACGCTCCGCGGCCTGAATGACCTCGCGCGGGACCTCATGGACCTGTCCCAGCAGCTCGGGCAGGCCTCGGCGCAGATGGCCCTGCAGGAGTACATGAAGCGCCTGGAGGAGATGGCGCAGCGCCAGAAGGCCCTCAACCAGCGCACCCAGCAGGAAGGCGGGCAGCCCATGCCCGGCGGAGACAAGCCCGGGAGCGCCGGCCGGCAGCCGATGCCCGGGCCCGGCGACCTGTCCCAGCTTGCTTTCGAGCAGGCCCTCATCCGCCAGGCCCTGCAGAAGCTCCTGTCCGGGCAGGGGTCGAACAACCTCGTGGATCAGCTTGGGGGCACCCCCGCGGAGATGGAGAAGGTGGAAGACGCGCTGCGGGGAGGGAGAGTGAGTGGCGAGACGGTGGAAAGACAGCGGGAGATCCTCCACAAGATGCTGGACGCCCAGCGGTCGCTGTACTCGAAGAAGAGTGAGAGCAAAGAGCGCAAGGCCGAGGCTCCGAAGCCTTACAAGCCCGCGCCGAAACCGCCCGTGCTGCGGCCCGATCAGACCCGTCCCCCAAGATCCCAGCGCGAACGCCGCGAGACCGGTCCGCGGGATCTGCCCCTGGACTTCGAGCGCGTGACCCGGGAGTACCTGGAGCGCCTGCGCCGACGATGAGCAGCGCAGTCCGTTGCCCTCTCTCCGCCGTCGTTGCCCCCCGGAAAAGGGTTTGCGCGCCGGGGCGCAGAATAAGGGGTACACACGCGCATCGTCGACTGACGCTGGCGCGCACCCCACTTCCAGCAGGTGATAGCGCTTGCCCGGCTCGGACGCAACTACCCGGTCACTGGAGAGCCGCCGCGTGCGGGGTATTCAGTGGGGGATTACCCTAGCATTGCTCATCGCCGTCCTACGCAGTACCCCCTGGACACCCGATCTGTTCATCTTCTCAGTGGTCGAGCACTACGCATACGACCTGATCCACGACTGGACACCCCCTGACCCGCCCTCCGACATTGTGATTGTGGAGATCGACGACAAGAGCCTGCGCGAACTCGGGCGTTTCCAGTCCTGGCACCGGGACATCTACGCGAATCTGCTTTTCGGTCCTCTCAGCCAGGCCCGCGTAGTCGCCTTCGATGTTCTCTTCCCCGAGCCTGATGATGCGCCGGTACAGGTAGCGTCCTCCGGCTCCGCCAGACATGTGAGTACCGCCGATGAGCTATTTGCCCGGGCAATCCGCGAACACGGCCGCGTGGTTCTTGCCGCACACTGGACACCACAGCCTGCCACGGAAAGCGACGACCCGGCCCTGCTGGAGCGATTCTGCTACCCACCAGCCCGTGGCGCCCTGCGACGCGCAAAGACAGGAGAACGGTTCGCACTGCCCACTCCGCAACTCGCCCGGGAAGCGGCGGCGGTGGGATACGTGCAGATCGACCCCGACCCGGACGGCGTGTACAGGCGTTTCTGCGCGATGATGATCGGCGATGGCGGCCGGGTGTTCCCCCATTTCGGCACCGCCATCGCCCAGGTGGCTGCCGGCACAGCGCCGGAGGACATCATCCGCCAGGTTGGAGAGGACCAATACTCGGTGCGCGGTTACGGCCAGGGGCAGTTCCCCATCGAGCGCGATGGCGCCACGCTCATCCCCTATTGCGGACCCACCGGGACGATCGGCCGGGTGAGCCTGGTGGACGCCCTGCGACAGGAGGGCATGGTTGAGAAGTTCCGTGACAAGATCGTGCTCATAGGCGCCACCGCTCCCGGCCTGTATGACATCCGGCCTGCCCCGTACCGCAGGGGCAACCGCGTGTTTTTCGGAGTGGAGACCAACGCCAATATCGCCAATGCCCTCCTGCATGAGGCACCCATCCTGGACGTCTCGGATTCGACGCTCATCACCGGGCTGGCCGTGGTCTTGGGCGCGCTGGTGACTCTCGCTGTCTGGCTGACCGGCGGCGAGAGCATTGCGGTTTTGATCTCAACGCTTATCGTGGCCGTGCTCGGGGTACCATCGTTTTACGTTGCATTCCGGCTTGCAAATGTCTGGATTCCTTACGGGGCCATACTTCTGGCCGGCGCAGTGCCTCTTGTGCTGGGGCTGTACGACCGCCTGACCATGGAGCGCAGACTGATCCAGCGACAGTTCGACGCGTACGTGTCTCCGGATGTCCTGCGCGAACTGATGAAAGAGCCCGAGGTAATCCGCCAGAGTCACCGGCGCGAGGTCACGCTCTTGTTCGCGGACGTGCGCGGTTCGACGACGCTCTCGGAGAGCATCCCGCCGGAAGTCTGGGTGGCCCAACTCAACGAGTACCTGACCCAGATGAGTCGGGCAATCTTCGCTTTCGATGGTTACCTGGACAAGTTCATGGGCGACGGGATTATGGCGTGCTGGAACGCCTTCGGCACCCAGGAGGATGACCACGCGCAGCTTGCCGTGCGGGCGGGCAAGCAGATGCTGGCGCGCCTGGACCTGCTCAACCGGAAGTGGGAGCGGGAGCCCGACCGAACGCCTCTGCGGATCGGCATCGGTATCCACTCGGGGCAGGCGGTTATGGGCAATGTGGGCTCGGAAGAGCGAATGCAGTTCACTGCCATCGGCGACACGGTGAACACCGCCTCGCGCATCGAGGGCCTCTGCAAAGGCTACCAGGTGGAGTTCATCATCAGCGAGACCACCGCTCGGCTCATTGCTTCCGATGAGCCTGTCCGCGAGCTCGGCGAGGCGGAGATACGTGGAAGGGAGGGAAAAATACGGGTCTTTGAGGTCCTTCGCTCTCGGGGGGGAGACAACAACGACAAGGAAGCGGTGATAAATGCTACTTCTCGGGGGCAGGAAGAAGGCGAAGCCGAAGAGTGAAGACGAGCTGCTGTCTGATGCGCTGGTGGACCTGGCCGGCGACCTGGATCGGAAGGAGCGCAGGCGGAAGCGGCGGTACCATAAGTTCCTGTTGCCTGCGTGGCTGGATCGCCGCGTGTTCATTGGGCTGGCGATTATCCTCGTGGTGCTCGTGGCGGATGGCGTGCGACGGGAGAATCAGGAGTTCTCGGCAACACTGACTGATTTCGGCGGGCAGGTTCTGGTGGCGCCGTCCGAGGGGGCGCAGGGCGTACCGGCCCAGACGAACCAGCAGCTCGGAGATAATAACGTGCTTCTGACGGGCCAGAACTCGTACGCCAGCCTGGAGTATCCCGACGGGAGCGTAACGAATCTCGGGCCCAATGCACAACTGGTGATCAAGCTCCTCGAGTACAGCCGTGGCGGGCGCTGGCGCTCTCGGGCGCTGATGCTGAAGGCAGGGCAGGTGTGGTCCAGCGTTGGGCCCAACTTCGGTGCTCAATCCGAAATGAAGGTCTACACGCCTTCGGCGGTGGCTGCGGTGCGGGGCACCATCTATGCAGTGCGGTATGAACCAGACAAGCGCACCACCGCGGTCACCTGCACTGACGGATTTGTGCAGGTGGAAGGCTTCACGGGGACGCCCACGTACGTCGCCCAGGGCGGTATGAGCACGGTATCCTACGGAAGACCACCAAAGGCTCCGGAATGGATGAGTGATGAGGAGCGCGCGATGTTCCAGGCTCAGGCATCGCTCTTCAGGCCGATTCCGCCGGAACTATGGTTGAAGACCGTCGAATTGACCATCACCCAGACTCTGGACGCGCCCCTGTCGATCCTCGGCATCGGAAAGTCCTCCTGGGCGCGAGGAGCAGCGGACATTGCGCGTCGCACCGCCGCTCAGGAGCAATTGCGGCGGATTATGCAGATGCTCGAGGGCTACCCGCGCTACCCGCCCTTCGTGAATCCGATTACCCTGGAGGAACTGAACGTCCCGTACGACGAGGCCAGCCGGATGCTCAAGGCCTTCCACGGGAATGCGATCCAGAAATACGAGGTGGGACCCGGCGGGCGCAGCTACCGCATGATCGTCCAGGCGCGCGACAAGCGGCGAACCACTTACGAATTGACGCCGACGGGTATCCGGAAGCTGGAAAGCCAGTAAGATCGGCCTGTGCGATTGGGCGCCGTCTCGGCAGAATGGTCCCGCCGTCGATCAATCTTCGCAGGAGGTACGGACATTGAACGAGGCTTCGCCCTGAGCGAGCTGCCCTTCCCTATCGCCATCATCGCGATCCTCGCGGCGGTCCTGTTCCCGGTCTTCGCCCGAGCGAGAGAGTAAGCGCAGCGGTCGCAGGCTGCCTGTCGAACATCAAGCAGCTTGCGGCCGCTTGGTTCGTGGGTATATGTCCGATATTTCGATAAGGTGACGTGTCCAACGTACGACGACGCCTCGAACCCCTGGTACATGTGGGTTTACGTGGATTCCTCGGGGAATCTGCAGTCCCGGCTCATGCCCTGCTTGAAGAAAGCACAGGTTTTCCAGCGCCCCCGCCGCCAAGGCCATGCACGGTATGAACCACGTGATGTCCTGCTACCGCGGTCACGCCAAGTGGCTCAAGGGCGACCAGTTCGCCCCGGAGAACAACAGCAATCGCCTGCGGAAGCTCCTGTACTACTGGAACTGATACGCGGAGACCCCAACCGCACACATAGACGGCGCGGCATATTGCTCCCGCGCCGTTTCATTTCTTCGGCTTCCCGCGCTACGACCGTCTCGCCTTGCGCCGGATCGTGTTCATGCCCACCGCCACGATCACCACCGAGCCCACGATCACGCCCTCCCACAAGGACGCGTTCTTGCTGATCACCAGGTTCAAGCCATTGAGGATGACGCTCAGGATGGTTGCCCCCAGGAGCGTCCCGAGAACGCTGCCTTCACCGCCGGTGAGACTGCAGCCCCCGATGACGGATGCAGCGATGGCGTTCAGTTCGTAGGCGATACCGCTGGACGGATTGCCTTGCCGTGCGTATCCTGCGAAAACCACGCCCGCAACTCCGGTGAGCAGCGAGCAAAGGCAATAGGCTAGCAGCTTCACCCGATCCACGTTGATCCCCGACAGCCGCGTGGCCTCTTCATTACTCCCCAGTGCGATCATGTACTTGCCATGGATCGTGTTGCGCAGGATCACCACGGCGATGAGAGCGACCAACACCAGCACAAGCGCGGGGGTGGGAATGCCGGCGGGACGACCATTGCCCAGCCAGGTCAAGCCCTCGTCTACAATGGGGATGGGCAGGGAGTCCGTGAGCAGGAGCGAGACTCCCCGCAGGATGCACATGGTGCCAAGGGTCGCCACGAAAGGCTGCAGACCGATGCGCGAGATCAGTGTGGCGTGCAGGGCGCCCACTCCGAGAGAGGCCGCGAGGACGATGGCGACAGCCGGAACCGTAGGCATGCCCAGGTTCACCGTCAGCAGCCCGGCCAGCACTCCCGCGAAGGCGATCAGCGAACCCACCGACAGGTCAATCCCGCCGGCAATGATGACGAAAGTCTCCCCGATAGCGAAAATGGCGAGCAGTGCGATCTGGCGAGACAGATTCTGCAGGTTCGCAGGCCGCAGGAAGCTCTCCCGCGGGCCCTCACCCATGAGCAGGATCACCGCGACGATCAATGCGAGGCTCAGGAAGATGCCGGCTTCGCGCGTGCGCAGAAAGCTCAGTGAAGCAGGCATTGCGAACTGATTTGACGGCGAGTTTTGGGCTTTCATGTGGTCAACTGTCCATCAGGATTGGCGGGCCCCGATACGCCGTCCCAGGCGGCGCCCGCGCCCGCGTTGCTCAGCCCTTCTGCGCCGCAAGGGCCATGATCTCTCTTTCGCAGAGCCGGTCTCCGGGCAGCTGGCCTGCCGGTCTGCCCTCTCGCATCACCAGCGCCCGGTGAGACAGGCCAATGATCTCCTCCATCTCGGAGGAGACCACCACCACCGCCACACCGCTTCCTGCGATACGGGCAATCAGCCGGTACACTTCCTGCTTGGCTCCCACGTCTATCCCCCGAGTCGGCTCGTCCAACAGGAGCACCTTCGGCTCGATTGCCAGCCACTTCGCCAGGAGAACCTTCTGCTGGTTGCCACCGCTGAGACTCACGACCGGCTGTTCGCGGGACGCGGCGTGCACGTCGAGCTGTGCGATGAACCGGTCAGCGACGCTGCATTCCCGGCTTTCGCGGCGGAACATCCCTCGTGCGAGATTGCGCAATACCGCCAATGTGATATTGTCGCGCAGGCTGAGCGGCAGGTGGAGCCCCTGCGACTTGCGGTCTTCGGGAACGAAGCCGATCCCGGCGCGCATTGCCTCTGCCGGAGAATCGCCCACCGGTCGCCCCAGCACCGACACGCGCCCGGCTCTCCTTTTCGACGCGCCAAAAATGGCCCGCAGGAGTTCCGTCCGTCCTGCTCCGACAAGTCCTGCGATCCCCAGCACTTCCCCTGAGCGCACCTCGAAGGAAACTGGCTCCGCGATCCCGGCAGCCAGCAGGTCTTCGACCCGAAGGACGACTTCGCCGAAGCTCTCGGGGCGACCCGGAAAGAGCGTTGACAGATCGCGTCCGACCATGGCCGTCACGAGCTGGTCCTGAGTGGTCTCGGAGGAACGCATCTCGGCCACCTTGAGGCCGTCGCGAAAGACCGCGATGCGGTCCGATATCCGTAGAATCTCATCCAGCTTGTGGGAGATGTAGATTACCGACATGCCCTGTTCGCGCAGTCCGGCCACGATCTGCAGGAGCGCGTCGGCATCACTCGTGGCCAGCGAAGACGTGGGCTCGTCCATGATGAGGATGCGTGCGTTCAGCGAAAGGGCTCGGGCGATTTCGACTCGCTGCTGCGCCGCGATGCTCAGGTTCATCACCAGCGTGCCAGGGTCCACCTCGAGGCCCACGAGTTCCAGCATCTCCAGGGCTCGCGCGCGCAGAGCCTTGCGGTCCGAGAGCCTGAGCAGCGGTACGTGCCACGGCTCGCGGCCCAGGAGGATGTTGCTCTCCACACTGAGGTGAGGGACCAGGTTCAGCTCCTGATGAACCACCGCAATGCCCAGACTCTGCGCGGTGCGCACATCCGGAATCGCGCGAAGTTCGCCCTCGACCTCAATGGCACCGGCATCCTGCTGGTGCACACCCGCGATGATCCGGGCGAGGGTAGATTTCCCCGCGCCGTTCTCGCCGACCAGGCCGAGGACTTCACCTGGCAGCAAGTCCAGATCGACGCCACCCAACGCGACGGTGTTGTCGAAACGCTTGTGAATGCCTCGCAGGCTCAGACGCGGCGAATCGGGCACGGATCATTCTCTCCGGCGGAAGTAGGCTGCAGCCTGGCGGTGCGTCGGGAGACACGACAAGCGGGGGCAGGCGGGTCCTTCGGTTCGTCCTGCCCCCGGCATACGGCTAAGAGGACTCGATCCCGCGTTCCTTGAGTTTCGCTTTGAACTCGCCGAGATTCTCGGGGGTCACAAGCTCGACCCCGGTGTCCACGATCTTGTTCTCGGGCACGAGTTCCTTGAGCTTGTCCTCGTTCTTCGAAGCGAGATGGAAGAGAATCTCCACCGACTTGTACCCGAACCCGTACGGGTTCTGCACCACGGTGCCGTCGATATCCCCGGCCTCGAGGCTCTGCAGGGTTGCCGGCTCGGCGTCAAAGCCGATCACGAGGATCTGGTCGCGCTTGCCGGATTCCTTCACCGCCGCGGCGATCGCGGGCAGGTTATAGGACCAGATGCCCACCAGCGCATCGATGTCCGGATGCTTCTGGATGACGTCTTCCACATTGGACCGGGCGCGGCCGATGACGCTGTGGTCCTGCATGACGTCTAGGACCTCGATCTTTTTCTCCGCGACCCCTTCCTTGAACCCGTTGATGCGAGCCTGGGAGTTTTCCACGCCCGCCTCGCCCACGAACAGCACACATTTGGCGCCTTCAGGCAGCTTTTCCTTCGCGTAATCCGCGAGGAGCTTGCCGGCGGCTGCATTGTCCGAGCCCACGTAGCAATAGCGCTTGCTGCCCGGGCAGTCGGAGTCGATGGCCACCACCGGCGTGCCCCTGTCCACGATCTCGTTGATGACCGGGGTTAGCGCCTTGGTGTCCAGGGGGGACACAGCGATACCCTTGACGCCCTTGGCCTCAGCGCTCTCCAACAGCCTGCGTTGCTCCTCAAGCTGGCCGCTCTTGCAGCCGACCATGTACGCTTTGCAGCCAAGGTCCTCGGCAGCCTTCTCCAGGCCGGCTTCCACCGCCGTCCAGAAAGGCGAGACGGTGTTGCTGATCAGGGCGATCTCGATCTCCGACGCCGCAGGTGCATCGGTCTTGGCCTCGGGGGCCAGCCCCGCATCCTGGGGACCCACCAGCGGTTCCCGGGCCTCCTGGGGCTTACTCGGGCATCCGGCTATGGCCAGCAGGGTGAGACACAGCAGTGCCAATGCGAGAACGACCCGGCAAGTCGAACACATGACAGGAGCCTCCTTCGGGCGCTCGGAGAGAAGGCCGCTGCAGAGCGATGCCTGTCAGCGGTCCGCCTACGTGTGACATGATTCGCTACAGGCGCGCACACACCTTCCCGCGCGAGACGCGCGAGTCCATCGTGGTGACGCGTATCGCCCTCTGTGCTATAATCGCTGGACCCCTACGAAAAGGAAGGCACCCCGAATGTACAAGATTGCTGTCCTGCCGTGTGACGGTATCGGGCCCGAAGTTACCGCGGAGGCCCTGAAAGTCATGGACGTGGCCGCGCGGAAGTTCGGCGTCAAATATGAAACAATTCCCTACGAGATCGGCGGCGACCGCTACCTGCGCACCGGCGACATCATCACCGACGCGGAGATGCAGGAACTGTCCCAGATGGACGCTATCTATCTCGGCGCGGTCGGCCACGACCAGGTCAAGCCGGGCATCCTGGAACACGGCATCCTCCTGCGCCTGCGCTTCGAGTTCGACCAGTACATCAACCTACGCCCCGTCAAGTTGTACCCCGGCGTCCCGTGTCCCCTCAAGGACAAGGGACCAGAGGACATCGACTTCGTCGTGGTGCGCGAGAACACCGAGGACCTGTACGCGGGCGTCGGTGGGTTCCTGAAGAAGAACACTCCCGATGAGGTGGCCGTGCAGGAAGCCGTCTATACCCGCAAGGGTTGCGAGCGTGTGATGCGCTGGGCCATGGAACTGTGCCGCAAGCGCAACAAGAAAAAGACCATCCACAGCGTGGACAAGGCCAACGTCCTCACTTACGGCCATGACCTGTGGCGCCGGACTTTCGCCGCAGTGGGCGAGGACTACCCGGACCTGACCAAGGAATTCGCTTTCGTGGATGCCTGCTGCATGTGGTTCGTGAAGAACCCCGAGTGGTTCGACGTCATCGTCACCACCAACATGTTCGGCGACATCATCACCGATCTCGGCGCCATGATCCAGGGCGGCATGGGCGTTGCGGCCTCCGGGAACATCAACCCGGAGGGCGTGAGTATGTTCGAGCCGATCCACGGTTCGGCCCCGAAACATGCGGGAACCGGGAAGGCGAGCCCGGTGGCGGCAATCTGTGCGGCGGGCATGATGCTGGAGCATCTGGGTGAGGTCGAAGCCGGCAAGGCCGTAGAGAATGCGGTTATCCAGGCATTGGGCGAGGGCAAGGTCCAGGCCGTCACAGGCGATCCGGGAAGCTGCCAGAAGGCCGGCGACATCATCGCGGGGTTGATTTGAGCATTCTGTACGCTTCTGTCCTACTGAATAGTCACATCTAGACACTGAAATAACAATATCTTGTGCATATTGTTGATTGACGTGGGACGATATGTGAATATAGTTGAATAGTCGCCGCTTCACGTACCGGACGCAGGGAGTGTTCCGGCCAGTGGCCACTATTCTTGGGCAGACCAGAAGCCCGACACCTGGAGCGCATCCGTGCGCAAGGTGCCGGGCTTTTTCGTGTTCTCCGCCGCCGGTCGTTGGTTCGACCGCTTCACGCTCGGTCCCAACCGCGAAGCCTGCCTTCGAGTCGCGGCCCGCCTGCGGTAGGCGTACCCTGAGCGAATGAAGTCGCACATGACTAATATGGCTGAAGGGGAGACCTAACGTGACAATGCGCCCCGTCGTTGCGGTCCTCAGCGTTTGCGTCTTGCTGCTGCCGATTACCCAGGCTCTGGGGGATGCAGTACTCACTGCGAAGGTGATGGAGACTACGTCCGGAGCCATTCCCCTCTTCCAGGGGAGTGAAAGCCCAAAGTCCGTCGATGAGGGCATGCCCATCAGGCTGGAGGCGACGGTGTCCGCCCCCAACGATAGCACGCTGTCCCGCTACGTGGTCCAGGTCGATGGTGCCGCGTGGCAAGGGCCCACTCCGGTACGCGGAATCGCGTTACCGTCGACGCAACAGGAAGTGCCTGTGGCCGAGGGCGGCAAAAGGGACCTGAAGCAGTACATTCTCACCTGGCCGCTTGGGCGCTTCGCTGCAGATCAGTTGGTGACGGTCACGCTGAAACGCAAGTCCGCCGACGACCCCGCCACGTTCGACTTCGAACAGGTTCTATCGCCCGTCTGGGTGGAGGATCTCTACCGCTTCACGACGCAGATCGGGATTCTTGGCACGGATCTCGGATCAGACAAGCTGACGCGCAGACCGAGCGGGGAGAACTCTGTCCTGGCTATGTACGATGGCGGTACCGAAGTGGCGCTCAGCTTCGCGGTCGCCATGTATATGGAGGAGCGTCCCGCGTCTCGGAAGGGAGCTGGATGGAAACAGCAGACATGCCTCATGGTGGGGACGGACCTTTCCGATCCGTTCAACACCGTATTCGCCGGCGTGGGCTGGGAGTTCACCCCAGGGGCGAACCTGATGCTGGGCTACGGGCTGGGGAAGATAGCCGACCTGGCTCCGGGCTACAAGCTCGGCGACGTTGTTGACGCCACGGGGAGCTTGCCGACAGTCGAGAAGTGGGACGGGGCGCTCATCTTTGGCGTCACCTACAACGTGGACATATTCACCAAGATATTCGGGCAGCGTTGGTAGGCGACCGCGCGCTCTGCAGTTGGATGGGTTCGCCACGAATCCCTCGCCGGGCCCCTGCCCCCGGGCCCGGCGAGGGCCTCTTCAGCTCAAGCCTCTACTTCACCGGGTCCAGCTTCAGGTTGTCGATGTAGAACACCGTCTCGGTCGTTGCGAGGCTGATGAAGCCCAGCCATCGCAGTTGGCGCCAGTCAGCCGTGCCGATCTTCAGGCCCTCGAAGCTCATTGCCGGGCCGTCCTTCACCTGCACGTCCAGGTCCCACGTCCCCGCGTCCTTGCCCAGCGGGCAGGTGATGGTGAGCTTCGCCCACCGGCCGTGCTGCAGCGAAGTCAGCGTCTTGCCGCCCACCTTCAGGTCCCCGTTAGCCTCGATGCGCAGAGACGGCCCCACCTTGTACGGGCTCGACGCGTCCCGCCATTCGTGCCAGAAGATGGCGCCCGGTTCAGTGCGCACATCGAAGCTCATGCGAACCGTGCCCTTGTTGTGGGTCGGGGAGTACGTGAGGTGCGGCTGCCATTCGTGCTGGAAATTGGGGCCGTCGGTGAACTTCAGGCTATGTGAGCCGGAGGAAGCGGTCTCGTCCGTTACCCGGATGAACGCCTGCTCCGCGATGCCGACGCGCGCACCCTTGCCCGGGGGATCGCCCACCGCAGTGTCCTCGAAATCATCATCCAACGGCTGGGGTTTGGGCGGTTCGGGGAGGTCCAGCACCGGCCGCACCACCTTCGATGGCAGCGCAACCCACTCCGCGTCGCCGTACAGGCCGATGTCGGACGCATCGAAGGACTGGAAGCCCAGCTTGAACGCCGGCGAGTCCGGCTTCAGGCGGAAGTCGTAGCTCCGCGCATCCACGAATAGCGGGTCGGCGATGATCGAGTTCACATCGCGCCCGAGGGCCTGCCATTCCCCGAACTCCATGCCCGCGAAGTCCAGGTCGGTCCCGTTGATATCCCAGTACAGGTTGCGGTCGATGGTGTACTTCCCGTTGCTCCAATTTCCGCCCAGGGGCTCGCCGTGGCTGGTGAGCACGATATTGCGCTCGATGGTGAAGGAACTGTGCTCCTCCTGCCGCGAACGGATGATGTCCGGCGTGTGTGAGCTGAAGGCGAAGATGTTGTTGCGGATGATGTTGTCCCGCCCGTAGTGCTGGTGGAAGGCCCCCGTCTTGCAGTTGTAGCAGATGTTGTTCTCCATCAGGATGTCGGTGGAGCCCTCATCGGTGTACAGGCCCCAGCCGCCGTAGCTGTAGCTGAAGACGTCGTGGATCAGGTTGAAACGCTCCACGGTTCCGGGAGACAGGCCCAGGGAGTAAATGCCGCCCATGTCACTGAGGACGTTCTTGCCGAGGTTATGGATGTGGTTGTACTCGAAGACATTGTGGTGTGCGGTGCTGGGCGCGTAGCCCCAACTCCAGCCCACGGAGCAACCGGAATAGTAGAAGTCGCAGATTTCGTTGTGCGAGACGGTGTTGTAGCTGCTGCGGCCGACCCAGACACCGATGCCGGCCCGAAACACGTGGCCGCCGTCGTGGATGAAGCAGTTGTCGACCGTGTTGTACTCGCTGCGGCGTTCGGGCTCATTGGGCAGGTCGGTCATGCCCAGCCGCACCCCGCCGCCGCCCAGATCGTGGATATGGCAGCGGGAGATGAGATTGCGTTTGCAGCCCTCGCCGAGGATTATCGCGTACTCCCCGACATGGGCGATTTCGCAGTCTTCGATGGTGCAGTCTCGAGCGCCTGAGGCAACCACCGCGGCGCTGAGATGCACGGCGGCCTGACCGTCGAGAACCTCCTGGCGGTCATCGGCCACCCAGTCGGCGTGCTGGAAACTGAGGCCGCGAATAACCAGATTCGACACAGGCAGGCCGAGTTCGGCGTCGCCCCGGATCTCGACAAGATGCTGGATTCGCGGGGCGATAACCCGGGCGGCGGTCATGTCCTCTCCGTCCATGGGCCAGTAATAGAGCATCCCGGTCTTGCGGTTGAGATACCATTCGCCCGGAGAGTCCAGAGCCTCGAAACAGTTCTCCACGTGGTAGCGCTGCCTGGCATCCCAGTACCCGACGGGCCAGCCGCAGCGGTTGGTGAACTTCAGCTCCCGCGTGTCCATGTTGATGCTGTCGATCCAGTGAAGGGAGGCGGTCCAGGAGTGGTAGAGGACGATCTGTACATCGTCAAGGTTGTCCCACTGCTGGATATCACCGGCCCGGAACCTGAACCCGATCTTGTACTGGTTGTCGCTGCGAGCCGCCGTGCGATCGGTCATCGGCACCAGATTGTCTTCGATGGCCAGGTAACCCTCATTGGGTGTGCGGGCACGGGTTCTGCGGGCATCGTTCACGAAAAGCTGGTGAAAGTACCAGCGGCCTTCACGGACTTCGGGTATCTCGGCGACCCACAGGCTGCCTTCGCCCTTGCGCCAGCCCGTGATGACCGTGCCGCCAGTGAAGACCGGCTTTTCGCCAGGGTAAGCTGCATAGATGATGGGCTTGCCCTCGGTTCCGGAATCTTCGGGGGTAAAGACGATCGGCCCGTCGAGCGTGTACGTGCCACCGCGGACCTGCACAGTTGCACCTGGTCCGGCTTGGCGGGCGGCCTGTTGGGCCCGGGCGAGGGTGGCGAAGGGACCGTCGTCGCCGGTGGCATTGGGCGCCTCGAGAGTCCCGGACCAGGCGTCATTGCCTTGCGGTGACACCGTGAACACAGGGCCGGTCTGGGCGCAGCTTGTGGCGATGAGGACCATCGGTGCGACGATGATGAGCATGGGCAGGGCGTACATGACAGGGTCCTCCGAATTGGGCGCTGCGTACGGAACGGTGCAGGGCCGACGCTAACTGAGGCAATTCACCTCGGGTACCCCCGGAACCTCCCCCGGTTGTGCTGCGACGAAGGCCCACGGCGTACTCACGTCGAATTGGTTCGGTATGTACCCGGACGCGACTTCCGTTGACTGGAGGCCCGATATGCGCCCGATCTTCACCGCCGTCTGCGTGATCTGTCTTCTCGGCGCCGCTTGCTCTCAGACGGACCTCAAGCTGATCCCATCGCCACGGTTGGTGGAAGTGCACAGGTCCCTGTGCAACTGGTCTGATGGCTATCACATTACTCTCGCGGATCTGACGGACAGCGACGATGTCTTCGCTGCGGATCAGTTGCGCGAAGAGGTGGCCCGGACACCCTCCGCGGGCAAAGAGACAAGCGGCGCGCGTTTGGATGTGCTCATCGGCGCCCTGAACCAGGCGGCAGTCTCGGCGGAGGTCAATCGCCTGGGAGTCGATCTGGCGCCTCTCGTCGGGAAGAGCACCGAGGCCTACCTGTTAGCGGTACGTCCGGACAAAATCATCGCCGCCGGGAACGGTTCTGCGGGGACCTTCTACGCGATCCAGACACTGAAGCAGCTTCTGCGGGGGAACTCCCGCAATGGCGCGATTCCGTGCGTGACCATTCTGGACTGGCCCGGTCTGACCTGGAGGGGGTACTCGGACGATATCAGCCGCGGGCCGATCCCGACCATGGAGTTCTTTAAGCGCGAAATCCGTACCATGTCGGAGTTCAAACAGAACATGCTCACCTTCTATACAGAGCATGTGTTCAAGCTGGACAAGCACCCCATTATTGCGCCGCCGGACGGGATCACCGCAGACGAGGTGCGGGAACTGTCCGCCTATGCCCGGAAGCATCACGTGGAACTGGTGGGCAATTTCCAGTCCTTCGGCCACTTCTACAACATCCTGCGCCACGAGCAGTACGCCAACCTCCGGGAGACCGGGTCGGTCATCACTCCGGCGAAGGAGGAGAGCTACCAGTTCCTGGACGATGTGTACAGCGAGATCTGCCCCGCTTACGAGTCGAAGCTGTTCAATGTGAACTGCGACGAGACGTGGGGCCTCGGTGAGGGACCCAGCAAGGAATTGGCCGCACAAATCGGTGTGGGCGGCGTCTACCTGCGCCACATGAACCGTATTCACGACATGCTCCGCGACAAGTACGGCAAACGCATGATGATGTGGGGCGACATCGCCCTGCAGCACCCGGATATTATCGATCAGCTTGCGAAGGACACGATCCTGCTGTCGTGGGGCTACGGCGCGGCGGCCAATTACGACCGGGCGATCGAGCCTTTCGTCAAGGCCGGGCTGGAGTTCATGGTCTGTCCGGGCACATCATGCTGGTCGCGGATCTTCCCTGTGTACTCCAACGCCACGGTGAACATCCGCAACTACGTGCGTGACGGGGCAAAGTTCGGGGCCATCGGCATGCTGAATACGACCTGGGATGACGACGGGGAGAACTTGTTCGTCTGGAACTTCTACGGCACCAACTGGGGCGGCGCTTGTGCCTGGCGTCCCGAGGACGCGGACCTGGAGGCCTACGACGCGGCGTACGCGCAGGTTAGCTACGGCACCCCGGACGACAAGGTGACCCAGGCCATCAACCTTCTGGCCTCCTGCAGCGCTAACCCCCTCACCCACGGCAACAGCAACGGGGCCTTCTACGTGAAGCCTCTTGGCGCGCTGGCAACCTCCTTCGACCTGGTGATGGAGCAGGCTGCCGATCTGTGCGACCGCACCGAACGGGCCCTGGAGCTTCTGGAACAGGCGAAGGGGCAGGTGCGTGTCGACAGCGCGGATCTGGACACCATCGCCTTCGCCGCGCGCAGGCTGCATTTCATCGGCAGGGCGCGAGAACTCCAGCTTGGCATGGCGCGGGAGTACACAGAGGCAGTTGCGCGGTTCCCCGAGATCGGCCCGTCGAAGACCGCGCTGGACCGGGCAATCGCCTCCGCGCGGGAACTGGGCGACACCGTGGAGGCCCTCCAGACCGAATACCGGCGGGTGTGGCTCGCGGAGAACCGGCTTTGGTGGCTGGACCGCATGGCGGGCAAGTACGACGGGCTGATCGCGGCCTATCGCAATCACCAAGCGACCCTTGAGGACGCCCGGGCCGAGCTTGAGCAAACCGGCACGCCGCCAGACCCGGCGGCAATCGGTCTCGAACTCGGCGAGACCAGCCGTCGGAATGTGGTCGCCACGGTATCAGCCGAGCCGATCATCCCGGCAGACGCCGCCTGGTGGGATGCACGCTGGCCGTTCCGCATCCCATTCAGCGTTGAGGGGGCCGGGAAGGCGCGGGTCGACTACCCGGTGGAACTACGCCTGAATTTCGCCCCGTATGATGTCGCGGCTGAGTCGGTGCGCGTTGTCGAGGTTGCGGCGGACGGGAAGCTCAAGCCGCTGCTCACCCAGTTCATTCCAGTGGAAGCCAGCATCGGCAATGTGGTTTTCCTGATGCCGGGGGAGACCGCGCCAGGGGCTGTGCGCAGATTCGCCGCGTATTTCGACGTGAAGGGGTCCGCGCCCAAGCCGGCCCAGGAGGGCGAAGCGGTCACTGTCAGGGCAGAAGGCGGCGACCGGTGGATCGAGAACTCGGTCTACCGCACGCTTCTCGGGACCCACGGCGCGCACCTGTTCGTGTGGGAAGTCAAGGCTCTGGGGAACCTGGACATCACTGAGCCGGGGCGCTTCGGGTGGGCCGGCTTTGCGGATGTGGGGCGCGAAGGTGGCCGGGACGCGAACTTCCAGATCACCGTGGAGGTTGCCGGACCGGTGATGGCGCGCATCAAAGCGACCGCACCTTCGGCAATGGCCGAGAAGCTGTTCACCTTCTACGCGGGCAAGCCGTATGTGGAAGTAATGCTGGCCAATCCCACGGACTTCTACTGGAATTACGACAATGTGACCAATTTCGCGAGAGACAAGGGCAATCCGGGCACGGCTATCTTCTCCAACGGCCACAGTGAGCCAGTCTGCGCATCTGACGAGCAGATTCACGCGGTTGCCCGCGGGGCAACATGGGGAGCCAAGACCCGGCCGGATGGCCTGCTGCTGGCGAACATCACGCCGGAGGTGGAGGACGCGACACACATGACCGGGCCCGGGGGCGGATGGGGTGGCACGGGGATCGAGCAGAGCAAACCGGCGGCGCACTTCGTCATCCTTGCAGACAAGGTCCAGGGCGACCCGGCGGCCTTGCTCAATTCGGTGCGCGATACGCTGGACATGCGCAACCAGCCGAGAATGAAGATCAGCGGCCTTCAGGCGAGGCCGGGCGGTTAGGGTCTGCGTGACGCGAGCCAGGTATGACCGCGAGACAAGAAAAAGGACGGGGACACAGGCCTGTGGGCCGCATCCCCGTCCTTGTTTGCTGCTGTCGTCCGTCTCCGATCCGGCTGTCGCTGAGCTCGTCGCAACCTACGGACCGTCGGCGGCGGGAGTCCAGTAGGCATTATGAATGCCGGGGTAGGTGTTGCCGTTCCAGGACAGGTTCTCGCCGTTGACCGTCATCCACTTTGCGTGGCCATCGGCGAAAGACATGTTCCAACCGCCATTGTGGAACTTCTGGTTGATGTAGCTGCCCGGGTCGGTGTGGGACGCCTGGTAGTTCAGCTTGGACTCGATGAGATGAATCGTGTTCGCAGCATCTGCGACCTGCGAGTCCTTGATCCCACTCATGCTGGTGTTGGGCTGGTAAGAGCGGTTCGGGAAACCGCAGCAGTTGGTGACGCCGTCGTCACTGGGGCAGATGATGATCTGGACATTCTTCAGGTACGGGGTGACGCAATCGAACCACCAGTATCGGTTCGCGCCATTACGGGAGTACGGTCCGGTGGATGTGGGCGGGTTGCTGGTGACGAAAGCGCCCTGCACATTGCGGCTGTCGTAGTCCTGCGCGTACATCATCATGCCAAGCTGCAACTGCTTCAGGTTGCTGAGACAACTGGTTTGCCGGGCCTTCTCACGGGCACGTGCGAAGACGGGGAAGAGGATTGCGGCCAGAATCGCGATGATCGCGATGACGACCAACAGCTCGATCAGTGTAAAACCATGGCGCCTCATTCGATGCATTCCTCGTGCTTGGATTTGGTGTGACTCACTGCGTGGCGAAAGCCACGAGCAGGAGGCTGAACGATACAGTATTGAAGCAATTTGCGCAAGTTTTGCTGTGTTTTTCCCTTGCTTCAGATAAAGAAGGCTGCAGTGAGCCGAAACGAAAGAGGAGGGTCTCATGCCCACTCGCATCACCACAATCGACGGTCTTTCTTTCGCCTTCGAGGAGTACCAGATGCCCGAGACCGGGCCTTGCGACGTGCGGGTGCGGGTGGAGTTCGCTGCACCCAAGCATGGCACGGAGAAGCAGCTTATCCAGGGCAGCCCCCTGGAACTGAAGCGTTTCGACCCTCACCTGCGCATGTATTTCGAGCGGGAGGAGCCTGTGCAACCCGATGAACGTAGGGCCCGGGGGATGGGCAACATGGTGGTGGGCACGGTCACCGCGATCGGACCCGATGTGACGCGCTTCGCGGTGGGTGAAAGGGTGTTCGGCTACGGGCCCATTCAGGAGGAGCACCAGCAGGGAGAAAGCCACTGGTGGCCGCTTGGGAAGCTTTCGGACTCCGATGGGGTCTGCGTGGACCCGGCGCACGTGGCCTTCGTGGCGGTGCGCGACGGGAACGTGCGGGTGGGGGACAATGTGGCCGTGTTCGGCCTTGGAGCCATCGGCCTCATGGCAGTCCAGATTGCCAGCGCTTCAGGAGCTTTTAAGGTCTTTGCCGTTGACCCCATCGCCGTTCGACGCGACTGCGCGGCCCGTTTCGGAGCGGACCTCGTGCTGGACCCGACTGCCTGCGACGCGGCTTTGGAGATCAAACGTGCCACAGGAGACCGGGGGGCGGACATCTCCATCGAGACTTCGGGCAATGCCCGGGCCTTGCATGAGTCAATCCGCTGTCTCATGCAGTGCGGAACGGTTGTTCATGTGCCGTGGGGGCCCGCCAACTGCAGCGACCTGCGGCTGAACGAAGAGTTCCACCTGAACCGGATCAGCATGATCGGAAGCCAAGCATGGGCGGGTTGGGGCAATGCTGACCGAGACTTCCCGCGCTGGACCCACGAGCGCGCTTTCGAGGCGGCGATCCAGCTGTTTCGCGATGGCACGATCACCGGAGAGGGGATTGTTGCGCCAATTGTGCCCTTTGCGGATTGCCCTGATGCGCTGCGGATGATTTTCGAAAACCCCGAGGAGACGGTGAAGGTTGGGGTGAGGTTCGGATAGGATGCAGGATCGGCCCGGCATTGATGCCGGGTCGGCCGGTACGGAGGCCCCGCGCTGAAGCACGGGGCTATGGAAGTCGGACGCCAAATCGGCCCCGCGCTAAAGCACGGGGCTACGGGCCTTTGGCCGGCCGTCCTCCGGACGGGGAGGCCAGGCGACGGCGTTGCGGAGGCCCCGCGCTGAAGCACGGGGCTATGGGCCTTTGGCCGGCCGTCCTCCGGACGGGGAGGCCAGGCGACGGCGCTGCGGAGGCCCCGCGCTAAAGCACGGGGCTATGGGCCTTTGGCCGGCCGTCCTCCGGACGGGGAGGCGACGGCGTTGCGGAGGCCCCGCGCTGAAGCACGGGGCTATGGAATTCGGACGCCAAATCGGCCCCGCGCTGAAGCACGGGGCTATGGGCCTTTGGCCGGCCGTCCTCCGGACGGGGAGGCGTTGTTTGCGTCCGTCAGGACGCTTGGTCCGACGCGCTCCGGCCACGGAGCGCCGGACCCTCAGACCCGTGCTTCAGCACGGGGCACCAAACGGCGGGATCGACCGCCCCTGGGGGGATTCCCCTGCCTAATTCCAAGTCTGAGATCTACCTCCACTTTGTCTGGGCCACCAAAGGACGCCTCCCGTTGCTTGTGCCCGAAATCAGGCGTCCCGTGTACCGATGTATCGGGGCGGAAGTGGCAAAACTTGGTTGCGTCCTGCTGGCTCTGGGGGGGACGGAGGATCATGTTCACATGCTAGTGCGGACTCCGGCCAAGGTCTGCGCGTCAAGCGTTGCACAGAGGGTGAAGGGCGTTTCCTCCTACACGGTCAGTGAGACCCGCCCAGCGGCGGGTGGGTTCTATTGGCAGCCGGGATACGGTGTCTTCTCCGCAGGCGCGGATCAGCTGGATAGAATTGCTGCGTATATTGCGATGCAGGAGGAGCACCATCGGAGGGGTAACGTCGAGGCTTTCTGGGAGAGGTGCGGTGATGCTGAGCGTTCGGCCCCGCATTGATGCCGGGTCGGCCGGTGCGAAGGCCCCGCGCTAAAGCACGGGGCTATGGGCCTTTGGCCGGCCGTCCTCCGGACGGGGAGGCGACGGCGTTGCGGAGGCCCCGCGCTAAAGCACGGGGCTATGGAATTCGGACGCCAAATCGGCCCCGCGCTAAAGCACGGGGCTACAGGCCTTTGGCCGGCCGTCCTCCGGACGGGGAGGCGTTCTTTGCGTCCGTCAGGACGCTTGGTCCGACGCGCTCCGGCCACGGAGCGCCGGACCCTCAGACCCGTGCTTCAGCACGGGGCTCGGCACGGGGCTACGGAATTCGGACGCCAAATCGGCCCCGCGCTAAAGCACGGGGCTACAGGCCTTTGGCCGACCGTCCTCCGGACGGGGAGGCGTTCTTTGCGTCCGTCAGGACGCTTGGTCCGATGCGCTCCGGCCACGGAGCGCCGGACCCTCAGACCCGTGCTTCAGCACGGGGCTCGGCTAGCCGGTCTTCCACTGGAACGGGGTTCTCAGGAGCTCCATGAAGTCGTCGGCGTGGGCGATCCCGATCTTTGCCGGGGCGTCTTCTGAGGGGCGCAGCTTGAGGATTCGTTCGTACGGTGGGTCAAGCCAGAAGCGCCCGATCTCCGACACCCTCTCGATTGCGCGGCATGCCTTGTGTCGGATCAGTTCCCGCGCTTTCGTGGGGTGCAGGTGGACCGCCGCGCCGTTGAAGCGACTGTTCTCGGCGCCCGTGAGCCCCGTTGCCGATCCGCGTTTCAGCCCTTCCTTTACCGCTGCCGTCTCGATGTCCGGCACCAGCGCCGTGGCCTCATCCGCCGCCGCGACATCCCCGCAGACCAGGACCGTCGGGACCCCGTAGTAGGCGCAGAAGAGCATGTTTACGCCCATCTCGCCCACCGAGACACCATTGATCGTCTCGTCTTCAACGTCGAAAGACCCTGTATGGCTCAGATGCCCGCCGTCGGTGTTGGATTTCGCGTGCTGGCCCACCATGATTGCGGCGTCGAAGCGGTCGTCGCAGCCGAATGGGTAGCCGATGGGGCGACCAAAAAGCAGTTTCGCCTCGGGGTGCAGGAGTATCGGGTTGATTGCACCGTGACCGTGCCCGTCCACCACAAGCACCTCGCCGGCCCCGGCATCCAGGCAGCCCTGCACTGCGGCGCTGGTCTCGAGAGTAACGATCTCCCGCGCGTATTCATACCAGCGATGTTCGGGCGCGCCGTAATCGTGCCAGCTCGGGATGCCTGCGCAGCCTTCGAGGTCGGTCATGACATAGACTTTCATGGTGGGCGCCTCCTTACGGGTCGTCCGACATTTCCCGCACTTGCCCCGGACTTCCTGCAATGTCCGCACCAAACGATAGGCCCCGGCGGACTGGCCGGGGCCTTCGCTATGTGATCAGCCTTCACAGGCTGGGTGAACCGACTATCGGTTCGGGTAGGGAATAGTGCCATCATCGGTCGGCGGGTTGTCATCCCAGTAGATGTTCCACGGCGGCACGCGGTTCTTGCCGTTGCGCTTGACGAAGGCCTGGAGGGTAAGCCACTTGACGTGCCCGTCGCAGTAGGCCGCATTTACCCCTCCATTGTGGCGGTTCGCGCCTTCCTTCTTGGAGTCCCAGTCGAGGTCGAGTTCTTCCATGAGTCCGGCCCAGTCATTGGTCCCTGGACGCACGGACTGGTCGCCGCTGTCGAATGCCATGTAAGTCTCGGCCGGATACTCAAGCTGGTAGATGCTGCCCACGGAGCCCTCAATGCCGTCGTACGGCCAGCCGTAGTTTCCGTCGTAGTTGTTATACCAGCCGGTGGCGTCCCAGGAACTGCTGACCCGGTCCGGGCTGGTGGGGCAGTCGAACACTCCGGCGTTCTTCACGTAGGGCATGAGCTTGTACCAGGATCCGTAGCCGGCATACTCGGGAGCAGCCTGGGTGGCATTGTAGCTGTACAGGTAGCCGTCGTAGTCTCCCGCGTACATGAGCATGGCTGTGGCGATCTGCTTCAGGTTGCTGGTGCAACTGGCCGCTTCCGCCTTCTCCCGCGCCTTGGCGAACACGGGGAACAGGCTCGCCGCAAGAATCGCGATGATCGCGATGACCACCAGAAGTTCGATGAGTGTGAAACCGTTCTTTCGCATGATCTCTCCTTTGATGCTTGCGCGTCGATGTCGCAAGAGTCAGCGGGTCAAAGCGTCCCGGATGGCCTGAACCACCAGGCCGGGTACACTGCTGACAACGCCAAGTGCCGCAGAAACGAGGACCAGCGCCAGCGCCGAACCAATCATGTACACACGCTCGCGCATCGCCTCGCGGGGTGTGGGGGTGAGTGCTTGATGCCATTGGGAGTCCGCCTGCGCCATCGTGTCCGTTCCTTCCTGGCCTGTACCGCGTCCGTCTGTGTCGCCCCTCAGCGGGGCCAGTCGAAGGTTAGCCTGCGTCAGTTAAGCCCGACGGAAGCCCGGGTTAAGACTCTGCTAACGCGCGGCGCAGGTTGTTCGCAGTGAAATCAGGAAATCCCACGGGACGCGGGCAATTCGCTGCAACGTCGGGGAGGCTGCCCCATGAACTGCATCGTCATCTGCCTGGACACGCTGCGCTGGGATCACCTGGGCTGCTATGGGAACACGGTGGTGGAGACACCGGGTATGGACTGGCTGGCGCGCATTGCCACCCGGTTCGATGCTGCCTACTGCGCCAGTTTCCCGACCATCCCCATGCGTACTGACGCTTTCACGGGCAATGTGCGCTGGCCGGTCTACGGCTGGAAGAACCTGGGGGAGGACGAGACCACTTTCGTCCGGATGCTCGCGGATGCGGGATACCACACGGCATTCATCCACGACACCTGGAACATGGTGCCCACAGGGTTCGGGCGAGACTTCCACGACGACATCCTCCTGGAGCCGCCGCCGGGGTGGGAGAGCAACATCGAGAAGATCGAGGTGCCCGTCCCGCGTGAGCATTACCGCCAGAATGCCGGCGGGTACATACGAGACCGGGCGAGAACCCTCCATTGCAGGCATGAGGAGGACTGGTTCGTGGCGCGCACCATGACCGCCGCCAGCGAGTGGCTCGAGGACAACCACAAGCGCGACAGGTTCTTCCTGTGGGTGGACAGCTTCGAGATCCACGAGGACTGGTATGCGCCGGACTTCTACACCGAGCATTACAGCCCGAACTACCGCGGGGTGGACTACTCCTACCCGAACTACGGCTACACGGATATCTACAAGCCCGCGGAACTCAAGCGCCTGCGGGCCCGGTATGCGGCCGAAGTGACCCTCACTGACCGGTGGGTGGGCCATCTCCTGCGCAGCGTGGAGCTCATGGGGCTGTTAGAGAACACAATGATCGTGCTGGTGTCCGACCATGGCATCTATATCGGGGAGCACAAGCGCACGGGGAAGCACACGGTGGACCCGGAAGACCCCTGGCCGATCTACGATGAGGTGGGGCGGATACCGCTACTGGTCTACCTGCCGAAGGCGAAGTTGCCGCGACGCTGCGGGGCACTGGTGCAGGCGGCGGACCTTGCCCCGACGATTCTCCAGGCGCTTGGTGTGAAGGCTCCGGAAATGACAGGCAGATCGGTCCTTCCGCTGCTGCGGGGGGAAACGCGGACCCATCACCCCTATGTCTTCACTTCGTGCCACAGCGGCCCCGGTCCGGGCCGCATCCAGTACCTGCCTTCGTGCATCACCGTGACCGGTCCGCGCTACACCCTTGTCACCGGACCCGAAGGTTGGAAGCCGGCGTTGCATGACCGGCGAGAGGATCCGGGTCAGGTGCGGAACATCATCCGAAAGCACCCGGAGATCGCGCGGAAGATGCAGGGGGCGCTGATCCAGTTCATGCGACGGCAGGGCGCGGACGAGGGGTACATCCAGGCATTCACAAGGATCTGATCAGGGGATCTCGGCAGGTCGGGCCGAACGGGGAAGCAGATCACTGTCACGAGGGTGACTCTCCCCATCCGGCCCGACCGATCAGTCTTCGGGTGGGTGCGGTTACGGTCCCGTGGATGGCGTCGCGCCCGGGACAAGCGGCGGCACAGCCCCGCCGGGTGCAGGTGCAATCAATGACGGTCCAGTTCCTGTGCCCGTGGGTATAAGCTGGGTCTGAGGCTCTTCGTACCAGGCTTCGGCCTTCTTCTCCAGGGTCAGCGCGTTGAAGCGGATCACCTTGCCATTGCAGGCGATATACAGATTGTCTCCGCTGATGAGCATCGCAGGCTGGGAAATGACTACGCTCGGTGCTGCTGCACCACCCGCACCCAGCGCGGACGCACTCAGTCCCCCAAGTCCGCCCAGCAGACCCAGCCCTCCCATACCGCCCATCCCTCCGAGCAGGTCTCCCAGGCCCATATCATCCCCCTGGCAAAAGGCCGTCCCGGTCAGGAACCCGATGAGTGCGAGGCTGGTGATGAGAATTGCGGCGCAACGTTTCATGGCACACGCTCCCCGTATCTGTGTCGGTGATCACGGCTCGCAGACGCTGTGATGAGCCTTCCCGCGCGCTCTCAATATCCTTAGACATCATTGGCCGGACGGGGGTGCCTTCAAACGCGCCGGGGCCGTCTACACCGACATCCCGATGAGTGCCAGCGTCCTGCTCCAGCATTCGCGCAGGGACTGGGACACCGGGCCATCCGGGTCGAACTCCACCAGCGGGGTTGCCGCTGCCACCGCTCGCGTCACCGTCTCATCGTAAGGCAGCCTGCCAACGATGCCGGCGCCCATTTCTCGCGCGACGCTTTCTGCCTGTCGGGCCCGGTCCAGGTTCAGATCGGCCTTGTTCACGATGAGCGCGGTGGGTATGCCGAAATGCGCGGCAGTCCCAATTACGCGGCGCATATCGTGGATGCCCGACGGCGTGGGCTCGGTGACGATCAGCGCGAGATCAACATCCGCGAGGGCTGCGGTTGCGGTGCAGCCAATTCCGGGCGGCCCGTCAATGAGCACCAGGTCTGTTCCGTTTTGCATCGCCAGATCTTCAGCGGCCTGGCGCACCATGGTGACCAGCCGGCCCGAGCTTTCCGCGCCGGGCACCAGTTTGGCGTGGGCCATCGGGCCGTAGCGCGTTTGCGAGATGAACAGGTCGCCGGTGAGCGCCGGTTCCATGTGCAGGGCAGTTCGGGGGCACACGAGGGTGCAAAAGCCGCAGCCTTCGCAGGCGAAGGGATTCACGGCTTCGACCGTGATCGCCTCGAATCGGCAGTGGCGCTCGCATTCCCCGCAGCGCGTGCAGAGGCTCTCGTCCCGCACTGCAATCTTCGCGCCGTAGAACTGCTCCCGCCGATTGATCTGTGGGTGAAGCATGAGGTGCAGGTTTGCGGCATCGACGTCAGTATCGGCCAGTATCTTTTCCGGCCCCAGGGCGGCGAAGGATGCCACCACGCTGGTCTTTCCGGTGCCACCCTTGCCGCTGACGACGGTGATCTGCCTGTACGGGGTCATTGCGACACCTCCCTGGCCACGGCGTCGAGCAGGCTCACCAGCTTCGGTCGCCAGTCGGGGAACTCCAGGGCCAGCGTGCGCCCGCGTGAGTATGCCCGGGCGATCTCACGGTCGTGAGGGATGCGCAGGAGGATGGGGATGCCGCTGCGTTCACAGTAGTCATCCACGCCGGCATCACCCACACCATCGCGGTTGACCACCACTCCGCAGGGCACCGAGAGCGCCCGACAGGTCTCGACCGCCGCTCCCAGGTCGCTCAGGCCGAAGGGCGTGGGTTCGGTGACGAGAATGCAGTAATCACTCTCGGCAACGGTTTCCTGCATGGGGCAGGCAGTTCCCGGCGGGGCGTCGATGATGGTGATGCAGTCGTCTTTGGCGTGCTTTTTCACGGCGCCCGTGATTGCGCCGGTGTGTTGTTGGGCTACCTCGGAGCGTCCCTGGACGAACTCAATGCCGCCTTCTGCCATGCCCGTGTCCACTCGCCCGACGACTCGGGGGATTTCGGTGATGGCATCAACCGGGCAGATCCAGGCACATGCGCCGCAGCCGGTACACAGTTCGTGGAACGTGATCACCGTCTGTCGGATGCGCGCGATGGCGCTTGCGGCGCATACTTCGGCACACTTGCCGCAACGGACGCACGTCTCCGGGTCGACCTGGGGCACCAGCAGCTCCACGGGCTGCGTGCCGGTGAACTGCACCGGGAGCACCAGGTCCGCGTTGGGCTCCTCAACGTCCGCGTCCAGCAGTTGCACGGCGCCGGGGTGCCGTTCAACCAGAGCATAGGCGAGGGACGTGGAAAGCAGCGTCTTTCCCGTTCCGCCTTTGCCTGCCGCGACGGACACCGTCAGCGCAGCTCGATCTAGATCCGTCTGCATATCACACCAACCTCTCAAGCGTTGGGAGACTGGCCGGACAGAGGTTACGAGATTCGGATCACGCCGTCAGGGGAGACGGACAGGACCACCCCGGCAGCAATGTCCAGCGTGCGGCCTGGGAATGCCTCGCGCAGCACCTGCGCGGACGTCTCCCCTGTGCAGTGAGAGGCACCGATTGCGGACAGACCAGCCGCCGCCAGGTCTCGCGCAAGCGCTCGGACTTCATCAACCGGCTCCGCTACCAGGTGCGTTCCGCCGACGATTGCCCAGACCGGAGCGCCCGGGGCGATTTCCCGGGCTCTTGCCAGGATGTTGCGCAGTCCCGCGTGGGCGCAGCCGGTGAGGATGAAGATGCCTTCGCCCGCACTGAGGACCAGGGACACGTCATCGGCGAAATCATCGGGGCCGATCAGCTCGTCGCGGGTCCTGAGCAGGTGCGGCGCCGGTACACTGCCGGTGACGGAGCGGGGCACGAAGCCGGTGGTCCGCACTCCGGGCGCCACCTCGACCGGGTTTTCCGACAGGTGGAACCGCGCCCCAAGCGCCTCGTACTGGGCCCGGGCAAGGGGCATTCCGATGTACCGGGCATCCCCTTGGCCACGGTCGGCGAAGGTGGGGTCGAAGGCTGCCGGGTGAGCCCACACGTCCAGCGGCCCCGACCGCTCCAGGAGTGACGCAAGCCCGCCTGTGTGGTCGTAGTGCCCGTGGCTGAGCACCAGGGCATCCAGCGTGGTCAGGTCCACCCCCGCCCGGTCCGCATTGGGCAAGAGCGTGGGCCCCGAGCCCGTGTCCAACAGCACCCGGCGTCCAGCGGACTCCACTAACGCAGCCCAGCCGTGCTCGCAGCCGAAACCCGGGCGGGCCCGGTTGTCGCACAGCACTGTTATCCGCAAGACTCTCGGGTGCTCAACCATGTCGCCGCGCCTCAGTCGATCTCATCGCACAACTGCGCGAAGCGGGACATCATCTCGGCTCTACGCCGCAAGACGTCTGCCCAGGCCTTGAGATGCGCCCGGCCGGCATCGGTCACCGCGTAATCCCGCCGGGCCGGACCGCCGCCGGTGGTATCCCAGGTGGACTCCACCAGGCCCGCATCTTCGAGCTGCCGAAGAGCGCGGTAGACCGCTCCCGCATCCACCGTGGTCTCGCAGATTCCAAGTTCGTTGGCCTGCTGAATGAGATCATAACCGTGGGTGCTGTCGCGTTTTGCCAGCAGGTATAACAGCGCGGGTTCGACCATTCTCGGGAACCGCCCGAAACCGCCCGGTCCACCTAACCCGAATCCTCGCCCCCCTCCTCGAGGGCCTCCTCGTGGCACACCAATCACCCCTATATGTTTACGACATATAGATATTATTCACAAACAATGACGGCGTCAAGAGCCACGTCCCAGGCCCAGGGCGCAGGCAATCATGCGTGAGGATGGAAACCGAGACGGCTCTTGACATTCCAGGGACCCTGTTTCCCCCCGCGAAGCCCGGTCGCCTCCTTGTATGGGGGACCGCGAGGGGGTATAATAAAGACACCAAGAGGTCGCCCTGCGCTGCGCGTGACATCACAACAGTTTTGGGCCAACACCCATGCCAAGGGAGCTCGGGCTTCGCGCCGGGCGCGACGTCCCGCTTCGCGGGATATGCAACTTGCGCGAGAGAGCACCCACCTTGCCTATGGGTCCAAAAACTCGCGGATGCACGGCACTTGCGGGGCCCTCTTGTCTCCCTATGTGGGGCCGCAGCCATGAATCTCTTTGACCGTTCTCCCACCGGCTCCAATGCTCCCCTCGCCGCGCGCATGAGACCCGTCAGCCTGGACGAGGTGGTCGGGCAAGATCATTTGGTGGCACCTCAGTCTGTATTGCGACGCGCGCTGGAGGGCGACCGTCTGCCATCCATCATTTTTCACGGACCGGCCGGGACAGGGAAGAGCACTCTTGCGCGGATCGTGGCCAACCATACGAGCCGGGATTTCGTGGAATTGTCGGCGGTGAGTGCCGGTGTGAAGGAGATCCGCGCCATCGCTGAGCAGGCCCGTCAGCGCCTGTCGCTCAATGATGTGGGCACGATCCTGTTTGTGGACGAGATTCACCGGCTGAACAAGGCCCAGCAGGACCAGTTGCTGCCCCATGTTGAGGATGGAACCTTCACTCTCATCGGCGCCACGACAGAGAACCCCTACTTCAGTGTGACGTCCCCGCTCCTGTCCCGCTGCCGGCTGTTCGCCCTGGAGAAGCTCACCGAGGAGGAGCTAAAGCTGCTGCTTCGCCGGGCCCTTGAGGACAGTGAACGAGGGTTGGGCGGTCTGGAGGTGGAAATTGCCCCGGACGCGCTGGAGCATATTGCGCGGGGAGCTTCGGGGGATGCCCGGGCGGCGCTCAACGCCCTGGAACTGGCGGCACTGAGTGTGCAGCCGGACGGGGACGGGAAACGGGTTATCACCATTGCCGATGCCGAGGAAGCCCTGCAAAGACCGGTGCTGAAGTATGACCGCGACGGCGTGGAGCACTATGACACGATCTCGGCGTTCATCAAGAGCATGCGCGGGTCGGACCCCGACGCCGCTGTGTACTGGCTTGCGAAGATGCTTGAGGCGGGGGAGGACCCTCGTTTCATCGCGAGACGGATCATCATCCAGGCGGCGGAGGACGTTGGTCTGGCTGACCCCACGGCGCTGAGGGTTGCGGTGGCCGCCGCCGATGCGGTAGAATACGTAGGGCTCCCGGAAGCTCAGATCCCGCTGGCGATGGCGGCGATCCACATTGCCGTCTCGCCCAAGAGCAACTCGGTGTACAAGGCGATCTCGCAGGCCCGGGAACTGGTGCGCAAGCAGGGAGCACAGGCCGTGCCCCCTCATCTCGCAGGCGGGCCCCGGCCCGGGGATTCCCGGGAAGACTACCTGTACCCCCACGACCACCCCCGGGGGTGGGTTGCGCAGCAGTACCTGCCATCCCAGGTTGAGGCGGTTCAGTTCTACCATCCCGGGGATAACCCCCGCGAGGCCAGGATAGCGGCCTATCTCGCGGATCTGAAGGGCGCTGGTGGAGCGGCGCCCGGGGAAAGCGGCGAGGCGGCAGATCCCTCCAAGGGTGAGTGACTTGAGAATTGATGTTGACGTCGTGGACGGCTGGCTTCAGACCATCCGCGTGGAGGGCGAACTGGACGCGTATACTGCGCCACAGTTCATGGAGGCCGTCACCCAGACTCTTGACGAGGGCTTCTCCTGGCTGGTGGTTGACCTGCGCCAGGTGGAGTTCATCGACAGCGTGGGCCTGGGGATTCTCATCGGCGGCTCCAAGCGCGCGGGCGAGAAGAACGGGGACATGGCGGTGGCCTGCGACAGGCCCAATGTCCGGCGGGTCTTCGAGGTGTCCGGAACCGCAGAATTGCTGAATGTTGTGGACGAACTGGCGCACGCCGTGGAGATACTGGCCACTGAACGGGCCGCGCGGAGCGGCGGTCAGGTCTGCAAGCCGGGGGGCGAGGCGCAGTGAATACGGTCCCTCAGGACGTGGTTGAACTCCGGTTGCCGCCGGACGCCAAGTACATTGCCGTGGTGCGCCTCATGGTGGCTGGTGTCGCATCCCGGGTGGGGATAGACGTGGACGAGGTGGATGATATGAAGGTCGCGATCTCCGAGGCCTTCACCAATACCATCGACCACGCCTACCAGGGACGAGAAGCCGGTATGGTCACCGTGCGCATGATCCCGTCTGATGCCGCCCTGCGCATTGAGGTAATCGATGAGGGGTTAGGCTTCGATCCGGGTTCTCGGGACTTCACCCAGGTTGGCGACCTCACCGGCGAAGGTGGTCTCGGGCTGTACCTGGTGCACCAATACATGGACGAAGTGAAGATCGAAAGTGCGCCGGGCAGTGGGACGAAAGTGATCATGACCAAGCGCCTGGCGAGGTGACCCACGTGACATCTCGCTGGGACAACATGTCCACCAACGAGCTGTTCGTGGAGCTGCGGCGCTCTGGAGACCCTGAACTGCGGGCATACCTGATCGAGCGGCACGAGGGGCTCGTACGCCACGTTGCCCGGGACTATATGTCCCGGGGCGAGTCGTATGAGGACATCGTGAGTGTGGGTCACCTGGGCCTCATCCATGCGGTGGACCGCTTCGACCCCGAGCGCGGCACTAAGTTCGCCACCTTCGCTGTCCCCACCATCAAGGGCGAGATGCAGCGGCATTTCCGTGACCGCACCTGGGGCCTGCGGGTTCCCAGGCGCATCCAGGAGCTGTCAATGCAAGCCCGGAAGCTCAGTGATGAGCTGGCGCAGCAACTGGGGCGGGCCCCGAACTATGCCGAGCTTGCGGTGGAACTGGGCGTGACCGAGGAAGATGTTATCGAGGCGATGGAAGTCGGCAGGCAGTACGAGCTTCTGAGCATCGAGGACGGTGGCCCCAACGAGGACGGCAACAACGGTCTCGCCGCGATCGACAGGGCCGGTGAGGAGGATGACGCGCTGGAAGAGATAGGGGCGCGGGACGAGATCACCAAGGCCCTGCGGCAGCTGCCTCCGCGGGAACAGGTCATCATAGTCCTGCGTTTCTTCCGGGATATGACCCAGCAAGAAGTGGGGGAGCGACTGGGCATTTCGCAGATGCATGTATCCCGTCTACAGGCGAGGGCGCTGAGGAGATTGCGGCAAATCCTGGGGCGTGAGCGCTGATTTCGCCCGAGCTTCGACAGGCACTCCGGGAGAAGCAATGAGCTGGCGTCGGTGGCTGCAGATGGCGAGCGCAGTGTGTGCCGGCGTCCTGATGGCTGCTGCTGCCGTCTGGTTTGTGAACCGCATATCCCAGACCCTGTGGCTCTTTGCCGCCGGACTGCTGATCGCGTTTGTCCTCGACCCGCTCCTGGACAAGCTCGAGGCCCGGGGGTGGTCGCGCGCAAAGGCAGTTGCCCTCGTGGCTGGCTGCGCCGTGGTGCTGGTGGCTTTGGCCCTGAGTTGGATCATCCCTGCCCTCGTGGCCCAGGCCCAGAGCCTCGCACAGCACTGGAGCGGCTACAGCGAAGCGATCGATCAGGCCTACGCCAACCTGGAGAGCGCCGTTCGGGCATACGCGCAGGAGCTTTTCCCGGAATACGACGCGGCACCGTACCTGGACGCGAAGGTTGAGGAAGGACAGGCGTGGCTGGAGGCCCGTCTGCCGGCCTTCCTTAGAATGGTGACCGACCGCCTGGTACGTTCCGTGTCCTTTACCGGGACGCTGATCCTGCTGGCCATCATCACGGTTCACTTCATGATGGTCATCGACCCATTCCGAGCGGCGATCCGGGATATGCTCCCACAGGCGGCCAGTGATGATGTTGAGGACATAAGCCGCAAGGTCGGTCTCATGTTGGGACAGTACCTTCGCGGGCAGGCCAGCATGATCCTCGTAGCCGGCTGTGTCGCCACGGTGTTCATGGTCGGCCTGCGCATGTTCTACGGTACCGAGTACTCGTTGGTCGTGGGGCTCGTGACCGGGATTACCTACATCATCCCCTGGATCGGCGCCGCCGCGAGCACTGTGCTGGCGGCGGTTCTGAGTTACGTATCGGCGACCCATGACCCGCTGCACGCGGCGATCATTGCGGCCGTTCTTATGACCGTGAACAACCAGATCTGCGATCAGCTCATCATGCCGCGCATCATCGGACGCCAGGTGGGTCTTCACCCGCTTGCAGTGATCTTCGCGATGCTGGCGGGATACCAGGTGATGGGCGTCGCGGGGATGATCATCGCGGCTCCTGCGGTGGCCAGTATCAAGATCATCCTTGCGCGGTGGCTACCGCTCAAGGAAGTGCAAGTCCGGCCGGGACGTGTGGCGCCGCTCCTGCTAGATATATCAGCCGCGGGGAAGATGCTCTCGGCGGGTGTTCAGGATCTCACTCGTCGGGTGGAGAACGCTATTGGCATTGGGCCCGAAGACGAATCTGACGGGCCGCACGCACCAACCGAGCAGAAGGATGTCTCAGACGATGGCAATCAGGAACCTGACGATCCAAGAACTTCGTGAAACCTTCCTGGGGTTCTTCGGTGAGCGAGGACACATAACCCGCCCCAGCGCTCCCCTGGTCCTGCATGACGACCCCACGAGCCTGTTCACCAGCGCCGGCATGCAGCCCTACATCGGCGCGTTTCGCGGCGAGGACCGTCCTCCCGCTCCGCGGGTAGCGAGTTGTCAGAAGTGCCTGCGCACCGGGGATATCGATGATGTGGGCCGGTACAACCGCTACCACACCTTCTTCGAGATGCTGGGCAACTTCTCATTCGGCGACTACTTCAAGAAGGAAGCCATCGAATGGGGCTGGGAATTCGTCACCGGGGTCATGGGGCTTCCACGGGAAGCTCTCTGGATCACGGTTTTCGAGACCGATGATGAGGCCGAGGAGCTCTGGCACAAGCACATTGGTGTCCCCGCCGACCGCATTCAGCGCTGGGACCGCAACGATAACTGGTGGCCGAAGGTGCGCTGGGAGGGTCCCTGCGGCCCGTGCACCGAGATCCACGTGGATCTTGGCCCCTCGGCCGGCTGCCCGAACGGGTGTGAGTTCGGCTGCAACTGCAATCGCTGGCTGGAACTGTGGAACCTCGTGTTCCAGCAGTACACCGAGTCCGAGGATGGTGTGCTCACACCACTGCCCGCGCCGGGTATCGACACGGGCATGGGACTGGAGCGCCTGGGTCTAGTCTCCCAGGGCAAAGAGTGGTCCATGGAGACCGACGAGCTGTGGCACGTGCTCACCACCGCCCAGAGCATTATCAACGAGGACCGCAACAAACCTTACGTCTACGGTCAGGATGCCGAGCTTGATCTTGCCCTGCGGGTCATCGCCGACCACCTCCGCGGTGTTGCTTTTGTCATCGCGGACAATGTGACCCCGTCCAATGAGGGCGCGGGGTATGTCATCCGCCGCCTCATCCGTCGCGCATACCGTTTCGGCCGCAAACTCGGGGCTCAGAAGCCATTCCTGTACCGCGCGCTGCCCGCAGTGACGCAGGCGATGGGGCAGGTGTATCCGGAACTCGCCCAGCGTCAGGACTATGCGGTCAAGGTGCTTCAGGGTGAGGAAGAGCGGTTCGACGCCACCCTCGAACACGGCCTTGCGCTGTTCGAGGAGATCGCCGAGGACCTGCGCCGACGCAATGAGACCTGCATCCCGGGCGACCTGGCGTTTCGATTGTCGGACACCTACGGGTTCCCGGTGGAGGTCACCCGGGAGTTGGCCGGCGAGCGCGGATTGACGGTGGACGAGGAGGGATTCCAGCAGGCTCTCGAGGCGCAGCGCGAGCGGGCCCGAGGCAAGGCCAAAGGGCTCGAGCTTGCGGTTGACCTGAGCATCTCCAGCGCCGCGGGGACTTCGGAGTTCACCGGTTACGAGCGATCCGAGGACCACGGCACAGTGACCCTCGTGATCGCCGACGGGCAGGTCGTGGAGAGTGTGGAAACGGGCGCTGAGGCGGGAATCGTGCTGGACCGCACTCCTTTCTATGCGGAACGCGGTGGCCAGGTGGGCGACACCGGCGTGATCGAGGCGGACGGAGCGAGGTTTGAGGTCCGGGACACTGTGCCCCTGGGCGACGCAATCATGCACGTGGGAACGGTGGTCCGCGGCAGGTTCGCAGTGGGTGACGCGGTCGCGGCCAGCGTGGATGCTGCCCGTCGAGCCGACATCCGGCGCAACCATTCCGCAACGCACCTGCTCCAGGCAGCCCTGCGGGAAGTGCTGGGCGACCACGTGGCGCAGTCCGGGTCCCTGGTCTCGCCCGACCGCCTGCGATTCGACTTTTCCCACCACGAGGCGGTCTCGCCCGAGCAACTGGATCGTGTCGAGGACCTGGTGAATGGCTGGATCATGGATAACTTCGAAATCGCGTCCTGCGAGATGGGGCTTGACGAGGCCCGACAGGCCGGTGCGATTGCGCTGTTCGGCGAGAAGTATGAGGACACCGTGCGCACGGTGAGCGTCGCCGGAGTGAGCATGGAGCTGTGCGGCGGCACTCACTGCTGCAGCACCGGGGAAATCGGTCTCATGCGGATCGTCCATGAAAGCGGCGTGGCTGCGGGGGTACGTCGCATCGAGGCGGTGACTGGCCGCGGAGCGCTCAAGCGTTTCCGCCAGGTCGAAGCTGATCTTACTGCGGCTGCCGCGGCGCTCAGCTGCCAGCCCCACGAGGTCGTGGAGCGCATCGATGGCCTGCGCAAACGCATCAGCGAACTGCAGCACGAAGTGAAGGCCGCGCGAGAGATGTCTGCGGCGACCAACCTGGATGACATCATCGCTTCTGCGCAAGCGGTTGGCGAGGCGCAGCTTGTAACCGCCGCGATTCCGGGGGCCGATCACGACGCTCTGGCGGCCCTCGCGGACAAGATCACCGACCGCCTGACCAACGGTGTTGCGGTGCTGGGCTCCGTGGATGATGGTAAGGTCAACCTTATCTGCAAGGTGGACAAGGGTGTCATCGACAAGGGAGGACACGCCGGCAACCTGATCCGCGAGGTGGCCCAGGTGTGCGGTGGTGGAGGAGGCGGCCGCCCGAACTTCGCGAAGGCCGGCGGCAAGGACGCGGACAAGCTTGACGCGGCGCTGGCGAAAGCCGCGGAGGTCCTCGCGGCGCAGTTGGGATGAGACCCGCGCCTGCAGCACTTGGCCCTCACCATGAAAACCATCGCCTTTGATATCGGCACGCGCCGGGTCGGGATCGCCACCAGCGACCCGTCCGGCGTGCTTGCCAGCCCACTGCGGGTGTTCACCCGGTCTGATGACCCCGACCAGGATGCCCGCGACCTGGCGACGATCGCGGACTTACAGGGCGCGGAACTCATCGTAGTGGGCATTCCCATCAGCCTGCGCGGCACCGAGGAGATTGCGGCCCAGCATATGCGGGAGTTCATCGCGCTCCTGCAACAGCACACTCGCCTGCCCATCGAGGTCTGGGACGAACGCCTGACTACCGCTATCGCCGAACGCGTCCTGCTCGAAGCGAACCTGTCGCGTGAAAGTCGGCGGGAGAAGATCGACCAGGTCGCCGCCGCCCTCATTCTTCAGAGTTTCCTGGATTCCCGCAAATCATGAGAGTAATCGTTCTGCTGGCCGTGATCGCCGTCGTCATTGTCGCGGTCTACATGACCGTTGTGTTGCCCCGCGTCCAGGAGAGGCTTCTGGAGGCTCCCGATGCTTCCCCCGGGGCCGCCTCGGTGGTTTTCGTGGTCAAGTCGGGCCAGACAGCGGGGCAGATCGCTCGGGATCTCGAAAAGGCTGAGCTGATCCGGAGTGCGAAAGCCTTCCAGGCGATGCTCAAGCGCAAGGACTGGGGCACGAAACTCAAGCCGGGTGTCTATCGGCTGCAGCGCAGCCAGGATGCGGAGCAGATCGCGCAGCAGATCGTGAACCAGGAGACGTGGCGCATCCGGGTGAGTATCCCGGAGGGCCTGTCGCTAACACAGATCGCGGAGAGGATTGAGAAGGCGGGGGCGCTCGGCGGTGGGCCCCATCTGCCGAGGGCCGCGGAGATCAGGAAGGCAGCCACCGCTCAGGCCGTTGAAAAGCGCCTGGGCGTAACAGTCCCCACGCCCACGGCGGAAGGGTATCTCTTCCCGGCCACGTACGAGTTCCCGGCCGGAGCGAGTGCATCCGAGGTCGTCGATGAGATGCTCACTGCCTTCCGTGACCGATTTCTGAGCAGGAATCAGGATGCCATCGAGAGAAGTGGCCGGAGCCTGCATGAGATCGTGACGTTGGCATCCATTGTGGAGCGGGAAGCCGCCGCGGACAAGGAGCGGCCGCTGGTGGCCCGGGTCTTCCTGAACCGCATCGACATCGGCATGAAGCTTGAGTCCTGCGCTACGGTACAGTATGCCCTTGGCAAGCACAAGACTCGGCTGCTATATGAGGACCTGAAGGTGGCCTCGCCCTACAATACCTACATACATCGGGGCTTGCCGCCGGGGCCTATCTGCAGTCCGGGGGAGGCGTCACTTCTCGCAGCGCTCAAGCCCGGCGAGACCGATGCCCTGTATTTTGTGTCGCGTAACGATGGCACCCATGTATTCTCGCGGACCTTCGCGGAACACCAGCGCGCGATCAACCAGATCCGGTCGAGGTAACCCAGTGGAGGCACGCGGTGCTCCAGAGCCTGACTCCTGATCTCATCTGCGAGAGCCTGTGCGGCGTGGACCTGGACGCGCTCCAGGAGCGGGGCATCCGGTCAATACTGCTCGACCTGGACAACACCCTCTGCCGGTGGAAGTGCGAGGATATCAGCGAGAGCACAGCGGACTGGATCAGGCGCGCGCAGGAGCGGTTCAGTCTCTGCATCGTATCCAACAGTATCCGCCCCAAGCGTCTGAACCGGATCGCGACAGCCCTGGGCATTCCCTCGGTGGGACGCTGGGGTCTGGGGCGCAAGCCCTTCAAGGGCGGTATCCGGGCGGCCCTCAAACTGCTGGGGGCGCAGCCCAATGAGACGGCGATGATCGGCGACCAGATCATGACGGACATCTGGGGCGGCAACCGGATGGGCCTGTATACCATCTGGGTACGGCCACTGTGTGAGAAGGATTTCATCGGCACCAAGCCCGCGCGGTTCGTGGAACGGTTGCTGATTGCCCATTTCCGCAAGCTGGGCATTCTCCCCGATGGTTGGAGGTGCGCGTGAGAACCCTTACTGACCTCGACGGCGAGACCCGGGTGGTGGGAGTCATCGGCTGGCCGGTAAAGCACAGCCTGTCTCCAGCCATGCAGAATGCGGCCATCGACGCGCTGGGCCTGAACTGGGTGTACGTGCCCTTCGCGGTCTCTCCGACCAGGCTCGAGTGCGCCATCGAGAGCATCCGCGCCCTCAATCTCGTGGGTCTCAATGTCACCGTGCCGCACAAGTCCGCAGTGGCGCAGCTTGTGGATGAACTGGGCGAGACCGCGCAGGCGTTGGGCGCCGTGAACACCGTGCGCAATCAGGACGGAATACTGATCGGCCACAATACGGACGGCGAGGGCTTTCTGCGCTCCCTGCGGGAAATCGGTGAGGATGTAGGCGGGAAGCGGGTCGCGATCATCGGCGCCGGTGGTTCGGCGCGTGCGGTGGCCTTGGCGGTTGCGCGAGACGAAGTGGGAGACTTGAAGGTCATCAATCGGACGGCTTCGAAAGCAGAGGACGTTGCGCGGCTCGTGCGCGAGACCACTGCCGCTCCGGCGGAGGCGCTTGCCCTGGACAGTCCGGCTGCGGAAGATGCGGTGCGGCAAGCCAACATCGTGATTGACTGCACCCCCTGCGGGATGCATCCGAATGTTGATGAGCCGCCCGCCATCCCGGAAGAGTGGATACAAGAAGGCCAGACGGTGTGCGATTTGGTGTATACGCCGCGGGATACCACGCTCTTGAAAGCCGCGCGGCGCAGAAATGCACGGACCCTGGACGGATCCGGAATGTTGGTATACCAGGGCGCAATTGCGCTGGAATTGTGGACAAGACAGGCCGCTCCCGTGCAGGTCATGCGGGATGCTCTGCTGAAAGCTCTGGAGAGCCGCGAGGGTCGTGCCGCAGGATGAAAGGCTTCGCCGCGTGCTCTGGACCCTGCGGCGGGACTTTTCAGTTTTCAGGCGTCTGCGTGTCATCTGATCGTTGGTCCGCGCGTGTCTAAATCTCGTTGCTAGGCATCTTGCATCACAGCCCGCGAAGCGGGTGTCGGTGTTTCGGGACTGCGGCCTGTGTCGCGGGCTGCAAGGTAACGGCGGCTTGTCTTTTCGTCCGCGTGCAGAGCCGACAGGGGAGACGAGGCCCCGGCGCGACCGCATCCACCTGCTTTGGGGGTACGCGCCGGCCCGCCGGACCCTTTGTTGACTTGCCCGAAGTCGGTAACCTATAATCCCTGCACTGGCTGCCAGAAGCAGTCGCACTTTGGGTTGCCGCTGAAGTTTGGCCACACCAAACGCGAGGTGTAACCGTCATGCGCAGGCCCGGTGGCCGCAAGCGTATCGGCCAGATGCTCATTGAGAAAGGTCTCATCAATGAGGATCAGCTCAATGAGGCGTTGAAGACCCAGCAGCAAACCACGCAGATGCTGGGCGAGATCCTGGTGGATCTGGGCTACGTTCAGCGCACAGCGTTTTTCGAGACACTCGCCGAGCAGATGGGTGTCTCGTACGTGGACCTGACCGCCCAGGCGGCGGACCCCAAGGTGGCCACGCTGGTGCCCCAAGATGTCGCAATGCGGCACCAGGCGATCCCGATCGCCCGCGGCGACGGTTGTATTCGGGTCGCCATGGCGGAACCCGGCGACGTTATGGCCGCGGACGACCTGAAGATGCACCTGCAGCAGAACATCGAGCCGCTCCTGGCGGACCCGGACGCCATCAAGCGGGCCATTACGAAGGCCTTCGAGCAGCCCGCTGCGGGTGGTGCCCCAGCCCAGCAGGGCGCCGCTCCAGCCAGAACCGGCACCTTCGGCGGATTCGACATGCAGGCCCTCGCCGACCAGGTCAGGAAGGAAGGCTCACTCGGCGCCCAGGACGGGTATGAGCGCGAGGAAAACCGGGTCACCACCGATCGCATCGGCGACATGGCCGACGAGGCTCCGATCATCAAGATCGCCAAGGTGGTTCTGCAGCGCGCCATTGAGGAGCGCTCCAGCGACATCCACATCGAACCGTACCGCGACCGTGTACGCATCCGCTACCGCATCGACGGCGTGCTGCACGAGGTCATGCAAGTTCCGAAGTACGTTCATGCCCCGTTGATTTCCCGCTTCAAGATCATGTCTGACATGAATATCGCTGAGCGCCGCGTCCCCCAGGACGGCCGCATCCACGTGCGGCACAGCGAGAAGGAGTTCGACCTGCGCTCCTCGGTCATCCCGACTACGCTGGGCGAGAAGTTCGTCATGCGGATCCTTGACAAGAGTTCCGTTCAGATCGGTTTGGAGTCTCTTGGCTTTGACCCGGCGATGCTCGCGGAACTCGAGAAGCTTATCCACCAGCCAAACGGAATGATCCTGTCCACGGGCCCCACGGGTTCGGGGAAGACCACCACGCAATACTCCATTCTGAACCGCATCAACTCGGTGGAGATCAACATTATCACCATCGAGGAGCCGGTTGAATACCAGCTGGACGGTATCGCGCAGGTGGACGTGAACCGCAAAGCTGGTCTGACTTTCGCGGTCGCGCTGAAGTACTTCCTGCGCCAGGACCCGGACGTCATCCTGGTCGGGGAGATCCGCGACCTCGAGACATCAGAAATCGCTATCCAGGCCGCTCTTACCGGCCACCTTGTTCTCAGCACGCTGCACACGAACGACGCGCCGTCCACGATTACGCGTCTGGTTGACATGGGCGTTGAGCCCTTCCTCATCTCCTCCTCGGTTATCGCATCCATGTCCCAGCGTCTGGCCCGGAAGATCTGCGAGAATTGCCGCGAGCCCTACGACCCGCCGCGCGACATGCTCATGGGCTTCGGCTTCGACCCAGATGCACCGGAGAACCGGGACGTTGTCTTCTACCATGGCCGCGGCTGTGAGAACTGCCGCCAGACGGGATACCGTGGCCGTATCGGCGTGTACGAACTGATGACCATGAACCAGGAAATCGCTGAGCTTATTGTGAAGCGCGCTTCCGCCGGTCAGATCAAGGAAGCGGCGCTCGCGGCCGGAATGGTTACTCTGCAAAAGGACGGTTTCCGCAAGGTACTGAAGGGTGTTACCACTGTGGAAGAGCTAACCCGCATCGTCTTCACCGCGGGCAGTTACAGCGGATAGGGGAGCAAGGCTCTTCGGGGCTTGGCTGCATGGTCGGGCATTTGACGATGCAACTGTGTGGCCGATAGGCCGCGTCCGCACACAATCAGGAGGAACTCAATGGTACAACAAGGCCCCCCCGGAGCCGGATCTCCGCCCTCGGGCACGAATGGTGCATCGGGCGGTGCCCCGCGCCCTGGCATGGCTCGCGCCGTTGCCGCGCAACAACAAAGAGCAGCCGCCCAGAAGCCCCAGGCCCGCCCCCTTGATGACGTGCACATCGATGAACTTCTCGAGATTGTTGTTGAGAATAACGCTTCGGACCTGCACCTGAGCGTCGGTCTGCCGCCCATGATCCGCGTTGACGGCGAACTGCGTCCGATGCGCTACGAGAAATTCACGCCGCCCGTCGTTCAGCGAATGATCTACGATGTTCTCACGGACGACCAGATTCAGCGCTTTGAGACCGATCTTGAACTAGACTGTTCGTACCAGATGCGCCAGGTCGCCCGTTTCCGCGTGAATGTGTACCGGGACCGCGGCAATGTCGCCGCTGCCCTGCGTCTCATTCCTCAGGAAATCCCCACCATCAGGCAGCTTGGTCTGCCGCCGGTCGTCGAGGATCTCGCGCGCCGACCTCGCGGTCTTCTGCTGGTCACCGGGCCCACCGGTTCGGGCAAGTCCACCACGCTGGCGTCCATCATCCATCAGATCAACATGGAGCGTGCCGAGCATATTCTCACTGTTGAGGATCCCATCGAGTATCTGCACCGGCACCGCAAGTCGATCATCAACCAGCGCGAGCTTGGACAGGACACATTGTCCTTCAACGCGGCCCTGCGCGCGTCTCTGCGGGAAGACCCCGACGTCATCCTCGTGGGTGAGATGCGCGACCTGGCCACAATTCAGCTGGCCATTACCTGTGCGGAAACGGGTCACCTCGTGATGGCCACCTTGCACACGAATAATGCGGCGGAGTCCGTAGACCGCATGATCGACGTGTTCCCTGCCAATGAGCAGGAGCAGATCCGGGTCCAGCTTTCGAATAACCTGGTCGCGATCTTGTCACAGCAGTTGCTGCCTCGCGCTGGTGAGAAAGGCCGTGTCGCCGCGATCGAGGTCATGGTGGCGACCTCGGCCATCCGCAACCTCATCCGCGAAAACAAGGCCCACCAGATGCATTCCATCATTCAGACTGGTCGCGAGCACGGAATGCAGTCCATGGACCAGGCGCTCTGCGACCTGTATAAGCAAAGCCTCATCACCTACGAGATGGCGATGCGCCGGTCGCACAACCCGGACGAGTTGGAAAAGCTGATTCATGGAACGGAAGTCTGAGCGGGACGTTCTGCAAAGACAAGCTCCGCGCCGTCTGTTTTGTGGAGCTTACCGCGGCCAGCCAGAGAGGATGTGAGGGCCCTTGCCAACATTCGAATACGTGGCCAGGGACAAGACCGGGGAGGAGCACAGGGGATCTATGGACGCGAAGACCAAGGAGGCGCTGGTGGATCAGCTTCGCCAGCGCGGTCTCATGGTCAGCTCGGTCCAGGAGCAGAAGGCCGCTACCGTTGTGAGGAGCAAGACCAAGCGCCGCATCTTCGGCGGCAAGGTGAACCTTCGGCATTTGTCCATCTTCTGCCGACAGTTCGCCACCATGATCAATGCAGGTGTGTCGCTGGTCCGCTGTCTGGACGTTCTTGAGCAGCAGACGGACAGCGCGCGCCTCAAGGAGATTATCCGGGAGATCGAAGCGGAGGTTGAGGGCGGCGCCACGCTCTCGCGCTCCATGGCGCGATTCCCTCGGGTCTTCTCGAACCTGGCAGTGGGTCTTGTGCGCGCCGGGGAGGTCGGCGGTGTGCTCGACGAAACCCTTGACCGCCTCGCAGGCTTCCTTGAGAAAGACCTTGAACTGCGCCGGAAGGTCAAGTCGTCCATGACCTACCCGATTCTGGTCATGATCGTCGCGGTGGGCATCGTGACCTTTCTGGTCACCTTCATCCTGCCCAAGTTCATGGCTCTGTTTCTCGAGCTTGGCATGACTGAAGACCAGTTCCCCATGCCCACGCTGATCCTGATGCGCGTTAGCAACTTCATGACCAGCAAGTGGTACATCATGGTCGCCATCGTAGTCGCCCTGGTGATGGCGATCAACCGTCTGCGCGCCACGAAGACCGGGAAACGCTACTATGATACGCTGATGTTGCGTCTGCCGGTTTTCGGCTCTCTAAACCACAAAATCGCCGTCGCCCGTTTCGCTCGCACCCTCTCGACGCTTCTGGCTTCCGGGGTTCCAATCCTGCAGGCAATGGAAACGGTTGCCGGTACAGTTGATAATGATGTCATTGCCGACGCGATCCTTCTGTCTCGGACGAGCATCCGCGAGGGTGACACCATCGCCGACCCGCTGGCGAACTCCCGCATGTTCCCGCCGATGGTCGTCCAGATGATCACCATTGGCGAGGAAACCGGTCAGCTTGACCAGATGCTGGAGAAGGTCGCTGACTTCTATGAGAGTGAAGTGGACGCGGCCCTGGAATCCCTGACAGCGGCGCTCGAACCGGTGCTCATTGTGTTCCTGGGTGTGGTCGTCGGCTTCATCGTTGTCGCCATGTTTCTCCCCCTGATTGGTATCATCTCCGAGTTGTCTCAGTAGACGCTCGGGTCGAGCAGCGAATCGTGGGCCGGACTGCGCAGAGCAGTTCGGCCCATTTGCTCTATCCACCTGGCATGCCGATTGCTGCCTGCGGCATTGGCGCGGATACCTCGGGTACCCATCGGAGGAATCATCTGCATGTTCGGTGAAGGCCAGTACACGGCGAAGATCGCGTATACCATCCTTGTTTTCGGTCTCTGCGTGCTGGGCATTCAGGCGCTGGCCTGGTACAGAGACTGGCCGTGGTAGATGCACTGCGGTTCACGTGGTTGGGCCGGAATACCGGGGGCTGTGGGATAGACGGCGACGACATCCCCTACCTGTCCAGCCGGGGGCGCCACCAACCTCCCTGCCCGCTGTAACCCATGTATGTTACTTGCTCAACTTGTTCACAGAGCGCCGCTTGACCTCTGAGTGTGGCGGCGGCTATCATCTATGCGCCCGGCCGCGTGACCGCGCGGCCGTTCCACCATCCCCGGCCCCCGGTGGGCTCATGTGAGCGCGCCATGGTCTATCTGCCTGACAACCCGATCGTGTGGGCGTTGCTGTTCGTGACGGGCGCTGTCATCGGCAGCTTCCTGAATGTGGTCATCTACCGCTGGCCGCGGCAAGAGTCCATCGTAGCGCCGCCCTCCCACTGCATGAGCTGCGGTGCCCGCCTGGGCATCATCGACCTGTTCCCGATAATCAGCTACGTTCTCCTGCGCGGACGCTGCCGGCACTGCGGCCACTCGTACAGCCCCCGATATGCCCTTGTGGAACTGCTCACCGGTCTGCTGATGGTGGGAAGCGCCTGGGCCTTTGGCGGCTCAGTCTATGGGCTGCTCGTCTTCATCGTCTGCTGCTGTCTCCTGGTGATTTTCTTCATTGATCTCGACCATATGATCATTCCGGATGAGCTTGTAATCGCGATCATGCTCATCGGTGTTGGGCTGAACGCCTACAATCTGTTGTGGCACGGTGCAGGGGGCTTGCAACCCGGCCAACCGGGGCAGGGATGGCCGGTCACTCACGCCCTGGTGTATACCCAGGAGATCGCGGGTGCGAACAAGACCGCTTTCCTGCCGTCCTCGCTGGTCGGCATTTGCCTGGGTGGCGGGGTGTTCCTGTTCGTGAGCTGGGTCTTCGAGCGTTTCTACGGCAGGCCGGTACTGGGTTACGGCGACGTGAAGCTCGCTGGAGCCATGGGGGCGCTGTTCGGTCCGGGCTGGCTTTTCGCCGCATGGTTCGTGGTTTCTGTGGTCGTTGGTGCAGTCGTAGCGGTGTTGTTGATGATGTTTGGATTTCGGCGTCGTGGGGAATACATTCCCTTTGGTCCAATGCTGGCAGTGGGTGGGATTGTTCTTTTGCTCTTCCCCGAAGTGGGACTATGGGTAGTGAGCCGCTACGGTGGTTGATACCAAGGGCTATTGGCCCGACGAACCATCGCGCATCATGCCACAACGCTGGGGTCTATGTGGTTTTCTCAAGATACGCACAATTGTCGTGGAAGGTTTAGTGAATGACGGTTGCGGGTAATCAGTCAGTGGCTGCGCGCAATGTGTGCTCACCCACGGTTCAAACCGCCATGCGCTCGGCCCAAAGCCTAAGGGGGCCTGCCCTCAAAATGAACAGTCGGAAGAAAGCCGGATTCACCCTGATCGAAATGCTGGTTGTCATCGCGATCATCGCGATCCTGGTGGCCATCCTGATGCCCGTTATCAGCAGCGTCCAGGAGAAGGCCCGCCAGGGACGTTGTTCAGCGAACCTCATGCAGATCGCCACAGCGATCCGGGCGTACAAGACCGACTATCACCGCTATCCGTTCAGACCCTACTTCGATGATGCCGCGTGGATGTACATGGGCGGGGTGAGCGCTCTGTACCCGGACTACCTGAGCTCAAACGCGAACCTCGTCTGCCCCAATGACGCCTCGAACCTGCGTGGCGTCAGCAATCAGCCCAAGAACTACAGTACTTACAACGGGCTGATCCACGGGATCGCGGACAGCTCTTTCACCGACTCCACCCAGGCAGACTACTGGCGGTTTGAGGCGGCTGCCGGCGGGGTAGGCAACGGGTCGGTCCTGTGCTTGATCACGTATAACTACGGCGGTTTCAGCAACAACGGCTGGGATGAGTCATGGTGGGACTCGACACTCACGCCGCCGGGCTGGAACATGCTCGTGCCACAGGGCGGCGCAGTGCCGGCCTGGCTGGCGTCTGAAGGGAAGAAGTGGCGGCATTTCCCGCGCCTTGCCAACCCGCGGGCCCCTGATAACACCATCATCTGCCGCTGTCGCGCGCACCACAAATGGTACGGCCGGGACGAGACCGACGCCAATCCGGAACCCGGTAAATGGCGCGACGTCATCGTGAGGCTCGGCGGCGAGGCGGAAACGGTGGACTACGCACCGATGACCAACGTGGTGTCAGGCGGGGCATCGGCCTGGAAGATACAAGAGTAACGCGGAGGGGCGCAGCGATGCTGGGGGTTGCCCGCACGGCGACGAAGCATCGTCTGCAGCCCCTTTTTTGTGGGCGTGCCGGGCGTGGGGGGAGCAATCCGGGAAGCAGTGGAGGAGCACAATGCAAGCAATGAGCACAGGGCGACGGATGCGGCACCAGCAAGCGGGACACGTCCGCACAGGCTTGGGCTCTCGCCGGGGTTTGACCCTGGTTGAGCTGCTTGCCGCAATGGTTGTGCTCCTGGTCGGCGTATACGCCATCGCGGCGCTTTTCCCGAAACTCTCGCGCAGCATCAGCGATGAAGAAACGCGCACCAGCATGAGTCGGGCGACACAGCGTCTTGCCGAAGGTTATCGTAGCGGCGAGCTTGAGCTGCCCGACGCCACGGCTCCGCACTACACTCAGGTTGACGCCGTTGAGCCCGGCAGCAGCCCGAATGACCCGGACAGTAACCTTACAGGAACCAACCCTCTGAACAGTCGGGATGACTTCATTGAGGTGTACGGAGAGCGTGTGACCGTTCCCGCACCGACAACACCGGGCGGGTACCCATGCTACGTTCCGAAGCTCGGGCTCGTGGACCCCAGTATGGTGCCGGTGGTCTATTCCTACCGCGAGATGAAGGAAGCGTATCGAGACCCCGGGGCAAGCACGACTCCTCGTGATGGCGAATTCTACCTGCGGACAGATGGCCAGTTCCTGTTCAATGGACCCGGCGGTGGAAGCAACGGCGCTATCGTCTATTACGATTGGGTGCAGCCGGGCGGAATCGTTCGGCGCGCCAATGGGGAGTTTGTTCCGAACTCGGGCAGTTACGTGCAGGCCGTGGCCAGCCGTGGCGGGCGAGTGGTCCCGGGCAGTGTGAGGGCCTACGCCCGATATCCGTGGGCCTGCACCTTTGGTCCGCCGGCAAGCATCTCGGGGCGGGTCTGCTGGGTGGATGCAACGGCAGGGCAGAGCATGTTCTTCCCGGCAACAGCAGCCGGCACGAAGCTGCGGATAGACTACCGGGTGCGCCGGGAAGACCTCCAGGCTGAGGGCACCTCGCGCCGGGCAAAGATCATGTTCGAGGACAAGCGGCTGCCCTCCGCGCCACCTTACCAGCTGGACCTGAATTTCGACGGCCTGAGTGACGAGTATCCGTTGATCACCAATGCCCTGGATGGCACTGACATCGCCGATATCTGGGTTCTTGTGGTGGATCTTACGGACGGAGCCACGTGGCTCTGGGACGACAACAGTGACGGGACAGGCGCCATCACCGAAGTAGACTTCAACCGGGGCAAGCTCTGGATGAACAGCTCGGTGGTGACCGGAGCATCGGGCACCAGTCGCGCTGGGAATCCCATTCGCATCTATTACCGGACGGCGAATGAACACACCATCCAGGTGCAGAAGGCACCGACCGAGTTCGTCGAAGTCGAGTCGCTGAGCCATCCAGCGAACGCCTACCTGCCTAACTGGGAGCACCGCAGGTTCCGCATCGGCACTCAGGTGGCCACCGGCGAGACCTACTACTATCTGTGTGACTTCCCGGCGTACCTCGAGGACCAGGCGGTGGAGGTGGACTACACGTATGATGCCGGTGATGGCCGTCCGACTCCGGTATCAAACGAGGTTCATGTGATCGCCGACCTCGGGGACCCTGGTCTGGGGTTCGGGTTCGTGCTCAATCACTCAAACGTGACGGGTGTCTATGAGGTCACGGGTGCGTCGGCGCGGATCGTGGGCTGGTGGCGCACTGAGGACGGACGCGTCAACAGGTTCGACGTGGCGAATATCATGTTCCCGGACACTGGGATTTAGCCGTCCGGGGCGTGCTGGAAGTTGCGCCCGAAGGGAGACTGGGATGAGGCGGATGCGACGCAATCGAGCCTTCACACTCATTGAACTGATGGTCGTCATGGGCATCGCCGCGGCGCTCGTGGCCATCACCGTGCCCGTCGCCCGCAACCTGGCCAATAGCAATAAAGGCCTGCGGTGCACCACGCGCCTGCAACGAATCAGCCAGGCCCTGAAGATGTACGTCCTGGATGAGGGATGCGTGCCGCCGTACTACCCGGACCCCGCAGGCACGGGCGCTTACCTGGGACCGGGGCTACAGGCGCTGTTCGAGACGGGGTATCTGGCGGGGGAGAGTTCCCTGCACTGTCCGGCAGATTCGAAGCATCCGGCAGGCGATCCGCTCTTTTCGTTCAGCTACATGAACCTCGACGACGATGCCATGTGCGATGGCTCAACGGAATACGGGGTAGATAACCAGTCCAAGTACCTGACCAGCCGCGGCCTGCGCAGGGACTCAGCGGACCCGGACGTTCGGCGCCAGCTTGCGCCCTTGCCGCCGAGCCCGAGCACAAGCTTGGTCCCGGAGTTTTCGCGAGAGTGGCATCCTGATGATACGACGGTTGTGACGTGGTGCAACTACCACGCGAAGACCATCACAAAGGGCGGCGAGGGCCAGTACCAGGTGCTCTTCTGGGACGGTTCGGTGCACCGGATGGACGCCGCACTTCTTCAGGATGGTGTGGATGTGGCGGAAGCGTGGCGCATCAAGCCATCGGACGACCCGGTGCCGTGATGGGCAATTGGAGAAGGGGCCGAGGACGGCGAGTGAGCGGTGAGTTGGAGCGGTGTACGCTAGTCTCGAAGAAGGTGGTAGTGTGGTGAGAATCGCCGGCGGAAGGTGTGCAGGTTTCACCCTGATCGAAGTGATGGTCGCGTTGGCCATCATGGTGATCCTGTTCGCCCTGCTTTTCGCCCCCATGATTGCGGGGCTCGAATGGGTTTCCAGTGGGCGGGCCAACGTGGGCATGCAGGATGCCTGCCGGTACGCCATGGAACAGATCCGGCGAGAACTGGGGGAAGCAGTGTATGTTCACCCGGCGCCCGGATACTCGTTCTCAGGCGCCGATAACACCCTCGGCACCTACGACGACATTCGCGTCATCAACTACTCGCAGATCCTCTTCAACCCACCGGCGCGAGACAGCCTGGGCAAGATCTACTACCCGCCCAGGCCGGCAACCGGTCAAAACGGCTATCAGAAGGTCATTCGCTACGCCGTCCATCTTGTGACCCCCGGACAGCCTTACGACGAGTTCAATCCGTTCGCACTGTACCGCCAGGAGTTCGTGTGGAACCCCAACGAGCCCTCTCCCCTGGGCAGCTTCAACTCTTCGGGCGTCTGGGTCCCGGGTCAGCCGGTGATTGAGAACGCGCTGACACCCAAGCGGGGCTCGACGTTCGTCCCGACCACGACCCTCTTCACCGACGGAGTGGATGGCGCGGGCCAGTATCCCGAGTACGTGGCGGGGTATGTCGAGAACACAGGCGGCCGCCCGGCGGTATACCTGTTCAACGGTGTACGCTTCGAACCCCACAGGGTGTCGGGCGAGACTCTGAAGACTGACAACGGCGTCGTCTACCGTGCGCGGTTCGGCGCCTGGGACGGCGTATCGCTTGGAGGTGCGTTCCTGGCCAACGCCGCGCTGGCCCAGTCCGAACTGGACCCGCGTGTGATGCTGTACGCCTGGGACGCCGCCACGGATACCTATTCCGTCCCGCGTTTGGACAGCCACACGACCCAGCCCCGCCCGGTTCAGGTTCGCTGGTCGGCTGACGGAGGAGTGGTGACCTGTGGCCAGCAGGCCCGCCAGGAGTGGCCCCCGGCATCCGGCAATATCGTTTACTACAAAGTCATCAGCTTCTCCACCGCGCGAAACGCCACCGGGTGGTATACGGTGAGCATGCCGAGCGACTTCACAGCGGTATATCCCGGCAGCCTGGCGACGGCACCGGTGGACCGGGCAGCAGCCCCCACGTCGTACCGCATTGACCCGAGCGTGGACATCAACGTCCCGGCCTTGATCCAGCCGAACACCGTAAAGGTCAAAGTGGTCGCGGTGGACACTGCGGGAGTACGGCGGCAGTTCGACCTGAAGCCTACGCAGAATTTCGATCAGGCCACGCTTCGGGGCGACGAGTTCAACGTGCAACTCACGCGGCGCGACTACAACAATGACGGCACGCCGGAGGGGACCACGGCGCTCCTGCGTTTCTCGCGGTTCGACCCGCCATCGCCGGAGTCCCGGGCGCTTTTCGGCAATACGCCGCCCGCGCTGAGTTCCTTCCAGCTTCAGGTGTCGTATTACTACCGGCGCAACTATACCTATGATCCACAGCTGGATGCTGCAGGCAACTGGCCCTTCGTGAATGATATGGTCAAGGTCGATTACTCGGTTCGATCCATCCAGAACGTCTCGTTGACATTGGAGCGCTATGTGGACCTGGAGGACGACGGGACTGGCCGCATGGTGCTTCCAGAGGGCGACCATCCCAATGAGGTCAGCATGCGCGAGCAGGTCTCGATACGCAACTTTGGACAGTAGGAGCGCGCGGCGGTCTGGACCGAGTATTGACAGAAGCGCGATTGACGGTCGCCAGGCGGGGCCAGGCCCCCAACAAGGCGGAGGCGAGAGTTAATGTACCGAAGCAACGGGAGAATACGCAGGACGCCACGACGAGGTCAGATTCTCGTCATCGCCGTTCTGCTGATGATGGTCATTCTGCTGACGGGCATCCTGTTCGTCGCTATCGTCACCTACAACCAGCAGCAGTCCTCCCGTGGCGCGGATGTCAACCTCGCCCAGGGCCTGGCGGAAGCAGGCATCAGCTGGTGCAACCAGAATCTGAGCGAGAGCCCCGTGGGCGCTGACTGGCGACCGCCTTTCCGGCCTTTGGTCCCGGCGTCTTATGTCGCCACAGACCCGAACACCTGGCCTGTGCCGCCGGTAATGGACACCGCAGGTACCGACTACGGAACATACGGGCTGGACGCCACCGCGGATACCGAGGACGACTATTACAGCGACTTCGAGCGCGCACACAACTGGCACGGCCTGGTTGACGCAACCACCGGGGAGTACGTCCGGTTCGGTTTCACCCGTATTCCCGACGTAAACACCACGCCGGCCGGTCTCAGCCTGCCCACGGAAGCCGCGACGCTTGGGGGCCAGGGCCACATCCTTGTTCGTGTCACTTACGACCCCGACCCGCCCTACGAGTTGCCCGATAGCGATCCGTACCGTGTGCCCGACGAGATGAGTGCGGCGCTGAAGATCGAGTCGATCGGCGTGATGTACGAGACTTCGCCGGTATACCGCTACCTGGTAGCCTACAAGCCGTTGCCACTCACCGACTACCTGCTCTACGTGACTGACGCGGGCAATACGGGCCAGCCGGCAGTGCTCGGGTTCAACCCCCGCGCCGACATGGACCGGGACGGCTGGGACCCGAACGACTGGCTTGGTCAGTACTTCTTCGGACCGATGCGTTTCAACTCGACCCTGCAGTTGGAGGGTGGCAATCTCAATGGAACCGTGAACGGTTCCGGCAGCTGGCTGACGCTCACGCCGCAGCCCACGTCGGCGACCAGCGAGGTGCCCGGCGTGAACCCGCTGGGGATTACCGGCGGTTACCTGCGTTCCGACCGCATCTTTGCTGCCGACGGCATTACCGAACCCGAAGCCCAGTACACCACGGCGGTTCGCGCGCGCAACGTCGACGGGACCTACACGACGCCGGCCCAGGTGCTGCCCAGCAACCACTTGTCCTTCACCACCTACGGTGGGTTGATCCTGGATGGATCCAACAGCACCGACGGTTCGGGTAACCCACGCTACACCGAGGCCTTGAAGGCGCCGACGGTGTTTGGCCCAGTGGGTGGCGACCAGTCGCGTGCCGAGGCGTATCGCAAGCTGACCCGCGATTCGGGGCGCATTGTGACACTCGCCAGCGGTGACACGGTGAATCTGGGGAACTACGGATTCGGCCGCGGGATCTACGTGGACAATAAAGATGACCTGCAGTTCGTGGACAGGTACGGGACCCGCGACTACGATGCGCTCATGGGCGAGTGGATGCAGGTTTTCGCGGATCGGTACTCGGCGGAAAACAGCGGCTGGGACCCGACCTACACCACCTACACGGCGCCGGGGGTTGAGGTTACCCTCTATCCCAGCGAGAACGCAGCCCTGGAGTTCGGCGCTCTGAGCGCCACCAACTCTCCCCCAACCAACCAGAATACGGTCTGGTGGCCGTACCACAGGCCCGGGGAGCCGGGCATCCGGTTGACGCGCTCTGATCGCACCTGGCGGTACTACGACGCGCCCAACAACCGGATCATCGATTCCGGCGAGTATACGGTGTACCTGGACTATCCGTCCTACCCGAACCAGCTGATATTCGCGGAGGGCAATGTGCGTATCCACGGGGTTCTTCCGCCGCGGAACGCGAATATCAACAATCCGCGGGATTACAATCTGACCGTGCTGTCGGGTGGGACGATCTACATCGACGGTCAGATTCTCAGCCCGCAGGATGTGCTGGGGCGAGACGTGGGCAGCGGGGTGCCGCCGGCCCCCGGTGCACCGATTCCGGACGAGTTCAACACCAAGATTGCGCTGATCGCCCGGGACTGTGTGTGTCTCAATGCGACGCGCATCGCCCCGCAGCTAACGTCGGGCGAGGTTTCGGTCGTGCCGGACGACCCCTTCAACCCGGCTTACGACGAACAGCACTGGGAGATGACCCCGGAGGTCCAAGGCGCGGCTTACATGCGCTGGACTTTGGGCGAGCCGATGCTTGCGGGGAACCGCATTCGGGTGGCCGTGATCCATTCCGCGGGCGATCCGGGCCCGGCGGCCATCAACATGAAGGTGTTCAATTCCGTTAGCTGGTCGAGCTTCGTATTCGGCGGGGTCTTGGACCAGGCCAAGTTCTACTTCCTGCAGCCCGGCCTGTATGCAGGGGCTAACGTGGAGGAGACCCTGGCACCCGACTGGAGCCAACCGTGGTCTGCCGCCAACCCCACAATGCCCTGGGACGTGACCGGGACCCTGGGCACCCTTGCGCCCGGGCAGCTCAAGGCGGTGGCGCTCTCCGCGGTCGATCCGTCCGATGCAGGGCTGGGCGCGGGATCGACCGAGTACCGTCTGAAGAACTGGAAGGTCGTGGAGCAGACCGCCGGTGGGGAGCCTACGGGTGCGATCCATGCTAAGGTGAATGCGGCGATTTTCGCCGAGAATGGTTGCTGGTTTGTTATCCCCGGCCGGTACTTCGATACGCGCCACGTCGGCAATGCGGCCCGGGCGTTCCTGCGGTACAACTATGACATCTGCGTGCGCGGGTGCATTACCGAGGCCTTCCACGCCGGGCCGGACATGGTGCGCGAATGGTCCGACAAGTGGGCCTGGCCGGTTATCGGAGCGGGTTGGAGCACAATCCGCTACGAGTTCGACGAGAGCATCCGGAACACGAGGGACCCCAGGGCGCTGCGGCTGACCACCCTGAACGCGGACACACGTTACGCCGATGCCGGCTCGCCCCAGATGCTGGCCACGGCCACAGTCCAGGGCAATTTGCCGGTGCTTCCCTGTCTCCCCGTGAGTGAAGAGTTGATCTTCTACGGTGAAGGGCAGTAGTCGCTCGCCTGAACCGAGCTTTGGCGTTGCGCTTCACACCAGTGGAGGTAGATGGTGATGCGAGCAAGCAGGCGCTCGTTGCTCCTTTGTACACTCATCGCGTGCCTGCCCGGCGCGTTCATCCCCGCCTTTGCGGGAACCGTCAGCTTTGACAGCACCCCCCCGCAGCGGGTGATCAAGGCCTGCGTTCTGGGCGGGAATTCGCTGATCTTCTACAATCTGTCCCGGGCGGCGCTTCGGCCCGATGGCTGGGTCTTTGAGAACCCCTTGGCGCCCGCGGACCTCACACCCACGGGCACGCCCGGGTGGATCGCCGCGAAGAACATGCCCATCTACTGGGCCGCGGACCTGTCTCGCCTTCAGTCGGTCGAGGGCATTGACGTCATCTACTGTCCTGATGCCGATGTGGACGCTACCGATGATGCGCGACTCATCCGGGCTGTGGAGAACGGTGCACTGCTCTGGATTGACGGGCCCGTGACGCGCCTGCAGCCGCCGAGGGTTACACCGACGGGCGGCGGGGGTGCCGAACCCGAACCGATTCCCTTCCAGGTGGAAGCCAGTGCGGCGGCGGTGGCCCGCCGCATCGCGTACGCAGTCGGTGAAGACCTGCTGAATGTTCCCTTCAAGCTCGAGGACTGGGAGGTCAACCGGTTGGGCGCCGGGGACTTCCGGGTCACCTGGCCTTTCACCGACGGCGGAGGCTGGCTTCACGAGACGGACGTGAGCTTCCGGCCGATTATCTCTCTTCTCGACGCCGGTGGTGCGCCCCTGGGGCACGGTGCAATGATCGCACCGTATGGCAGCGGCGCGATCCTGGTGACCGCAGGGAATGTCGGCAATATCATCGCGTCCTGGGGCACCAGCCTGTCTCCCAGCCAGGACCAGCTTCCAGCATTCAAGTTTGCCTACAACGCGATTGCGTGGATGTTCGGCCACAGGGCAGTGGGACCCGCTGGAGCCGGCCCGGGAGCCCCCGTGGCACAGGCTCCGGTGGACGGCAAGTGGCAGTACCCGCCGCCGGACCGTCTGGATCCCACGGGCGCGGCGATCAACTTCGGCCCGGTCATCGCTTCGCCGGTTCACATCAACGGGCGCGTGCTTGTGCTGACCAGCACCGCGTCAGACGGCATCGCGAGGCTGGTCTGTCTGGACGCCGAGCCCGAACAGGACCTTTGCGGGCCGAGGGCGGCGGGCTGGACGGTCAGCCCCCTCCCTGACGGGGAACCGGATGACGGCTGGGTTGATTACTCGCAGGGCGCGAACTATGACAAGATCTGGGAAGTTGAGGTCCTGCCGTCCGGCGCCACGCCTCGGTCGTCGGGACTGGTTGTTGGTAACCGCTGGCAGGACGCCAACGGGGACGGGAACCGAGAGGCAGAGGAGATCGAGCCGGTGGTCGTCTTCTCAGCCAGCGGGGAAAACCCAGGGGGCGGGGATCCCGGATTCGTCTACTGCTTCAGCGCCATCACGGGTGAACTGCGCTGGCAGTTTCAGGTGGACCCCTACCGAGGCTCGTCCAGAGTCTGCGATGTCTCCACCCCGGTGATCAACAACGGGTGGGTGTACTTCACGGCCTCCGAGTACGATCCGAGCCTACCAGACGCAACGGGGGATGGCGTTGACCGCACTTTCGGGCGCGCCTGGTGCATCGATCTGCAGACTGGCGGCAATCTGACCGGGAATGTGAACACCAGCGGGGCGGTATGGGTATTCCCGGACGCCGATCTGGACCGCGGCGACAGCACAACGGCCAGCACCCTCGGAGAGCCGATACGTGCCCTACCGTGCTTCAATGACCCTCTGTGGATAGTGGCGGTGGGTTCCGGCAGCGGCCCGGAACTGCCGACATATCCCACCCCTGCGCCCACTGTCACCTCGGCGGTCATGCTGCCCGATGGCATTCTGGCGGATGCAATCATGACCGTGCGATCACCTGTCAGCAACACCTGGGTTCCGGGAGCGGGGATTGTTACCGAGGGCTGGGTGTCGTGGGACAACCATGCCGGGGGCAGCGAGTTTGCTCTTGCGCCCACACCCACACGGGGCGATGCCAATACCATCGGCTACACGATCAACCGCGAATACTACGGTGTGAAGCTGGTCCGGGCTGCGACCGGAGCCTGGCAACACGCGAAACGCGCAGGCGACATTGAAGACCGCGTATCCCTCGCGCTGCCGTGGGACACTGATTTCCCGGCGCCGATTGCACACCTGAACAGCGTGAATGTGGGTGACACCGGTGTTCGCCAGATGCTGGCGAACTGGTACCTCACGCCGATGATCGACGACAATCCGTACGAGTTGCTCAAAGGCTGCGAGATCATGCTTCAGGACAGCAGCGGAGAGTGGGAGCGCCACTTCATGCGCGGCCCAATCCTGTGGCAGCGGCGTCACCGGTGGAATGATGTGACAACCGGGACCGCAGTGGCCCGGGACGGCAAGCTGTTCGCCCCCACCGGTGCAGCCATTGAGCAGCCCGAGAACTACCCGCCGGTGATCCCGCAGGCCGCGCTGATGCGGCCCGCGGACATCCCGGTGGTGCGCCTGGCGGACGGGGCTGTTCTCGGGTGCCTGAGCCCGTCGGCCGTGCTGCCTGCCTCGGACCCGTCCACGGACCTGGGCGTCCGCAACTCCCTGACTGTCGCGCTGGCCGGACCTACTGAAGACAACGGGGTGGTTGCGGCCGCGGTGTCCCAGTGGATCCCGCCCCTGGGGGGACCCGGTCCGGTATCACCACCTGCACGGGCCGCTCTGGTGGGGCTGAAGACCGACAGCGGGTTCGAGTTGCATCTGGGGCCCGGCGTTGACGACGCCATCGGAGTACGCAAGGCAGCGCCCAGCGTGAGCCTGCAGCTTCTCGAGCTTGCAGATCTGGGCACGGGACCGTCGGATATTCCGCCGTCAGCGTACGAGATCGATTACCAGCAGCGCGTGGTCCGCATCAAGCCTGAGTATGTCTCTGACGCGGGCGTGATTGAGGACACCGGCGCCAATGTGGACGTCTTCCCGAATCCGCTGGCGGGGAAAGTGGTGCTTGCCCGGTGGAACGGCACCGACAACTCCACCTACCCCGCGGGTGGCGGCTGGGAACTGCACCGTCTTGGCCCGGCGCACAGTTTCGTCTATGTGCCCGGGTTTATCAAGCTGAACCAGTATCCTGCGGTTTTCGCAAGCCTCGGGGTCCGGCTGCCGACCAACTCGCCCAATTTCCTGGACGGGGTCCCGGTGAGCGGGGTGTTCGCCGGTGAGCCACTGGTGAGTTACGACTACGGCGCCGGCAACGTTGAAGTCCTCCCCAACGGCTGGCTGGACATGCGCATGGCCTTCGCCGATGTGAACGGGAACGGGACGATGGATGTCGAGGACTGGTTCCTCGATCCGGGCACCGAGGTGATTGTGGGCTATACAGGCTTTGTGCCACACGCGCTGGGGTGGGTGCCTCCTCCGGGCATTCCGGCGGGCTACGATGACGTAAACGGCTTTGTGCCGATCCCCAACCCCGGTCTGGGCATGCCTGCAGAGCGCCACCAGGTACCCGTGGGCTTCGGCATCTCGAGGTGCGCCCCTGCGTTGGCCGGCAGGACGCTTCTGCTGGGCACTGAGGGCGTGACCGGCACCGCGATTCCGGTCCCCACAACCCAGGCCCAGCGAAGATACATCTACGGCACCCACTGGGATGGCGCTTTCATGCCGCCGGCGGGCGGATTGACCCCCGCTGAGACGTTGCTGGCTGCGTCGTGGGACCCGGTAACCGGGAACGTGACTGGGCGCATGGTCGCTCCGGCCCAGGATGTGGCCGGGAATGTGCCGGTGGTCTCGGCAACGCCCTGTGTCGCGGGCGACAATGCTTTCGTCGGCTCGCGGATCATGGCTGCGCCGGATTCTCCTGTGGGCGCCGGGTACCTGGCGTCAATGGCGACTGAGCGCACGCTGATCGCTTCGGGTTCGCGCATTCTTGAGTGCGTCGGGTCACAGCCGGTGCGGGTGCTGACCGGGAGCCGAGCGGCGGACGGCACGGACGTTTGGCCTTTCGCACACATCGCTAAGGTGACCCGCCTCGAAAATGGGAACTGGCTCGTGGTGGATTCGGGCGCCAACCAGGTGCTGGAACTGGATAACCGTGGTTGTCGGGTGTGGTTCGCGGGTGCGGGTCGCGGCACGGCGAAGCTGCTGCTGGATCGACCCACGGACGCCTGGCGCTACCACACCTATTACGCCGGTCTCCGCTACGAGCACACCGTCATCGCAGACGCAGGGCACAAGCGGATCATCGAGGTCGTGCGCAAGCCTGCCAACCCGGGCGAGCCGCCCACGGTTGAGTCCGCTTACGTGGTCACCCCAATATCCGTGCCCGTGGACGCTACCGGCAACGTGGTTGTTCCGTATAACCAGGCAGTCCGGTTTGTCGAACTGGAGTACCAGAAGGCGCAGCCGATTCTCGACCCGGCCACAGGGGAGCTGTGGGGCTATCTGGCGTGTGCTGCGAACTGGAATTTCCCGCTGATCGTGGAGCCGCCGCGTTTCGACCGAGCCGGAAACTTCTACGCGGCGCGGGTCAATCCCCCGCCAGGGGCGCAGGTTCTGGGCGCCCACATCGGCGAACCGCCTTTCGACGCCATGTCAGTGTTCGATCTGGGGCGGCTTCCGGCAATCACCACACTGAACCGGGTCTGGACGCCCTGGACTCCCATATACCAGCAAGAGTTCCGTAACATCCGCCAGGTTCAGTATGTGAATGAGGGCAACGGTCTGTTCGGCGACCCAATGAGCGCGACTTACGTCTGGGTGGTGGCCTCGCGTTACCAGGCCATGCCGACGGCCCCAATGGGTGTGTACGAGTTCCAGATCAGCCCGACCTTCGCGTTCACGTGGAGTTGGACCCGCAACGCATACACGGCTTCGGGGGTCGGAACGATACCTCTGCCCACGGGAACCAACTTCGCGAAGAGTTTCTTTCCGACGTCCGCACAGAGGCTTGCGAACGGCGACTATCTGATCGCGAACCTGTCCACGCTGCCCGATCATCTCACCGCGCAGAACACGGACTGGCGTGGTTGGGGACGGGCATTCGGCAGCGAGGTCCTTCGGGCAGAGCGCACAACGGGCGCCGCCTTTGGCCGGTACCTGATCCCGGACCCGCGCAGACCTGCCTGGCCGGAACCGCTGATGATGGTTTCGTACGCGGAACGATTGTAGATCCGGCAGAGACCCGAGCGGGGTGTGACACAAGGGCCGCACGCGCGGCCTGCAGATGAGAATCACGCGCCTGTCGCAGGGCAGTATGCCCGGTTAGACCAGACGACAGCGCGCTGCAGTTGGAGAGGGTGAAGCCCATGAGGCAGAGAAGTGGTATCGTTCCCCTCACGGTAGGTATTGCGCTCATCGCGGCGTCGGTTGCAATGGCGCAGCCGGCCTACGAAGTACGCACGAGCATCGTGGATACGGCAAGCGCCGCCTATGCGGATGACACCCACCAGTTTGGTCTGAGCAAACTGCGGGGCAATTACGTTTGCCCGATCTGTGGCTACTCCGCGGTGCTGCCGCCGGGCAACTACACTTGCCCAAATCCTCTGGGCCTGCCCGCCGCCCAGCACCCAAACACCACTCTGATCCCGGTTGAGGACCTGGAGCAGCGCGTACTTGATATCGCAACACCCCAGCGCAGCGCAGGCGGGGTGCCTTCCTGCGACGTAGCGTACCGCGACACCAGTATTCCCACCGGAGGCCAGACATACAACGACCCCAACCAGTTCCGCGCTGTGGTTGGCCGCCCATTTCACCCCAATCGCCCTGGCGCCTCGAACGCGCCGAACGGCACGGTCTACTCTGAGTTTGCCTGGCCTGCCGCAGATCCGAACCTGACTCGCGCTCACTTTGTCACTTTCCCGCCCGGCGTCAGCTATGCGCGGACATACGCCACTCGCTACACCCAGCAGAATTACGGGGACGCGCCTGAACTGCCGCCAAGTAATGTGCCCGACTGGTCCGCCGGCACTACGTATAACGTGGGAGACTGGGTGAAGCACGATCTGGGAGCGGGTACCCGGTATTTCGAGTGCCGCAACTGGCACATCGCCATCCCGCAGGGCTGGCCTCTTGCGAACGAGCCAGGCATCGGGACGCTCTGGTCCAATTTCGCGTGGACGGAAGTCTTCACGCGACCTGTCATCATCCAGCTCGGATCGCAGAAGATCGCCGACGAGGACGCCTACTACATCCGGTACGTGTCTCGCGCCGCGGATCCACTGGTGCCTGGCGAGATCAGCGGGTGGCGGATCTGGGTCTACTCGCGGCTCTATGGGCTGGAGTTTGACAGCGAAAGACAGCCCGGGGTCGCACCCGCGGGCGTCAACTACATCCGCATCGTCACAGCAAGCGGCTCACTGCGCCTGGTCCTGCCTGTGCTGGCCGATCCCACGGCCGACGCGACCGGCGCTGTCTGGGAGATCAGCTTCCAGACACGCTCCAATGTGAAGACCAATCCGCCGCCGACAATGGGCATGGATGGTCCTGCTCTGGGGTTCGGCAGCCCGGTTCTCAGCGAAGCGGGTCTGAACGACATGCCGTCCTGGGAGCGCCGCGGGGTCTATTTCACTTTCGGCGCCGACCGCATCGTGCACAGCACGGATGCAGTCATGGGCGACCCGACGGCTGCCGGGAACGGCACGCCATACTCCATCAGGCCAGGGGAAGTCGGGGCAGGCAAGGTCCAAATGCGCTGGCAGAATGGTGTGAACCCGTGGGATGCGGGGCTGCACACTCCTGCCCTCGACTCGATCGAACTTATCCACGGCGTCAACGCGAACGTCCGTACGTTCTGGTACGACGACACGGAATGGTACATGGATCGGCTGAACCGTCCCACAAACTCGGCGGTGGCCCAGAGTCTGCCGAGTTTCGCCTCGGAATATGAGCCGATCGAGAGCCGCTTCCTGGTTTCGCGTTACAATGTTCCGCGCAGTAATGACAGCGACCACCACGGGAACATCGAGACGCTGACGGGGACCTATCCGCGCTTCCTGGTTGGCGCCAGTGATGGCACCGGAATAGTAGTCCGGCCGGGTGAGACCAGCGCGCGGCGGGAGTTCGTGGTGCGCAACCAGCTCACCCAGAATGACCGGTACTATGTGTGCCCCGAATGCGGTGCGAAATTCACCGACATCCAGGACCGCGGGAGCGGTTTTGTCCACGCGCTGAACGGTGGGGTGTGGCAAGCCAATTACCACTACCGGCCCGGTGACCGGTTGCTAGGGCTACCGTGGTACCTGTGCATTCGAGAGCACATTTCCGCGGCGAACAATCGGCCACCAGTAGGCGCTAACTGGAACCTGTATTGGGAAGCCAACGGGGATGTCTACCCGGAGGACAAGGGCGCGGGGATCTGCCCGTACCACGGCGACCACGGCCAGCCTGACGCGGCCCATGCCGCGGACCTGTACATCGCGCCGGGGCCCCGCGTGGGTCTCGTGACGGTGGAAGCCGCCGGCAGCCCTGCAGATACCCAGTTGGTTCGGTCTCTGACCGTTCCCGAGATAGGCACGGATGGCTCGGGCAATCCGGTGCCCTGGATCAATGCTTTCCCGTCCCTGCGGCCGAGCATCCCCGACTCCCGGGTGACGGTGGGGCTGGACAACAAGGTGGTCAGCCTGGGCTCGGCTGCTGCAGGCTACGATGGGACGGACCAGTACATCACGGTGAGTGTCCCGCCCGGGCAGCCTGCGTCTGAGCCGGGCGAGGCGCCGGGAAACAGCCAAGATTACGAGGCAAACTGGGGCTACCGCGGGACCGCGCTGACGTATGGGCAGACAGAAGCACGGGCAACGGCTTTCGATCCCGCCGCTCCCCTCACCGACCCGCACAAATGGGAGTTGCGGCGTCTGCAGACTGTTTTCGATGATAACGACAAGTGGGACGCCTACTATGTGTGCCCCGACTGCGGCGCTCCGCTCCCGGGATGGCGGCCTGGGCAGGCTTACGTGACCAACAACCTGGTGACCAACGCCCAGGGCAGGGTGTTCATCTGCACCAGCAATCACACGGCGACCCCGGCCACCGAGCCCGGCATCGGCCCGGATTCCGGGTCCGCCTGGAACACCGTCCTCCCCGGACCGGGGCTGGCGTTCCACTGCCAGAATCCCGATTGTCCAGGGCACGAATGGAGCCCAATCACCGGCGCCGTGCATGCGGCCGGAACCGGCACCTGTCCGTTGACAGGCGTGCCGTTGAGCACCGTAGACCCCGCGCCGAACGTGGCCGGGAACCCGAATTTCGGTTTCGCGGACCTGACGGCCGAGGAATTCGACGCATACGACATCCAGTTATCGGTGCCGAAGCGGACCCAACTGGTGGCGTCCAGTCCGGCGACGGACATGGGGCGCGTGGCATCGGGCACTGGCGCCACACCGGACATCACGGTCGCGGATGCCGGCGGGACACCTGCCGGTCGTCGCGCGGACCCCATGGGGACATCCCACTGGGGGAACTTCAGTCTGCGAAACGATGGGAACACGATTCCCGGCATATACGGGACGTCGCCGGGGGTTTCCGGTGTAGACGATGCCTGGTACAGGTTCTTCCGGGCCGATGCGGGCCAGAATGACTGGGGACCCGACCCATCGAAGAAACGGGGCTACGGCTGGGTCAACCAGCGTAACCCGATTCCGGCGTCCCTCAAGGAGATCTTCCACGAAGCGGTTGGTCTGCTGCCTTTGTCGGCCGATGCCGCGACACCGTGGTTGCCGGTGATGAACCCTGAGGGTGGGGCGAGTGTAAGCGCAGGCGCCATGAACGTGGGTGCCACGAACATCGTGGGCACCGGCCAGCTTCTGGGCCGATATGAGATGCCTCAACTGTACTTCATGGATCAGAACGGTAACGGGCTGCTGGACTTCACGCGGCCCGGAGTGGGGAATGTCACCAGCGCCCGGTATGTGTTCGACCCGGACCGCGATGTGGCCTTGGAGCCTTACATGGCCGCCGAGGCCCATCTGAGGGTCTCCGAGTCCCGTCTTCCCTACAACGACTACCATTCGGTGGACACGTCTCCGACGGCGCTGTTCATGTATGATGCGAACGGTGATCCGCAGCAGTTGCAGGTCATGTGGATGACCAACGATCCGGATCCGGGAGACCCGGACGCCGTCCCGCCGCCGGATGCTCCCATGAACCTGGTATCAGCACGAGCGAACGTCTCGGGCTCGGGCATCAACCGCAGCTACGACTGGCTTGCAGGCCCTCCGACACCGCTGACCAGCCTGGGCGGCCCCCTGTCACAGAGCGGGCCGTTGGATGTGTACCCGTATCCCGCGGGCTACCGGTCTCTGTGGGTGTCTTCCGGCGCAGTGGGTGGCGCGTTGCGTTCGGAGATTCACTACTCCGATGCATCCGGCACGGGGCTGATCTGGACCGGACAGGCGAAGCCTCAAGGAGTGCGGGGCCTGTGGGACGGAGACATCGCCAATGGCGGAGCCGCATCCGGGCACTGGACCTTCTGGCATACCGGGGTACGGGGCCAAGAGCGCCCGATGTACCATGTCGCCCTTGCGGACGGCACTAACCGTGTGGCCGCCCTGCCGATTGATAACAGCATTCCCGCGATCGATCCGCAGACCACCGTGCAGACCATGTACGACACTGATGCCTTCGGGCCCTCGCCGGCATCAGCGGTCACGCTGCGGAGAACCCCGCATGGGCCGTTCCAGGCGGTGAAGGACCTGGCGCCAATGCTCTATCTGCCGCCGGTTGTCTACGACACCAGCACAGGTGGGACGGCGACCCAGCCCATGTTGCGGGTCTTCTTCGCCGGCTATGCGCGGCACCTTGGCAACTTCGACATCTACGAGGCTCGGTTCAACCGGCATGATCTGTTGACAGGGGCGAATAACAACGGGAAGGTGGAGTTCCAGTACGTTCATTCGGGGACCATGGACGGACAGCCGGAAGGGCTCCCTGTACTGAACCCCAGCGAGTCCCGGCCCGGGCCGCCACCGGGGACCGGAGCTACGAATTCGCCCGGTGAGAGCCCGGGCGAGGAATTCACGCCCGACGAGCTCCGTCGAGAGTTCCATTCACGCCATCTGGACTGGGTGACCGGAAGCAATTACATCAACAATGGCAGTCCGGGGGCATCCTTCCGCATCGGTGTGCGTCAGCACGGGACCACCTGGGAGATCAGCTACTACGACATCAGCTGGGGACCTGCAAACCCGACCCGGGGCGAACAGTATGACGAGACCCGGGGCGTCTACCGTGTCATTCCGCGTTTCGCAAGACACAAGGAGGATGGTCTGTTCACAGACCTGAGCACCCTCCAGTGGCCGGCCGGTCCTGTGGCTCCGGAGGATGGCAGCCTGCCCAATGTGCGCTATTACCCGGCCTCCGGACCTAACGGGGAAGATCGCTATGAGCTGATCGATCCGGCAACGTACGGCCTTCCTGACGCCGAAAAGCGCCCGTTGATGATGGAGATCGACCCGACTCTCGGGCGCGTCCGGTTCTCCGGACCTTTGTTCAATGCCCTGGAGCCGAACGACCCGGCGACCGTATTCAGCCGCTCTTTCCCCGCGCTCGCATCTACCATCGACGACGTTTTCCTGGCCGGCGAGTACTCACCGTTCCTGTGGCGCCACACCCTGAGTCCCGCTGATGATGATTGCCCGACCGCGATCCTGCAGTCCGGCGCATGGCTGGGGAACCAGCCCGCGGGTTCGTACACCTACCCGTGGCCGCTTGGAAGCCATAACAACCGCGTTCTGCTCTTCTGGCGTCGCAGCTATGGGACAGGCCAAGCGCCGTACTATGGACGCACCAGCTACATGATGAAGATGCAGTCGTGGACAATCCAGGTGAACCATCCTCCGATCGCCGGAAACCTGGTGGTGCGGTATCCATCAGATACCACCGATCCTCAGCCTGAACTCTACGGTCCGGGCACTCCGGAAGAGGTCGTGGGCGCTCTGCCCGGATATCCCGGCCTTCCCCCGGGCAGCTACTCCGGCCACCGCGCCGAGTTTGACGCCGACATGCAGAACGGGGAGATCGCGATCTGGCTTGGCGTCTATCGCTGGGTGACGTATCCGGACGGGCAGCGGCGGCGTGACCCGCTGGGGCCTGGCAGCCAGATCCGTGTGCAGTATGACTACGAGTATCTGGATGATGCCGGCAACGTGCAGACCGCCAGTGCGGATGAGATTCACACCATTGGCGGCTGGAGTCAGGAGACGATTGTGCCCATCGACAGCGTCCTTTCCGAAGGCCCGCTGCGGGTGGTTGAGGAAACCTACCGGGTACCGTCACTGCCCGTGACGAACCCGGACATGCTTGTGGCAAGGCGCTACTGGATCTTCTGGTCCAGCCCGAGGCCGCTGTACGACCTTCGCGATGCCTCCGATGGCGGGTCAGAGGTCCGGCAGTCTTCGGACATCTATTACTGCACTGTGACACCCGAGTTCCCGTCGCTGGTGCGAGAACGGCTTGCCGCCAGCAATGCGATGGACCGCTTCAGGCCCAATCTGCCGTACCCGTAGCGGCACAATGGGTCGCGGGGGAGATCCATTTCTTCCGGGCCCCGGGGCTGAGACTGAATGGCTGGGAACTCCGGGGCCCGTCACCTGTCTATCACTAGTGAACAATGTGTCGCGGTCTCTGGCACGGCAGCAGCGAGTTTGCCGGGGTAGGCGCGCGTGGTGCAGATTGTTCACGCCCCAACGGGGACCGAAGGCACTCCGGTTCCCGTGTGGGCTAACGGCTTGACGCCATTCTTGTCATGGGGTACACTTTGCCGGGTGCTTGCCGCAGGGCGCCTTCCGGTCTTGCATTGCCCGCACGCAGGAGGAGCCACGCATGGCGCGGGGCTATACCCATGTTCTGGGCCTCGACATAGGCAGTTCAACCATCAAGGCTGTTGAACTCCAACGGACCGGATCGGGCATTGAAGTGCTCGGCCGGCCAGTTGTTGTGCCGACGCCTCCGCGCAGTGTAGAGGACGGCGTCATCGTGGATGCCGCCGCGGTCACCAGTGCGGTGTCGGACCTCATCAAGGCCGGTGGTTTTCACACAAAGAACACCATTGCATCCGTCGGCGGCACATCGTCCGTGGTGGTAAGAATCACGGAAGTCCCCAAGATGTCAGGCAAGGAACTGGATGAGGCGATCCAGTGGGAACTCGACCGCCAGACTCCGTTTCCTATCGAGCAGACATACTACGACTACCAGCCCGTTGACGCGCCCGATGCCGACCCAAACGCGCAGAACATGGAAGTCCTCATTGCCGTGGCGCAGGAGGACATGATCAACACCCATGTGAGCGTGATGACCTCCGCCAAGCTGCTTCCCCAGGCCATCGATGTCGAACCCCTGGCAATATCACGCGCACTCGTGGAAGTGAGCGGATCTGCCTACAGCGACCAGACAGTGGCCATTGTGCATATCGGCGCGAATTCCACCTTGATTATCGTGGTTCGCCGAGGCTTGCTGGGCTTCGTCCGCACAATTCCCACCGCCGGAAACGCGCTGACCCAGGCGATCACCCAGAACTTCATGGGTGATGAGACCTTGGCTGAGCAGGTCAAGAAAGCCTTGGCTGACGTGTCGGAATCTGTTTTCCCCGAGGAAACCGGCTACGCTGCAGGAGGAGCCGGGGCAAGAGGGGAAGCATACTCCGAAGACGAAGCCGATTCCGTGTTCGAAGTCTCCGACATGATGGGCGAAGCGGGATTTGCCGACGAAGCCATTGGTGCGGAAGCCGAGGCGACGCAACTGGACACCATACTGCCGTCGGAAGCCGGCATCGGAGAAGCGCCGTCGGCCCCTGCTCCTGCCGAGGGTCCAACGGACCCGCAGGCGCAGCAGGACCTTCACGCGCGGCAGATCGTCTACGAAGCCATCGCTACCCCCCTCGTGGATCTTGCGGGCGAGGTTCAGGCGTCACTGAATTTCTACCGCAGACAGCACCGCAACGAGGAGATCGACCGCATTCTCCTGTCGGGCGGTACAGCGGTGATCCCGGGTCTAGGTGACTTCATCGCAGCGGAGACCGGTGTAACGGTAGAGCTCGCGGATCCCTTCGCCGAGCTTCTGACCGATGAGAATAAGCAGCCCGGCGCGTACCTGCGCGACATCGGCCCCACGATGGTCGTCGCGGTTGGGCTTGCGCTGCGCGATATGGTGGAAAGCTAGGGTGCGTTGGTCGCGGTCGCGCCCTGTGTACCCCGAATGGCTCGACTGCCTGCGGCAACCGCGCAACCAGGACTGTGCGAAAGCCGCTAGTTCGGTCTCTCGCCCACCTCAGGGAGGGTCAAGGTGCTAAGAATCGATCTGCTGCCCCCGGGTGTACGACGAGCCCGGACCAACAAGAAGCTCCTTGCACTGATCGTCCTCCTGCTCTTGGCTGCGGGCCTGGGAGTGGGCTTCTACGCCACCACGCTGCAGGCCAAGCTCTCCAGTCTGCAGGAGGAGTACACAAAGGTGAAGGCAGCCGCCGATGAGGTCCGTGCAACGGAGGCCGAGGCCGGCGGTATCCAGGGGCGCCTTCAGCCAATTGCCGACAAGATCAGCTTCATTAGACAGGCGGACGAGTGCGGCTATCCGTACTGGGAACGTTTCTTTGAGATTGCCGAGTACATTTACGGTGGAGCCGAGCTTCGTTTCTTCGGCATCATGGCCCATCCCGCCGGTGGTCTGGTGGGTGGCGGGGATCCGGAAGCCCTGTATCAGCAGACTGGCCCGTCCGGCGGAAGCCCAGACTGCGCCTTCGGTGTCACCGTCAAGAACGCGAATGAGTGCGCCCGCTTCATCCTGAATATCATTCGATGCCCGGAGATCAGCAATGTACGCATCTCCGGCACCGTACCGTCCGGCCGGGCAATTGCTGCGAAGTGGCCCGCGATACTCCAGCAGTGGAACCTGCCCAATCTTGGCGGGATCCCGACGATGAATATCGAGGGGCTGAACTTCTCGGGCGGCGGTGGTGGAGGGGGCGGGGCCCCGGGGATGGAGGGTGGCATGGGCATGCCCGGCGGTGACATGGGCGGCGGTATGGCGGGAGGGCCGGGTGGAATGCCGGGCGAACCCGGTGGCGGCATGCCCGGCGGCCCTGGTGGCGGCATGCCCGGAGCTCCCGGTGGCGATATGGGAATGGGCGGACGCGGTGGTATGGGTGGTGGCGGCGGGGTTTCGCCCGTGGTCCAACCCAGACTTGACGGGTCGATCGACCTGCTGATCACTTGCCAGCTTAACCGGCCCATCATGGTCCCCTCGCCTCCTGGCTTGGGTGGCGGCGGCGCCGCTGGTGGCATGGGCGGCGGTGGAATGATGGGGCCCGGCGGCGACATGGGCGGCATGCCCGGTGGCGGTGGGCCTCCAGGCGGTGCGATGGGCGGCATGCCTACTGAGGGTGCGGGCGGTCCTCCCGGTGGAGGAGGCGGGCCTCCGGGTGGCGGAGAGCCGGCGGGCGGTCCTCCCGGCGGCGGTGGCGGTGGCGGCGACGACGCGGGCGGTGGCGAGGAGTAGACTACACGCGGACTGTGACGCAGCGCGGTTGTGTCCCGACTTGAGCTGGAGTGCAATGCTGACTTGCCGCCCCAAGAACAGGGCTTGACGGTATCGAGGAGTTACCATCTATGCTTGGGAAAATACCGCCATTCGTGCTGGGCCCTGTAGGCATCATCCTCGTACTGGGTGTTGCATTCGCCGGCTACTGGTTCATGGTCAAGCCAAAGCAGGCTGAGATCGCCGGAGTGGAGGCCCAGATTTCCGAGGAGCAGAAAAAGGCCGACCAGAAAGAGGAGGCCGAGCAGAACCTCGAAAAGGTCAAGCGCGAATGGGAGACTTCCCACGAGTCCCTTGCCCAGAAGCTCGACGAGCGCAGCATCCCGCTGTCTATGGGGCACCCGCTCATCGCGATGGTCAACCTCTGGCGCGAGGTGCGCGAGGACTTGCCGCAGCTCATTGAGAAGTTCGTCGAAGACAGCGGTTGCGTGATCATCGAGGGACATCCCGGCTGGGAACCTCCGATGGAGCCTTACCCGGCCAACACCGCGTGGATCGAGTTCCCGCTGGGAGCACCTAGCGGTGGGGGACAAACTGTGGCTGGCGGCGGAAACAACCCCTTGTGGATTGCCGGCACCCTCGCCGATATTGAGCGGCTCTACAAGTCACTGCGCAACTTCCCGCGCATCCTTACGATCCATCATCTGGGGCTGGTCCGGCTCAGGGAAATGATGGATACGGATTTGTACGATCGGGTGCGAGAGGTTCTTGACCGGCCAGACGACGAAATCATGGTCGCCCCCCTCATTCTGAGTGTGTGGCTCGCGTGCGAGACGCCTGACACAGGAGGCGGGGCTGCAGCAGGAGGAGCGGCGGGCGGCATGGGCGGTGCGCCCGGCATGGGTGGCCCCGGCGGGCCTCCAGGAATGGGTGGCCCCGGCGGGCCTCCAGGAATGGGTGGACCAGGAGGTCCTCCCGGGGGCGGCATGGAAATGGGTATGCCGCCCGGAGGAGCAGGCCCTGGCGGACCTCCCGGAGGGGGCGCAGCTGGGCCGCCACCGGGGGACATGGGCGGCGGCGGTGGAGACGCCGGCGGCGGAGATGAATAGTTCGGTCTGACGTTCGGGCCTGTGATAGTGGCAGTTACGCACCCGTCTTGAGGAGACGCCACCGTGGACAGAGAGCAACTGGCAAGAGCTGCAGTAGCTGCGGGCATCTTCGTCCTCGTCGTGGCTGCAGTGTGCGCCTTCTGGTTCGTGCTTCCCGGCATGCAGCCCGCGAACGTTGCGTATGCGCAGGACGATGAGGCCGGTGCTGCCGATGCCGGCGCACCCCCAAGCGGCGGGGCACCAGCAGCCGAGCCCGGCGCGGGCGGAGCTCCGGGTGGAGCGATGGCTCCGGGCGGTCCTGGTGGCCCTCCCGGTGGCGCAATGGCGCCTGGCGGCCCAGGCGGACCCCCTGGAGGGGGAATGGAAGCCGGAATGGGTGGTCCCGGAATGGGCGGTCCCGGAATGGGTGCTGCCCCCGGGGGTGGCGGCGGCGGAACCTCTGCACCTGCCCCGCCCCTGGAACCGTCCCGGGCGAATCCCTTCGTGCCCCTTGATACGCCAGAACCTGAGGAAAAGTTCGTGACCCGAGCGACCAAATACGGACCGGACTGGAATGCCCTGCCGATCGGGTACGTCAAGCGCCTTCCCCAGGCATCCATTCCGGCCGCACCTCCTCAGCCACTTCCGCCCAATCCGTCCGCTACGGCTGATCTGGTGCGCATAAGCAGTATCATGTGGCCGGCGGATGACACCGGTGCCGGCGCCCCCGGGCGGGCCTTCGCCACCTGGGAGGATCCCACCGGGCGTACACGAATACTCAAGCCGGGGCAGACACTCCGGGTGGAGGACCGCGCCAGCGAGCGCACGCAGACCTGGCGTGTCATTTCCGTCGAGCCTGATGCGGTCACACTGCAGAATCCAGTCACTGGCGAGAGGGTTCGCAAGCGCGCTGAGCCGCGGAGCCGTCAGGAACGAGTGTCCCACGGCAGGCGCACGCTGGCTGAGCATTACCGGGAAGAACAGGAAGCCGGACGCATCATACCCGGGGAGAGACGGGATCTCCTTCCGGGTGCCGGGGCTGGTGCGACCGGTGGTGGCGGCATGATGGCCCCGGGCCCAGGCGGAGAGATGGGCCCGGGCGAGATGCCGATGCCCGGGATGCCTGGAGCTCCAATGCAGTAGCTTGGGCGACAATCGCGGGGCTTGCCTCCGCGCTATAGAGGTGATTGCCGTGACAAGAGGTTGGCTGAGTGTATTCGTGGCGATGGCGCTCCTGCTTATATTGAGCATGACCAGTTGGGCAGGCGGGCAAGGCGATACCCTGTCGATCACGTGGCAGGACAAGCCGCTTTCTGACGCGCTGGCAACGCTCAAGAAGAATTTCGGTATCAACTACGTTCTCCCCGCCGAGCTGGGGACGCTCGTGGTCAGCGCGACGCTCTGGGATGCAACGCCTGAGAGCGCGCTGGCTACCCTCGTGTCGCGGGCCGGCCTTCAGGCTGAGGATCGCAACGGCACATGGGTGATCTCAGCAGCCGCGGGAGCCCCGGGCGGAGATCTGACCTTCGCCCAGTTCCCCGGAATGGATATGGGCATGCCCGGTGGCCCCGGGGGATTCGCCGGTCCCGCACCTACAGGGATCCCCGGCATGCAGATGCCTGGCCCCACCAGCGGTTTCGGCACGCCGCCGGGACGAGGCGGCGCGCCCACCACGGGCCTCAACACCCTGGGCATGACCACGGGCACCATGACCCCCGAACAGCGCCCCATGCACTTCATCGTGATCCCGCTGTTCCGCGCCAGCCCGGAGACGGTGGGCTACGCCATTCAGGCCGATGACGTGATCTACGACATGAGTGGTGAGGGCGGCGGTGGATATGGTAGCAGTGGCGGCTACGGCAGCAGCGGCTACGGGAGTAGTGGGTATGGCAGCAGCAGCCGGGGTGGTAGCAGCCGGGGCAGCAGCCGGGGCAGCAGTGACTACGGTAGCAGCAGAAGCAGCAGTCGCAGCAGCAGCCGCAGCAACTACTAAGCTTGCCTGTCGCGCGGGGGCTGGACGGGACCGCAGGTGCCTTCGGGCGAACCTGCTCACGATTGCCGGAAATGCGCACAAAACGAACTGCGGCCGGCGGCGACCCGTCGGAGAATGAAACGCAGGGAGGGGCCCATGGCCAAGCCATCCATCCACACCCTAGGTGTCCTCGCAGCATCGATCGCAGCCATGATCCTGGTGTGCGCCGGGGCGTCGGCGGACGAGACTGCATCGAGCAGTCCGCCTATCAACCTGAACATCAAGGACGCTCCGATTTCTGAAGTCATGACAATGCTCTCAGAGGCGTCGGGAGTCAACATCGTGGTTGGCCAGGATGTCACTGGGACCATCGAGAGCGTGAACCTGCGCAATGTTAGCGTCGAAGACGCCCTGCGCTATATCGCGCTGAGCGCCGGGCTCTTCTGGTACAAAGAAGACTCGGGGTACATTGTGACGGCGCGGGAGCTGCCCGCGGGCGCTCTGCTCCGAAATCCCGGAGCGGGCGCCGCGGCGTCGGTCCCCGTCACGATACCTCCGAAGCCTGCAGTGCCGGCCCGTACCGGGGCTTCGCTGCCCACCAAGGTTATGGCACCGGTGGCTCCTGCGAGCGGCGCTGGACCGGCCTCGGCCCCGGTGGCCTGCGTGAGCCCGGTTGCGATCACCCGACCTGCAGCTCAGCAGGCACCGCTGGCGGCTGGATACGTTCCCGCTCCGATCCCGGCGGCGCCACCGGCCGCTGGTCCCGCTCCCATGACGACGGTCGCCGCTGTGACGGCTCCGGTAGGATCGCCCAGCCGCGTCCAAGTTCCGTCGGTGGGCTCGATTCCTGCCGCATCGCGAGTACCGTCAACAGGTACCGCCCCAGCCACTGCCGCCAACCTTCAGCCTGGAGTGTCGGCGCTAGGGCACCTCGGTATCGCGGCGGCCGGTAGGCCTTCGGTGCCCGCGGTTCCTGTGAACCGATCCAAAGGCGGTCCCGCGCCGGTTATCACTCCGGGAGGCAGAACAGCGGTGGTCGCGCCGAGTGTAAGCGCGTCCGCTCTCGCTCCGGGGGCTTCCGCGGTTCCCGTTGCGCCCGCGACGCCGCCCAAGATCGGGCCGTCCGCGGCTGCACCTGCCGCAAGTGGGGAAGAGGCTACAAAACTCGGCGCTGCTACTGAACCGACCGGACCTGAGACAACCAAGCCGGATGGGAACGAGTTCGCGCAGTTGCCCGGTGGCGAGTTGGCCGCTCCCGCCTACGCAGGGGCCGCTACTCCTGCCGCAGCTCCGGCGCCTTCGGGGTCGGCTCCGCAGGGCGAAATCCGGGAACTCAGCACCACGCTTATTCCCGTGAAGTACGCTGACCCCGCATACCTCGCCACCTTGCTCGGTGGGACAGTGGCTGAAGCGAACTACATGCGCCCCGGCAACCAGTATTCGCCGGGCCGCAGAGCTCGCGCAGGCGGCGTCAATAACGCGATTACCGGTGCAGGCGGCCGGGGTGCGGACGAACTCTGGATGCAGGGACTTGAGCTCGGCGGCGGCCTCGGCCGGGGTGCAGGGGGCACCCAGGGCGGGTTCGGCACTGGTGGTCGCGGCAGTGGTCGGAGTACGGGAGGCACCCAGTTTGGTGGTCGAGGCGGCCAGGGCCAGGGCCTGGGGATGCGGCCGGAGGGCGTTGAATCGATCATCGCTTACATGCCCCAAAACTCGCTCCTGGTGTCCGGAGATCCAGCCGCTATCGATCAGCTTCGGGAAGTGCTGGCGATCCTCGATCAGCCCGTGAAACAGGTCGAGATCTCGACCAAGTTCATTGAGGTGGACGTCACAGAAGACAACGCCTTCGGTATCGACTGGTTCGTATCCAATGGAAGTCTCGAGTTCTTCAACCTCGGGTTCGCTCCGGGTGAGGCCGTAAATAACGTTGTCCGCTGGGCGCAGGGCAAGTTCGAGGCCACTCTGGGGGTCCTCGAGAACATGAACCGTGGCCAGATCATCAACGAGCCGCACGTGACCACGCAGAACAATGTGCCCGCGTACATCTCCTTCTACACCACGATTCCATACTTCTCAGCCTCCATTACCTACAATGAAGCTGGGCGCCGAGACGTGGAGTTCGAGGAAGATGAGGTCGACATCGAGCAGACGCTTGAGGTCACCCCGCGCATCAATGCGGATGACACGGTGACGATGTACCTGACGCCGATCATGGAAGATCAGACGGGCGTCGTTGTGGGCCCCAATGGCGAGCAGGTACCGATCGTGGCATCGCAGGAGGTCGAGACCCAGGTAACCGTGGCCGATGGGGAGACCATCGTTCTCGGAGGCATGATCCGCAAGCAGCGGCGATACAACACCCGTAGCACGCCTCTGCTTTCGGAGATCCCGATCATTGGGAAGCTCTTCAAATCAGTTCGTGACAACACTCAGAATTCCGAGCTTCTGATCTTCGTCACTCCGCGCATCATGCGCGACATCCCCGCACCGTAGCAGCGGGATGTGGGTGGGGTCAGCCGGATTGCGAACGGCACGAGCTGCATGCTGGTGCCGTTCGTGCATAGTAGGAAAGGATTGCCGGACGTGCTGCGCACTATGACCGCCGGGGAATCCCACGGGCCTCAGCTCACGGCGCTTATCGAGGGCTTGCCGTCCGGGCTGCCTGTAAGCGCGGACATAATCGACCGTGACCTGGCACGGCGCCAGAAAGGCTACGGCCGCGGCGGGCGCATGCGCATTGAGACAGATCGCGCTGAGATCACAGCGGGCGTTCGCCACGGCAAGACGCTGGGCGGACCTGTCGCGGTCATCATCCGGAATCGTGACTGGGCCAATTGGACCGACGAAATGTCGGCCGACACGCCCGGGGAGAACTGGTCTTCGGGGCGTAGGGTTCACGTTCCAAGGCCTGGACATGCGGACCTTGCCGGCGCCACCAAATACCGCCAGCGGGACATGCGCAACATTCTCGAGAGGTCAAGCGCCCGAGAGACCGCGGCCCGCGTCGCCGTGGGAGCGATCTGCAGATCCCTGTTGACACTGGTGGGAATCAGGGTCGCAAGCGTTGTGTGCCGTATTGGCCCAGTGTCCTGGCGCCCACCATCCGACTGGTGCCCGCGAACGATAGCTGCCGCCGAGGAATCGGATGTGAGCTGTCCCGACGCGGCCGCCGCTCAGGCCATGCGGTGCGCCATCGATCGTGCCAGGACTGCGGGGGATACACTGGGCGGGGTCTTCGAAGTGCGCGCAATCGGCGTGCCGCCGGGCCTCGGAAGCCACGTCGCCGCCGACAGGCGACTGGACGCGCGCCTGGCCTCGGCCCTGATGAGCATTCCGGCGATCAAGGGTGTGGAAATTGGGCTGGGATTCGCCGTGGCGGGACTTCCAGGATCGCAGGTACACGATGCAATCACCGTTGGCGACGGCCCGTGGCCCTTCGCCCGGTCGACGAACAATGCGGGGGGCGTAGAAGGCGGCATGAGCAACGGGGAACCCATCATCGTCCGCGCAGCGATGAAGCCGATCCCCACGCTCACGCGACCGCTGGAGTCGGTGGATACGGACACCATGCGAGCAGCACCGGCTCATTCCGAGCGCAGCGATGTCTGCGCGGTACCTGCGGCGGCGGTTGTGGGCGAGGCAGAGGTCTCCATCGAGCTGGCTCGGGCGCTGCTGGAGATGTTCGGGAGTTCACATGTGGACGACTTGAGACGGTCCTTGGAGGAGTACCGGCTGGACCGCCGGCAGTTCTGGTCGCGGGAGGATGCTGGCTAATTGGACCTGCTGCCTCCTGCGCGCGCACTATTCCTCACGGGTTTCATGGGAACCGGGAAGACCACCACCGGGCGGCGTCTCGCGTCCCGCCTGGCCCTGCCTTTCGTTGATACCGACGAGATCGTGGAGTCACTGAGCGGGCGAAGCATTCCGGATATCTTCGCCCGCGACGGCGAGGATTCGTTCCGGGCATTGGAGACGGAGGCTCTGCGCAAAGCCATTAGCAGGGGGCCTGCAGTGGTATCCACCGGCGGCGGGATGATGCTGCGGGAGGAAAACGTGCAGGCCATGCGGGAAGCCGGGCCGATCATCTGCCTGCGGGCGAGCCCCGAGACCATCATCCGCCGCACAGGCCGCCGGGGGGACCGGCCGCTGCTGGAGTGCGACGATCCGCTCCAGCGCGTCCGAGACCTGCTTGCCGCGCGGGCCGAAGCTTATTCGAAAGCCGATGCGCAGGTCTCCTCTGATGTCGATGACCGAAACCTGGTGCTTGATGGCATCTGTCAAGCGCTGGCGGCTGATCCGCGCTCAGTGCTCTATGCGAAGTGCTCCTTCCGAGTCCCGGTGAACGCCGGGAACGGCCAGTACTCCATTCACGTGCAGCGTGGAGCTTACCGGGCACTACACAAGCTATGCCCCGTTCAGAAGCCTGGCGCACGGTGCCTGGTCGTGTCAACGGAGCCCGTGGCCGCTCTCTATGGAGACGGCGTGCTGGAAGGGCTGGCGCGAGGTGGATGGGAGGCGCAGCTTGTCTGCGTACCGGAAGGCGAACAGGCGAAGTCTCTCGAGGTTGCCTCGCGCCTGTACGATGCGCTGATTGATGCCGGGATCGATTCGGGGGGGATGGTCTATGCTCTTGGGGGGGGAGTTGTGGGGGATCTGGCCGGCTTCGTCGCAGCCACGTACCGCCGCGGAATCGGCTTCGCGCAACTGCCTACCACGCTCCTGGCTCAGGTTGACGCAAGCATCGGCGGCAAGGTGGCCGTGAACCACCCCCGCGGGAAGAACCTGATTGGCGCCTTCTACCAGCCTTGTGGCGTGGTGGTGGACACGGAGACCCTCACGACACTACCCAAACGCGACCTGCGCGCCGGGCTGGCCGAGGTCGTCAAACATGCTGCAATCGCTGACGCCGCGCTGTTCAAATACCTGGAGACGCAGGTGGAGGCATTCCTGGGTCTTGATGACGTTGCCGTGAGGTATGTGGTGGCCCGGAACTGTCAGATAAAGGCGAAGTTCGTTGAACAGGACCCGCTGGACCGTGGGGCGCGCGCCTGTCTCAACTACGGACATACGGTGGGCCATGCGGTGGAGAAAGCAGCCGGGGATTGGGACCTGAGGCACGGGGAGGCCGTGGCGATCGGCATGGTTGCCGAAGCGTGGCTGGCGGTCCGAATGGGAATCTCGGATGAAGAGACGGCGCAGCGCCAGGTGGATCTGCTGAAACGTATCGGTCTCCCCGTCAGCGCTCCCGCGCTGGACGTGGAATCTGCGAAATCCGCGCTCCTGCAGGACAAGAAGATCGCTTCGGGTCGGCTGCGTCTTCCGCTGGTGCCGCAAATCGGCAATGTGCGCCTGCTGCAGGAAATTGATCCGGCCCTTCTTGCCGAAGCACTTGAGTGTGCGATCCAACCCAACGATGAACGGTGAGATCGGGGCTCACATGAGAACTGCCGGCGCCGTCGCCCAGGTCATCTTTGAGATTATCCGCGGATTGATCGGCATTCTTCTCACGCTGGCCATATTCGCGGGTGTCATGGCTCTCGCGACCATGACCTTCTACGGCACCAGCCCCCAACAAGTGCACGTCCCCCGAGTGCAGGGGCTGACGCTCGCGGATGCCGAGCGAGCGCTGACAGAGCGCGGTCTGAAGCTGAAGCCGTCAGGCAAGGAGTACCATGACACAATTCCTGCTGACCACGTGATCCGGACCAAACCGTACGAGGGAAAGCGCGTCAAGCGGGGTCGGTCCGTGGAGTGCGTCATCAGCATGGGGCCTCGCGAGGTACGGGTACCTTCGGTGACGGGCCTGAACCTGGATCTGGCGGAACAGAAGCTGCAGCGCGCGGGCCTGATGATTGAGGACATCCGACGGCAGTCGGGCGACCAGCCCAAGGATCGCGTGATCAAACAGGATCCAGCACCGGGCACAAAGGTCGGCCGCAGCAAAGGGGTCGTGCTGGTGGTCAGCGGCGGCCCTGAGTTCGGCAAGCTCGAAGTCGCCGGCGGCCCGGACTGGTACTTCCGGCGGATTCGGCTGATCGTGCCGAAAGGCCCCGCATTGCAGAGAGTGCAGGCGGTCGTGATCACCGATCAGGGCGAGGAACGCCCTGCTTACGACCGCGTCCACAGACCAGGGGACGAGGTGCGGGTGAATATCGTGGTGCGTTCAGGATGGCGAGTGCGGGTTGAGTTGATGGGCAAGGAGATCCTGTCAAAGACATTCTGATCCGAGTCCGGTGAAGTCCGTGGCAGACAGTGACGCGAAGCTGATTGCGCGCGCCCAGCGCGGGGATCGTGCGGCCTTCGACGAACTCGTCAGGCAGCACTACTCCTTGGCGTACAATGTTGCCTACCGTATGCTGGGCGATCCCGACCTGAGTGCCGACGCCATCCAGGTTGCGTTCGTGCGCGCCTACAAGGCCATCGGGCGCTTCCGTCGTGAGGCCGGCTTTTCCACCTGGCTGTACCGGATCGTGACCAACGTCTGCCTCGACCAGCTGCGCCGGAATGCCCATTCCGCCAACAGCCTTACGCTGGTTGAGGAAGACGACGAGGACTCCCTTGAGGAACGCGAACTCCCCGATTACCGCGCCGACCCCGCTATGTCCGTGGAACAGCGCGAGCGTCAGCATCTCGTGCAGCGGGCACTTATGCGCCTGAATGGAGGGCATCGGGAGATACTGGCAATGTATGATCTGTCGGGGCTGTCCTACGAGGAGATCAGCGAAATCCTTCGGGTGCCCCTGGGCACCGTGAAATCCCGGCTCAATCGCGCGCGGCATGCGCTCAAGGAAGAGTTGTCCGGGCACATGGAACTTTTCGAGTAGGGGCTAAGTCATAGCTTCGACGGGCCGTCCCGTTGTTTCCAAAAGAGACGAGGCCCGTCAGGCATACGGACCAGACCCCGCGGTTGTCGCGGGCGGTCGCAAACGCCGTGTCTCAGGAATGCCGCATGACTTGTGCTGACTGGCAGGACAGGTTCACTGAGTATTTGGACAATACGCTTCCAGCGGATGCGCACCAGCAACTGGAAGCGCATCTCGCTGCGTGTCCGGATTGCGCGGCCGATCTTGCCGCGTTCAGGGCGACTGTCAGCGTGCTGTCTTCGCTTCCGCGCGTCCAACCGCCAGAAGACATGCTGGCCCGGATCTCCGCTGCAATCGATGCGGAAGCCGCCGAGGGCGCGGGATCGTGGAAGGCGCGGCGCTGGAACTGGTCGCAGATCAGCGCTCTTGCTGCTGCTGCCTGCCTGCTTCTCGGGCTCGTAGCGGTGTTCCGCGGCGACTTGACCGGGGCGCTGCTATCTGCGGAGAAGGGTGCTCAGATGGCCCAGCCGCAGGCCTCACGCCCTCTCCCTGCTGAGAAAGCCGCAACTCCCGCACCCGCTACAGAGAAGGAAGTCGATTCGGACGGCATTGCCGCCGGAGCAGACAGCGCGCCGGCCGAGCTTGAGGGTGCAGCGCCCGTCCGTGAGGCGAGCGGGGCTCCCGCTTCCGCCTCTGCCGCGTCAACACGCGCGTCTGCGGGCCGTGAAAAGACCCGGCGCGACGCGGGGACACGCGGTGCCGTTCCAGACACTGGGCCGATGCGCGCTGAGTCGCGACCGACCGCGCGTTTGGAGACCGTCCGGCCCCCTGCGCCGGCGACTGTTCCCACGCGAGAGGAATCGGCGCCGCGATTCGAGGATCTGCTGGACGCCGGCCACAGCGCTCTGAGCACTTCAGTGGCCCGGGAACTCGGCGAGCCGGACGCCTTTGCGATGGAACTGCCCGTACCTGCCGGCGTGGCTGGGGCCCGTGAAGGCTTCGCCGGTGCGACCGGGAAGGGTGGCGCAGGAGGGGAGCCGGCCATGCCTGGAGCTCCCATGCCTGCGGGTCCACGGGCCACCGCTTACACAGCGGACGCACCCCTGGCAGCGCCGTCTATGATGGCAACCAAATCAGCCGACGTCGCTATTCCCGGCGTAACTGATGGCTTCCTCATGACTTTCATCCCCCCCAGAGTCCGGGAGGTCGGCCGGACAGGGACCGCTGCGGTGGTCATTGAGCCCCAGTCCGAAGTGGGGAGCGCGGTGGTTACGGTCAAACCGGATACGCACCTGAAGGTTACCAATGCAGACCCGAGAGGGGTCGTGTATTCTGGTCGGCTGCGGGCTCAGCGGCGCACCACGCTGGCCCTCAATCTGGTTGCGACCGAATCCGGCACCCGGGAACTGCGGATCGGCGTGGCATCCGAACGGCCTGAGGTTCGCGGCCGGCTGGACGTGGAAATCCCCGGCTTCACACCCGCTCCAGCCGACGCAGCCGGGGACGTTGAGAGAAAGTCGCCGGACATCACCATCGAGTTCGATGAGACGCCGGTGCGCGACGCGCTCCTTGCGGTGGGACGGCAGTCCGGACTTGCGGTGAAAGTCGGGCCCGAGGTTGCCGGACCGCGCATCAACGCGCGTTTCCAGGAGGTTCCGGCGGAGGCGGCTCTGCGGATGCTGTGCGAAGAGGGTAACTACAGGCTGGAGGTCCGCGAAGATGGTTTCGCGGTCGCGGGGCCGTGATGCGTAGCACGATGTCACTCGCTCTTCGGGCCGCCCCGCACCATCGGGCGGCCCGCGGTGATTCCCATGGATGTTGACCAGATACTGCTCGAGACTGCGGGCCTGCACCTCGGCCATTCACTGGAGGTGCACAAAGTCATCGGCTCCACGAACGACCGGGTCCTGGAGCTTGCCGCGGGAGGCGCGCCCGAAGGGGTTGTGGTGTGTGCCGAGAGCCAATCCGCGGGCCGCGGTCGCCTGGGCAGGACGTGGAAAGACACACCCGGCGGGAGCCTGCTGTTCTCCGTGTTGTTGCGGCCCGGGACCGGTGAGTTCGCGCCGGGACTCCTAAGCCTCGGGGCTGGGGTGGCCACTGCCGACGCGCTGCACGAACTGGTCGGGGCGGCGGTGCGCACCAAATGGCCAAACGATCTGGTGGTTCCGTCCGCATCCCAGGATGGAGGCGCAGCAAAGCTCGGCGGTATCCTCCTTGAAGGCCGTGGGGGTTCGTTCGCCCTGGGCATTGGCATCAATGTCACCCAGGCTCCGCCGACCGAAGCGCCCGCATTGCCCTCAATCGCGCTTGACCAGGTCTGGCAACATGCGGCACCGCGCGAGATGATCCTTGCGGCGATCCTGCGGGCTCTTGACGCCGTTTACCTGGAGCTGCAACGCGGCTGCACCGGGCAGGTAGTGGCCCGGGCGCGCACGCTTGACACCGTCCTCGGACAGGCTGTAACGTTGCAAGTGGCCGGGGAGTCAGTGACCGGCATTGCATCCGGAATTGATGAGGCAGGGGCGCTGGTGATCAAGACCGCGGCCGGCATCCGATCCTTCACGGCGGGCGAATTGTCTCTCTCCAGTGGAATCCACCGATGAGTCAGACCTGCGAGACCCGGGAATCAGGGCGGGGAAGCCAGATTGTGCGCGCGGTCATCGCGCTGCTCGTGTGTGCTTGCCTGCCCGCGCTTGCCGGTACTTCCGAAGCCCTTCTGCAGGGCGCGTCACGGCTCCAGGCCGGAGATCTTGCGGGGGCGGCCTCCGCCTTTGAACGGGCCGCTACCGAGGACCGCCTGTGCGCGGAGGCGGTCGCCGGATCCGGTGCGGCAGCCCTCTTCTCAGGGGACGCTGACGGTGCGCTGCGTCACTTCCGCAATGCGCTGGTACTGGCGCCTGGGCTCGCCTGTGCGCATATGGGCGCGGGTTCGGCCTCGTGCGTGCTGAGCGATTACGCGTCGGCGATGAGCTACTTCCGCTCCGCGGTCAATAGCGCACCCCGCTCACCCGCTCTCGCGCTGGCGGGTGAAGCCTATGCTGCCTGCGCGCTGGGTCTGTATGATACGGCTATCCAGCAGGCACGGTCCGCCCTGGGCACGGTGCCGGACAGTCCCACGGCGCGGCATGCTCTGGCTGCTGCTCTGCTGGCGCGCGGGGACCCATCCGTTGCCGCCGGCATGTACTCTGAGCCTATGGTCCCGGGCAACCTGAGCAACTACTCTTCGCCGCTGTTCCTGCCCTCTTGCTTGTGGACGCCGCGTGCGGCGTACTGGGCCGCGCACTCCGCGGCGGATGAAAGCCAGCTTGCCCAGGCTCTTGCCCGTGTTCCGACGCCTGTGCCCGTTACAGGCCCATCCGGTACTCCCTCGCCCGTTGGTGACTTTGCCTTCGACACACCGCGGTCCGGGGATATACTGCGCGACCGGGTCACCGTCTCAGTGCGCGTGGATAACGGTCTGGACATCGACCACGTGATCGTGCGGATCGACGACAGCTACGCGGGCATTAGCTCGGCTCGCCCGTTCAAGGTGGTTGTGGATACCCGGTTGCTGGATGATGGCGTGTGTGAGATGCGTGCCGACGGCTTCGATACCCTGGGCCGCGTGGTGCGCACCACGAGCCTGCGTGTGAAAGTGCAGAACGGGAACCGGACGCTTGGTCCCGAGGAGCGAGAGGTTCGGCAGGCGGTTGCAGAGCTGCTGGAGCAGATGCTGGCGCCGCCCGTGTCACCGCTTGCGACGAGGCAGCTCATTGGGCACGGCCTCATGGCCACGGGGCAGCCCCAGCTGGCCGCAGGGTGCTTCGAGAGCGCTTATGCCGGAAACGCCCGCATCCCTGGCCTCCGCACGGATCTGCTCCTGGCCTACAAGGCGATGGGCCTCGAACTCGCCGCCGCTGCGCCGGAAGTCGCCACGACCCCGGCCAACAGCAAGCAGGTGGCAATCACCTTCGACGACGGGCCGCATCCGCTGATCACACCGTGGATCCTGGACGAACTGGACAAGTGGGGTGTGAAGGCCACCTTCTTTCTGGTGGGCAAGCAGGTTACGCTCTATCCGGAACTTGTGCGGGAGATCCGCCGCCGAGGACACACGGTGGGCAGCCATTCCCACGCCCACTACAGTCTGCGGCACATGAGCCTCAGCGAGTGCGAGCAGGACCTCGTGAAGAGCCGGCTGGCCCTGCGCGAGGCCAGCGGAGAGACAGTCACGCTGTTCCGGCCGCCCGGCGGGTACTACGATGACACAGTTCGGCAGGCCGCCGGCAACCTGGGTTTCACCACCGTCTTCTGGACCGCGAACATCACCAGTTTTCCGGGCCGTGACGGTCAGCGCATCGCCGCCGAACTGGCCCGGCAATGCGCGAACGGCGGGATCATTCTGCTGCACAACGGCGAGGACGAAACTCTGGACACCCTCCCGCATCTGATCCCGGCCCTGCGCAAGTATGGGGTGAGGTTTGTCACTTTCGACAACGGCAACCCGAACGCATACGCCCGGCTGGACAAGCCGGAACACGAGCGCGGACAGGCAATCCCGTGACGCCACAGCGCCGGTACACCGCAAACCCGACGAAGGCTTCTCTCACCTGGTCACGTTCGGCCATGCTGCTGGCCGTCCTGGCCTGGTTCTGTGTTGCCGATAGTGTGAGCGGGTCTCAGGACGTCCCCCTGCTCAATCCCAATCTCAGTGAGTTCCCGGCCGCTTCCATCGCGGATTGCTCAGACCTGCTCAGCCCACCCGCCGGCCGCAGGGGGTTTGTCTTTGCCGGTACGGATGGCCGCCTGTACTACGAAGACGGCACGCAGGCCCGATTCTGGGGCATCAATGTCGCCAAGGATTCTGTATTCCAGTCGCGGGAAACCATCGATCAGGCCGTCGCGGCCATCGCCCGTGCAGGGTTCAATCTGGTCCGGCTGCATCACGTGGATGATGAGAACGGGCTGCTTCCCGCGCGTCTGGCGGGATCGTCACCGAGGATCGACCAGACACGGCTGGATATCCTGGACTACTGGGTATCCGCACTGAAGGAGCGGGGGATCTGCGTCTATCTGGACCTGCTGGATTTCCGCACGTTCCGGGAAGCAGAGGGAGTGACGGCTGCAGGTGAACTCGGCCGCGGTGCCAAGCCCTGCGCGGTGTTCGACCCCACTCTCATCCGGTTGCAGCAGGAGTATGCGCGGGAGCTACTCTTCGATCACGTGAACCCGTACACTGGCCTGTCCTACGCGCGCGACCCGGCGGTGGTGACCGTCGAACTGTGCGATGAGAACGGGCTTTTTCACGAGGAGCGCCGGCTGGAGCGCCTGCCCACCTTCTACCGCACGCAACTTCTCCAGCGCTGGGGAAGGTGGCTTCTACAGCGTTACCAGACGCGGGAGCGTCTTGCGCAGGCATGGGCTTCCGATCCCGGCGCGCAACTCAAACCCTACGAGGACCCATCCCGGGCGTCCGTGGGCATGCCGGGCCTGAGCCCAGACCTGGAACTGGAGGGCCCAAGGCGCGTCGATCGCGACATGTTCTTCGCAGCGGTACACCGTGACTACTTCCGGCAGATGATCGGTTTTCTGCGCGAGAACGGGCTGCGTTGCCCGGTCACGGCGGTCACGGAGCCGCGAGCGCCGGGTGACCTGTGGTCCGTCGCCCAGGAGCTTGACTGCACGGCGATCAACTATTACTTTGACCACCCGTATTTCCGTGCCGCAACGCCCTGGCAGCTTCCGGGGTTCTTCTCGGGCAACAGCCCGCTGAGCGCTCCGGTTGCCACCGCATTCGCGCCAACCCTTGGCGCGGCCCGTGTGGACGGCAAGCCCCTGTTGGTGCGTGAGTGGGGTGTGTGTTGGCCAAACCCGTGTCGTGCCGAGGGCATGCTGGACGCCGCCTGCTATGCGGCGCTGCACGATGTGGACGCGATGATGCTGTTCACCTTCGACACTCGCCCGGCGACGCGGAGGATCGATTACTTCGATGTTGTTCACGATCCCGCGCGCTGGGGGATGGCTTCAATTGGCGCCCGACTGTTCCTTCAGCGCCAGATACGGACATCGGAGCGCACGGAAGTCTTGTCCTTCGGGCCGGCGGATGTGTTCACACGATCGCTGACGCGTTTTCCGGTCGACACACACGCACTGTCGTGGATCAGCCGCGTCGCCAACCAGTTTGCCTCGTCTTCCGCCACTCGTGCGGAGCCAGACGCGGTCTGTGTCTCTGATACCCGCGAGCTGGTCATTGACCGCGCCGCAGGCCTGCTGCGGGTCGAAAGCCAGCAGGTCAACGGAGCCGCCGGGAATCTGCGGCTGGCCGGTAAGATCGCATGCAGCGGCCTGTCCTTCGCGGGCAACTCCGAGCACGCGGCCTTCGTATGGCAGAGTCTCGACAGCCAGCCCTGGCGCACCTCGCGCAACTGGCTGGTCCGGTACGTCAGCGATGCCGCGAACACCGGCCAGCAGGTACGCATTCATCTGAAGAAGAAAACCCAGACGATTCTGGCGCTGGATGCCGTGGGCGGCGGGCCGGTGGTGAGTGACGGCCGGCCGGATGCCACGCCGACCGTTTTCTGGATGGGGGCGCAGCCGCTTATCCGGGTGTTCATGCGAGGGGGCGGCTTCGAACTCGTGCGCTCCGGCGAGAGGTACCTACTCTACTGCGACACCCCCGGGGCGTCTATCGAGCTCGGCCTGCCCGAAGCTCTCAGCCGCGCCGTTCCATACTCCGCGTCGGGCCAGGCGGGTAAGTCTCTCGACCCGCGCCGGCGGTTCGTCTGGGGCGCGGACACCGCTCTCGTCGTCATCGATCCCGCAGCTGCCGCGGGTGGGAGTTGATTTCATGGATCTGTCGCTGTTCGATTGCGTATCGCCCCTGGATTACCGCTATTACGGCGATGATCCGCGTATGGTGGAGTTGCTCGCACCGTATGTGACCGAGCGTGCCTACATCCGATCGGAGCTTGAGGTTGAGGCGGCTGCCGCGCGGGTGCTTGCGAGACGCGGGGTATGCTCGCAGGCGGTTGCAGACGAGATCACCCGTGCGATTGATCTCGTGGACCCGGAGGATGTGCACGCTGAAGATAAGCGCATCCACCATGACACGCGGGCAATGGTCAACTGTCTGAGGGACAAGGTAAGCGACGCGGCGAAGCCCTTTGTGCACCTGTCACTCACCAGCTTCGACGTGAAGGACACCGCTCTTGCCCTGAGAATGAAGCGCTGCGCTCATGAGGCGGTCATTCCGGAACTGCTCAAGCTCGAGCAAATCCTGATCGACCTGTCCCTGCGCGAGCGCCGTACGCTGCAGATGGGCCGGACCCACGGACAGCATGCGGTGCCGATTACTTTCGGTTTCGCAGTTGCCCAGTTCGTCAGCCGCCTGGGCGGGCGCATCGAGGCGATTCGCGCGGCAGCCGACAACCTGAGAGGGAAGATCAGCGGAGCGGTGGGCGCGTACAATGCCAGCAGCTTGTTCTTCGACGACCCGCTCGAGTTTGAGCGGGAGATACTGGCCGAGCTTGGTCTGGAGCCCTCGCCTGGTTCGACCCAGATCGTCGAGGCTGAGTTCGTGACAGACTATATGCACGCGCTCGTGTCCGCTTTCGGGGTGCTTGCGAACATTGCTGATGACATGCGCCATCTGCAGCGCACCGAGATCGCCGAGGTGGGGGAGAAGTTCGAGGCGGAACAAGTGGGCTCTTCAACAATGCCCCACAAGCGAAACCCGTGGAACTTTGAGAATGTGAAGAGCCTGTGGAAGGTCATGGTCGCGCGGATGCAGACCGTGTACGCTGACCAGATCTCCGAGCACCAGCGTGATCTGACGAACTCCGCGTCCCAGCGATTCCTGCCCGAGGTCATCGTGGGCCTGGTCAATTCCACCCGCCGCTTGCAGCGGATCATGGGCAAGCTGGTGACTGATGCTGACCGGATGAAGCGGAATTTCGATATGACCGCGGACATGGTGGCCGCCGAGCCTGCGTATATTCTGCTTGCGGCGTACGGCCACCCGGATGCACACGAGGCAGTGCGCAAGCTCACCCTCGAGGCACAGGCGAGCGGGCGACCACTTGGGCAGTTGGTGGATGAGTCGCAGGACCTCGCACCGTACCTGTCGAAATTCACGGACCAGCAGCGCGCGCTGCTGCGGGATACCACCCTTTACCTGGGGGCGGCAGTTGAGAAGACGGAGACGCTCTGCCGCATGTGGGCCGACCGCCTGGGCCTGAATGCATCCGTCTGAATGCACCTGCATTTCCCAACCCGGAGGGCACACCATGAGCCTCATCGGCATGGACATTGGCAGCACCAACTGCAAGGCTATTCTTTTCGATGAAGACGGCAGACAGCTTGCCACCGCATCGCGCGAGTACTCCGAGGTCTACCCCGGTCCGGCGATGATCGAGTTGCGACCGGATGACATGTGGCGGGCGATCTGCGAAGTCCTCCAGAGCGTCTGCGCGGCATCGGGCGATGACCCGGTGCAGGCCATCTCCTTCTCCGCGCTCGGGGAAGCTTTCACGCCCGTGGGCAGGGACGGCGAGTTCCTCTACAACACTATCGTCTCGCCGGACAACCGCGCGGTAGAGCAGGCCAACCGCTGGCACGACACCCTTGGCGCCAAGCGAGCCTTCGAAATCACCGGCATGCCCCTGCATCCCAGCTTCTCGCTGAACAAGATCATGTGGCTGCGCGAGAACCGGCCTGATATCCATGAGAAGACCTGGAAGTATCTGCTCTGGCCGGATTTGATCATGCACCGCCTCGGCTTGGAGCCGCGTCTGGACTGGAGCCTCGCGGGCCGCACCATGGCCTTCGACGTGGTGAACAAGTGCTGGTCGGAGGAGATGCTCGACATCGCCGGCATCTCCAGCGACCTGTTCGCCGAACCCGTGCGGCCCGGCGAGTGTGTGGGCGAGATCACCGCGCAGGCCAGCGCCCAGACCGGTTTGCCGGTGGGCTGCCTGGTGGTTGCGGGCGGTCACGATCAGCCAATGAACGCGCTGGGAGCCGGGGTTATCCGGGAGGGCATGGCGGTGGACGGAATGGGGACCGTGGAGTGCATCACGGTGGCATTTGAAGACCCCGTGACCAACGAGGACATGCGGACCCGCAACTATTGCTGCTATCCCCACGTCTGCAATGATCTGTATGCCAGCCTGGCCTTCAATTACTCCAGCGGCGCAATCCTGCGCTGGTTCCGGGACAATTTCGGCCGGGCCGAGGTGCAGCAGGCCCAGGCGGAGGGCCGCGACGTGTACGACATTCTCTTGTCGGACCTGCCGGACGGCCCTACCGGCTTGTACCTGGTCCCGTATTTCGCGGGTTCTGGCACGCCGTACATGGACCCGCTGTCCAAGGGCGTCATGGTTGGGCTGACCCTGGGCTGCGACCGGAAGACGTTCATCAAGGGCCTGATCGAGGGCATCTGCTATGAACTGGCGCTGAATGTTCGCGGGCTGGACGAGGCGGGGGTCGAGGTGGACCGGCTGCGCTGCACCGGTGGCGGCAGCAAGAGCCCGTACTGGCTGCAACTCAAAGCGGACATCACCGGGCGCGAATGCGTGACGCTGAATGTGACCGAGAGCGGCTGCCAGGCGGCGGCGATGCTCGCCGGCGTCCAAGCGGGGGTGTACGGTTCGATCGAAGAGGCTCTGGCGCGCCTGGTACGAGAGAAGGAGACTTTCGCTCCGCGGGAGTCTGAGCACCAGCGATACGCGGAGCACTTTGAAGTCTACCGGTCAATCTGGCCGGCGGTGCGTGACGTGGTCCACCGCATCCCGTAACAGATTGCCGAGGTGAAGACGACAGGAGCGGAATGCGATGGATGCAGCGGCGGCCCTGGGCTGCCTGATCGCGGTGTTCGCCTGGGGAGCGGCGGGGCTCTTCGACAAGCTGGGGGTGCGCGGCGCGGATCCCTTCGCAGCGGTCCTCGTGCGCATGGTCTTTGGGACGCTTATGGTACTCGTGCTGTGCCTGGCAACCGGCCGCATGAGGCATGTGACCGCGTTCCCGCCCACGACCTATGCTTTCCTGGCCGGCAGCGCCCTGTTCGGCGCGCTGGTGGGCCAACTGGCGTATTACGTTGCCATCAAGCACGCACCGGTCAGCCTCGTGGTGCCGGTCACAGCGACTTATCCGGTTGTGGCCGCGCTGCTTGCGGTTCTGGTGCTGAAGGAACAGCCAACGGTGGGGAAGTTCGTGGGGGTCCTGCTGGTGGTCGCCGGACTGGCGCTGGTTTCGGGAGCGGGGAGCAAGCCGAACAGTGTGAGCGTCCCGGAAACATCCGCAGGGGCCGGGCGGGTGATGGAGGGCGCCGTGCCGGAGAGTGACGGCGTGCCTTTGCCTGCAGCCGACGCGCCTGAATCCGAGTCACCCTGACCGCCGCGCCAGGATTGCCTGGTAAGCCGCGTTCCTGCCCATTCCGCTCGCGGCCGCAAGTATCTCCGTCGCCTGCCGCGTGGACAGGTTTGTAGCCGCCAGGAGATCGGCGACCCGATTCGGATCCCCGGGCTGCGCGGCGTCGTTGTGCTGTTTCCCGGATGGGCTGAAGACCAGCGTGAACTCGCCCAAGGGCTCCTGCCTCGTGAATCGGTCGCACAACTGCCCCAGCGGCGCGCGGATGTACTCCTCGAAATGCTTCGTCATCTCCCTGCCGACGAACACCTCGCGGTCCAGGCCCAGCGCCTCCCGCGCGTCTCGCAGGCACTCGCGGATCCGGTGAGGAGCTTCGAAGACCACCACGGGAACCTGTGCGTCTCGGATATCGGCGAAGAAACGGGCGCGCTCAGACTGCTTGCGCGGCGGGTACCCGGCGAAGAGATACTGGTCGGCGCGGAAGCCGGAGACGGACAGCGCCGCCGTGACCGCGCTCGGGCCGGGGACGGGCCGCACGGAGATGCCCGCCGCAAGGGCTTCCGCAACCAGCACGCTGCCCGGGTCTGAGATGGTCGGCACCCCCGCATCCGTCACGTAGGCAACAGACCGGCCCTCAAGGATCCGGGTGATGATGCGCGATGCCTTTCCGCGCTCGGAGTGTTCGTGGCAACTCTCCACGGGACGGTCCAGGCCGAGGTGCTCCAGCAAGCCGCGCGTTCGCCGGGTATCCTCGGCGGCGATCACATCCACCTCAGCAAGGACCCGGCGCGCGCGGGCAGTCAGATCTTCCAGGTTGCCGATAGGGGTCGCAACGATGTAGAGAGTTCCGGCGCGTGAGCTGGAAGGGTCGGCCATAGCTTGCTCCCGCGGCGCGTTCTGGCTGTGGCTCAGCGGCCCCAGTCGCGCGAGTACCGGAAGTCGCGGTCGATGGAGCGTTGGGAGACTTTGGCGATGAGCGGCAGCCGCCGCTTGTACTGGGAATTGCGGATCATTCGCGACACTCGATCGATGAAGTCCCAGTCAAACCCCGCATCGACCAGTTCCTCGCGGCTCCAGCGCAGGTCCACCATGCGATAGAGCAGCTTGTCCACGTCGGCGTAAGTAAATCCAAGCTCGCCCTCATCAGTCTGTCCCGTCCACAGGTCCGCGCTGGGTTTCTTGTCCAGAATCTCCTCGGGGACCTCGAGATAGCGTGCGAGCTGCCGCACCTGGGTCTTGTACAGGTCGCCGATGGGGTTGACGGCGGAGGCCATGTCTCCCCACAGGGTGGTGTATCCCAACAAGGCCTCGGTCTTATTGCTGGTACCGATGACCAATGCGCTGTCCGCCTGGGACTGGTCGTACAGGATCGTCATGCGCTCGCGCGCCATCTTGTTGGCGCGGCGCATGCGATCGGCATCGGGGAAACGGTCGAAGTAGGCGTCGATCTGCGGGGTGATCTCGATGACCCGGGTCTCGATGCCGAGCTTGTCGGCGGCCAGTTGTGCATGCCTCTGGCTGTCGGGGCTACTTGTCTTGTAGGGCATGATGATGCCCAAGACGTTTTCGCTGCCCAGTGCGCGCGTGGCGATGTAGGCGGAGAGTGTGGAGTCGATGCCTCCCGACATACCCAGGACGCCGCGCTGGAAACCAAACTTGGTGATCTCGTCCCGCACGAATCCCGTGAGGATATCTGCGACCAGCGCGCAATCAATGTCCAGGCCGGTCATCGGCGATCCTCCTCAGTTCGCGCAATGCGAGATCCAGGTTCTCCTGTCCAACCAGTGGGGTCTTCATGCGCTCACGGCGCACCTCGCCGGGGACAATCTCTGCGTCCACCTCGGCGGCTTCGAGCTTTGGCCCGCGTGCGATGATCTCCCCGCTCGGACTCACAACAAAACTGCCGCCCCAGAAGTTGACGCCATCTTCATAGCCGACGCGGTTGCAGAAGCAGATATAGACCTGGAACAGGCGGGCATACGTGGCGAGCATCTCTTCGTACACGCGGCGGATCACGAGGCCTTCGGGCCGCGGTCCGCGCGTTGGTGAGTTCGCGGTGACCACCAGGTACATGATGCCCTCCTGCGCCAAGATGAAGGGCAGCATGGGGTGCCAGACGTCTTCGCAGATGAGTATGCCGGCTTTGCCAAAGCGGCTGTCGAAGGCGCGCACGGTGTTCCCGGGCGACAGGTACCTGCCCTCGTCGAACATTCCATAGGTGGGCAGATAGACCTTGCGATGCACATGAGCCAGGTGCCCGCGCTCGTAATACAGGGCTGATGCGAACAGGCCGAAGCGCGGGCCTTCCTCGACCATCCCGGCGACGAGGGCAATGCTCTGGCTCAACTCGGACAACTCCCGCAGTTCGCGGGCCTGGGTGGTGAGAGCGATGTCGCTGGTCAGGTCGCGCAGATAGTATCCGGTGAGCGATAGTTCGGGGAAAATGAGGAGGTCCACCCCGTCCTCAATGGCACGGCGCGCGGCCGAAACATGGCTCCTCATGTTGGCTTCGAGGTCACCCAGGCGGGGAGCCATCTGGACGAGTCGGACCCGGATGCGGTCGGTCAGGCGCATGGCATCTGCCTTCTTCACTGTACGGCCCGGCCAGCTTGAATGGCCGGCCGGGCCGTCTACCATTGCCGGGTTGCTACTGCATCGGCATGATCGGCATCTGCTGCTGCTGTTGCTCCTGCTGGAACTTGGTGAACTCGTCGATCCACTTCTGCTCGGCGGCGGCCAGTTCAGGCTTCTTGAGCTCCTTGAACTTCTCCATCGCCTGCTGGTGGATGAACATGCTCTGATAGTCGTAGGACTGGGCCCAGTCGGACGCTGCTTTCAGCTCGTCGATGGCCTCGTCCGTGAGCTTCTCCTCAAGCAGCAGAAGCGCGAGGTCCATGTGGATCTGCGGGTTACTGGAGGACCGCTCAGACTGCGCCAGTTGCTTGAGGAGGTCGATGGCCTTGCTCTTCTCGCCCGCTTCTTTCATGAGAGTCGCGAGCTGGTATTTCGCGCCGACGTTGGTGGGGTCGGATTCGACCGCGCTAGACAGAAGCTGTATGCCTTCGGTTTTCTTGTCCTCTTCCAGCGCTTTGTAGGCTGCGAGCTCCGGGTCCTGTATCTCTATTTTCGCCTCTTTGCGCAGCTTATCCACGAACTCCCGCCAGTGCTCGTCCTTCTTCTTCTCAAGAAGCTGGTTACGGTACTCGTCTTTCTTCTTTTCGAAATCCTCAGGGTAGGCTACTTTCTTGTCCAGGGTCTGAATGATGTGGTAGCCGAACTGCGTTTTCACGGGCTCGCTAAACTCGTTGGGCTTGAGCTTGAATGCGGCTTCCTCGAACTCGGGAACCATCTCACCGCGCCCGAAGTAAGGGTCGGGAGCAGCGGCCTGTTGCCCAGGCGCCGGGGGCCGCGTGGACTGGAGCATCCCGCCCTGCTGGGCGCTGCCGAAGTCGTGGGATTCAGCCTTCGCAAGCTTTGCGAAATCTTCGCCTTTCTTGAGCTTCGCGAGGATCTCCTCGGCCTTCTTCTTAGCCTCGGCGTCGTAGTCCTTCTTCGGCTTCTGATCCTTCTTCTTCGCGTCCTTGTCCTTGTCGCCCTTAGCTGCCTCGTCCATCATCTCCAGCTGGTCGGGCTTGATCAGAATGTGCCGCGCCTTGACCTTTGTGTACTCTTGTTTGAGGTCTTCATCCGTGACCTTGACCTCATTCTTGACGCTCTCCTCCAGGCGCTCGAACAGAACGGCCTCGCGGATCATCTCAGGATCCTTGGCCAGTTCCTTGCGGATTTCCGCTTTGTACTGGTCCAGTGTCTGCTGGCGCTTGCGCAGGAAGGTGGCCATGCTCTTGCGGCTGGGGAACTGCTGGTCCACGCGTTCCTGAACGAGCTCGTCAATCTTTTTGTTGATGTCCTGGCGTGAGACCTCGATCCCGCGCTCGCGGGCGGCGTCGAGCATGAGGATGCGCTGGATCATGCCCTCGAGGATGCTTGTTTTCACGTACCTGTCGCTTCCCAGGAACTGTTCCTGGGGTATGTCTGAGATCTGTTGGATGTACCGTTGCTCGAATTCGGTGCGAGTGATGGTCTTGCCATTGACGGTAGCGACTGTGCGGGTGACCTTGCGGGCCTGCTGGGCGCCCTGTTCGCCACCAGCGCCGCCTCCAGAGGGCGCACCGAAAGTGTAGTAGGCGCCGACCACAAAGATTGCCACGATAGCCCAGAAGATAAGCTCCATCGGGCTCATCTGCACGCGCGCCTTACCGAATCCGATCTTCATTTTGCGGCGGAACGCTTTACGCAACCTGACGATCGACATGCCTGCGCTTTCTCCTCATGGGACCGGGGCGCCGCCAGGCCTATCCGGCGGGAAACCGTGGGGTCCAGTTGATCCACTGTCATGCGCACTGACGCCGGCGCGAAATTGGGCCGGCGTTTTCGCAATGCAACGCGTCCCCGGACAGCTGTGTTCCGGAACGCAGTCAGTCCTTACCAAGGGCCGAGGTGACCTTCATGGAGCAGAACCTGCCGCACATTGAGCAGGCCTCCGGGTCACGCGTGGCCCGCTCTCCCCGCACCGTTCGCACACGGCCCGGATCAAGGGCAGTCTCGGCCATCTTATCCCAGTCGAACTCCCGGCGCGCCCGGCTCATGCGTTCGTCCCATTCGAGCGCCCCCGGTATGCCCTTGACGATGTCCGCGGCGTGGGCCGCGATGCGCGAAGCCATCACCCCGTCCAGCACATCCTGCGGGGTGGGCAACCCGAGATGCTCCGCCGGAGTTACGTAGCACAGGAAATCGGCGCCGGCCGCTGCGCAGATGGCTCCGCCGATTGCCCCCGTGATGTGATCGTAGCCTGGCGCGATGTCGGTGACCAGCGGTCCGAGAACATAGAAGGGGGCACCGTGGCACAGGCGCTTCTGCAGCATGACATTGCCGGCGATCTGGTTCATCGGCATGTGTCCCGGGCCCTCGACGAAGGCCTGCACACCGGCCTGACGCGCCCGCGCCACCAGTTCGCCCAACACGATTGTTTCGGCGATTTGCCCTCGATCCGACGCGTCCTGGAGTGCGCCGGGCCGCAGGCCGTCGCCGAGGCTCACCAGCACATTGTAGCGCTTCAGAATGGCCAGGAGCTCGTCATACCGCTCGTACAGCGGGTTTTCCTGCCCGGTGGCCTTCATCCAGCGTGCCAGAAGACTTCCCCCGCGGCTGACGATCCCCATGAGCCGGGGCTGGCTTTCCAGCGCCGCAACCGTTTCGCGGGTGACCCCGCAATGCAGCGTCTGGAAATCCACCCCGTCAGCGGCGTGGCGCTCGATGACATCGAGCAGCAGGTCGCCTGTCATCTCGCTGAAAGACCCGAACTTCTCGTCGGCTTCGGCGGCTGCCTGGTAGATCGGGACGGTGCCCAGCGCCACCGGACACTCGCGGCGGATCGCCCGGCGGATGCCGTCGATGTCTCCGCCGGTGCTCAAGTCCATGACCGCGTCAGCGCCGGTATTGACCGCAACCTCCAGCTTTCGCAGCTCGTCGTCGAGACTGGGGTAGTCTTCGGAGGTCCCCAGGTTCGCATTGATCTTCGTCCGAAGTCCCGTGCCGATGCCCAGTGGTCTGGTGCGCCCAGTCTCATCGCCCATGACGATGATGGTTCCGGCTCTCAGCCCGGCGCGCACAAAGTCCTCGGATACGTGCTCGTCTCTGGCCACGCGGGCGACGACACCCGCCGGCACGTTCTGCCAGTCCGCAAGTTCCGGGTTCCCGTCAGGGGCGAGTGCTGCCCCGCTCGCGCTCAATGGGTCCTGCATACCAGTGCGCCTCCGTGTTCCGGGCAGGCGCGGAAGAAGCAAACCGCCGGCCAAACAATTTGGCTGGCGGGCAATGGCCGCATCGCTGCGGTCACCCGGTGGTCGCTTCCCTGCGCCGGCATTACCCGGGTCAGGTCGTTGGGGTCAGTGGGCAAGCCACTTTCTCAGCAGCCGTCGGCTCCCCCAGCGACAAGTCGGCGGTATCCTGCCACCCAACCTCCACATTCCGCCAGAACAGACCAATATTATAGGTTTCCGCCACTCATAGGGCAAGGTGCCGGGCCATTCTACTTTGCATTGGCAGTGCCGGCCTTGCATCGCGGGCCCGTGGCCCCCGATCGGTCAATGCTCGCCGCTGCCTGTCGGCGCCAGCTCTCCACGCGCCACCATTTCGGCGACCCGCTGGATCCGGGATACTACAGTCTCCCTCGGAAGAATCTCCAGCATGTGGAAAAGGCTGGGGCCCACCGTGGTTCCGGATACCGCCGCCCGGCACGGGTGGATCACGTTACCCGCCTTGACCCCAAGCTCTTCAGCCAGGGAGCGGACCGCCGCCTCCAGCGTCTCGGCAGTCCAATCTTCGAGTGCTGACAGCTTCTCTGCCAGGGGGCGCAGTGTATCGGCGGTCTGCGGGTTACCAAGCCACTTTTCGCGTGCGCGGTCCTCGAACTCGTAGTCGTCGGTGAAAAAGTACTTTGCCCAGGTCTCAAAAACATCCAGGAGCCGGGCGCGTTCGCGCATGAGGTCGATAACCTGTCCCAGCCACTGCAGGCGTTCCGGCGACGGGTCTTCCTCGAAGAGCCCCGCTCTCTGCAAGCGCGGGAGTACTAGGCTGACCAGGCGGTCCAGCGGCGTGATCTTGATGTACTCAGCATTCATCCACTCGGCTTTGCCGAGGTCGAACACGGCTGGGGCTTTGGAGCAGTTTTCGAGGCTGAATAGATCGATAATCTCCTGGCGCTCCAGTATCTCCCGTTCGTCGCCGGGCGACCAGCCGAGAAGCGCGAGGAAGTTGAACATCGTCTCGGGGAGGTATCCTTGCTCGGCGTAGTCTGTGACCGCCACCGCTCCGTGACGCTTGGACAGCTTTGACTTGTCCTGGCCGAGGACGATGGGCAGGTGAGCGTAGACGGGCGTGGGGAAGCCCAGCGCCTCCTGCAGCTGCATGTGGATCTGTGTATTGGGCAGGTGCTCCACGCCGCGGATGACGTGGGAGACCTCCATCAGCGCGTCATCCACAACCACCGCGAAGTGGAATGTCGGGTAGCCCGAAGTTTTGACAATCACCGGGTCTGCGATGAGATTGTTCTCGTAACTCACCCGTCCCTGGATCACGTCATCGATGACCGTCGCGCCCTCTGTCTTGACCCGGAACCGCACGCATGGCCGGCGGCCCTCATCCCGGTATGCCTGGCGCTGGGCATCGGTGAGCTGGGCGCATCGGCCGGTGTATTTCGGGGGCAGCCCGCGGGCCTTCATGACGGTGCGCTGCTCCTCGAGTTCCTCGGGGGTGCAGAAGCACTCGTACGCCATCCCAGCGGCCATTAGTTTGTCCAGGTGACTCGCGTAGATGTCCAGGCGCTCAGATTGCACATAGGGCGCGAATGGGCCGCCGATATCGGGGCCCTCGTCCCAGTCCATGTTCAGCCAGCGCAGGCCCTCGTAGATGACCGAGAGCGCTTCCGGTGTGGAGCGGACCTCGTCGGTGTCTTCGATCCGCAGCAGGAACTCACCGCCGCCGTGCCGGGCAGTCAGCCACGAGAACAGTGCGGTATGCAGATTACCCACATGCATGTAGCCCGTGGGTGAAGGGGCGAAACGTGTGCGTATCTTTTTGGCCATCAGACGGCGGCTCCCCAGTCCTTGATGATGTAGCGGTTCTTGGTCTGCACCGTACCCGCGTTCACCGCGCGCGGTGCGAAGATCCATGCCTCTCCCGTCTCATCGGCGGGGCGGAAGCACAGGTAGTAGCTCAATAGCGAGGCCACCTGCAGGCGCGTGGCGCGCTTGATGACGTTCACCTGTCCGAAGGCGGCTTCGAAGTCCATCCCATCGGGGAATGCGGTCATCACTTCGCAGAGCGCCTTGAACAGTGACCAGCCTTCGGCTTGCGCCTGCGTGCGCATCTGCTGCAGTTCGGTGAGACGTTGTGGAGTGAGCCCCCAGGCATCATCTTCCCCGGCAGGCTCCACAACGAACTCCATAGCCTCCTCGCCCGCGGTGATGCTGATAACGTCGCCCGCCTGGACCCCGAGATTGGCGTACAGGTCGCCCAGGCCCAGGATCAGTTTGGTGTCCGCGTTGATCCATGCGTCAACCGCATTGCCCTCGGTGTCCATGAACCTGGCAGGCGCGGCGGCCTCCGACACCCGGAACATGCCTCGGTCCATTTTTCGCAACCGCATGGTGCCTGCTTCGAGATGATGTGGGGGCAGGGTGTAGACTGTCTCATCAACGGTCTTCATATCTGCGGTGACCACCACGTCGTCGTCCATGACATCTTCGTGGTAAGCGTCCTGGATCTTCGCCGCGAGCCCATTGTCGAGTCCCTCGAGGCTCAGGACGACGTCCTGGGGGGAATCCACACGGGGGATGAGGACCTCGGGCACTTCTTTCACCCACGCCGGCAGCGCACCGCGGCCTGCGAACCTGACCAGGTCCACATCAATGATGGAGGGGTCCTCATGCAGCAGACCATAGATTGAGTGGGCAGCCGGCAGGAAGTCGGCATCGTCCGGGAAAAGCTCCAGGACTTCGAAAAGCAGCGTCTCAATGGACACCGGCTCCGGGGACTCGTGGACGACCTGGTAGATCATGGTCAGGTCGTTGTCCTCGATGTAGTACCCGGGATGGTCGGCGGGCAGGGGCTCATTGAGAAGGGTTGCAAGGTCTACATCCAGCACCGGCACGGGCTCGGCCCCGCGAGCGGCCTGGTTGAGCTTCCTCACTTCCTGGTCCACCTGCTCTCGGACATCCCCCGGCACCCAGCGCAACCCTGGCGCGGCGAACAGGCGCTCGTCGGCCAGCATGTCGCGCAGAAGCGCGAGCGGGTCGAAGTCTCCCGGATGCAGGCGATACACGAAGAACCCCAGTATCCTGTTGCTGATTTCGTCGCCGGCAGCCGACACCAGGTTCACTGCGGTCTCCAGCGGGGTCTCGCCGCGCAGCGCATCGTCGGAGAGGAAAGGCCGGTAGAGCTGGAGTTCCTCGTTCCCCTCCAGGTTGCAGAAGAAGAGCACGTCGTCCTCATTCTCACCGTCCGGGAAAAGCAGCCAGTCGAGGGGAATGACCCGGCCCTCGAGAACAGCCAGCACATCTCCGCGCTCGGACAGGCGCTGGAAGAGCTGGGTGTAGTAGTCGGCGTCGCGGTGGGTCAGGCCCCCGAAGAACGCGGCGAGGGCTCCCTCGGGGGCAGGTCTGCCGAGGTCTTCGAGTACCGCCACCACGGCGGAGTTGAAGTTCTGTCCGGACACTCTGTCCCGGATCGCCAGATCAAAGCGCCCGTCTGTTTCTACAAACCTGGGATCGGTCTCCAGCGCTTCACGGGCCGCAGTGGATGTGAATCCCGATGAGCGCGGCAATTCGTGCAGAATGAAAGATGCCCGTGTCGGCCCGGTCTGGTAGAGCATCACTTCGTACAGCGCGTCACCCAGACGGCGTCGCGCGTACTGTGCGGCAGTACCCATCGCGTCAGTGCTCCTTCTCCGAGTTTGGCGCCGAAATGTCCACTATTCTCCCCTGAAGGTCGTGGACCTCCGCCGTTTTGATCTCTACCTGCACGAAGTCTCCGGGCTCGAGCTTCCCCGCGTAACCGCGCGTGTCCACCCGGATCTGGGTATCCACATCGGGGGCATCCCGGTACGTGCGCCCGAACCACAGGTCTTGGCGGTCGGCCGGGCTTTCGAGCAGCACCCGCATCTCCTCGCCGACGAAGCCGCGGTTGATCTCCAAAGAGACTTCCTCCTGTACCCGCATTAGTTCGTCGAAGCGCTCCAGCGCAACCTGGGGATCCACCTGCTCGTCTATCTCCGCGGCGGGGGTTCCCTCCTCGGGAGAGTAGACGAAAGCCGTCACGCGGTCCAGACGCGCGGTGCCGACGAACTCAAGCAGGGCCTCGAAGTCCTGCTCCGTTTCGCCAGGATGGCCGACGATGAAGGTGGTGCGGATCGCGGCCCGCGGATCCGCCCTGCGGATTCGCCCCACCAGTTCCAGGTAGGATTCGGCGCTGCCCGCCCTGCGCATGGCTTTCAGGACATCGCGCGAGACGTGCTGCAGCGGGATGTCGAAGTAGGGTACCAAGGGCGGGCCCGAACAGATGCGGGCAATCAAGTCGTCGGTGACCAGGGATGGATAGAGATATAGCAGGCGCAACCAACCATCATACCCGACTTCGCACAGGCGGTCCAGCAACTCAAGAAGTGTCGCGCGCGGCTGCAGGTCACGGCCGTATGCGGACGTGTCCTGGCCGATGAGCGTGACCTCGCTGAACCCCTCGCGTACAAGTTCCTCGAACTGGGCGACCACGTCAGCTACGGGGACGCTCCGGTAGTCGCCGCGGATTGAAGGGATCGTGCAGAAGGCGCACTGATGGTCGCAACCGTCCGCGATCTTCAGGTACGACAGCCAGGAGCGTCCTGTATGAAGGCGCGGGGTTTCGCCGCGGTAGAGGTAGTCTCGGGATGCCTCGACGAGGAAACGCTCGCCGGCTAGTGCCCTTGCGACCGTCTGCGCGATGGTCGGGATGCCCCCGACCCCGACGAAAGCGTCCACCTCTGCGAGCTCGTCAAGCAGTTCGTGCCCGTGACGCTCAGTAAGGCAGCCTGCGCAGATCAGCGCCTTGAGCTTGCTCTGCTTCAGGTCCGCAAGGTCGAGCAGGGCGTCGATAGCCTCTTCCTCTGCCGGCGCGATGAACGAGCAGGTATTCACGATCGCGACGTCTGCGTCCTCAGTGTCGTCCACGATCTCATAGCCCGCGGCCTCGAGGATCCCGAGCATTACCTGGGAATCCACGAGGTTTTTCGGACAGCCCAGGGATACCAGCGCCACCTTTGCTCTGCGCGTCATGCGTGTCTCCCGCGTTATCAGTCGCGTGGGCCCCCGGGCTGAAGCCCGGGTCTGTGGGACCTTCGGTCCGGCGGTCCTCCCGGACGAAGTCTGCCGGAGATGCCCCGGGCTGAAGCCCGGGTCTGTGGGACCTTCGGTCCGGTGGTCCTCCCGGACGAAGTCTGCCGGAGATGCCCCGGGCTGAAGCTCGGGTCTGTGGGACCTTCGGTCCGGCGGTCCTCCCGGACGAAGTCTGCCGGAGATGCCCCGGGCTGAAGCCCGGGTCTGTGGGACCTTCGGTCCGGTGGTCCTCCCGGACGAAGTCTACCGGAGGGCCCCCACCATCTGTCCGTGCGGGGCCTCGTCATTCGCAGGGCGATGACATCTCGCACCTGGTTGGCGGGCCCCCAAATCCGTTTGCCGTGCACATCCCGCGCTTGTCCCCGTTGCTCAGTCCTGCTCCCTGCGTTGGAAGACCAGACAATAATGATGGTGGTAGTTCACAACGAAGCGCGACGGGAACCCCCAGATCCCCAGCGGCTTGCTGTCCTGGCACCAGATTCGCTCTCCCTGAAAGCTCAGGGTCTGCGAGATTCGCCGGGCAAGGTCCCACGCCAGAGGCTTCACTTCCTGCTCGGGCGTCCGCAGGTTCTGAACAACGCACACCAGGTACTTTCTCGGCTTGAGCAACCGGGCGCAGGAGTCGAAGACCTGGCCGAGCTGTTCAATGAACTCTGCGTAGTCGCCAATATTCCCCAGGTCGCCTTCACTTTCGCTGTAGCGGGTATCCAGGCCCCTCTTCTCGCGCATCCTGTGGGTCGATTCTACTCCGCCGCGGCTCTTGTGAAGCATGTCCCAGTAGGGCGGCGATGTCATGATGAAGTCGAATCGGGGCAGGCCGGAGGTCGACAGGCTTGGCCCGACGATGCCCTCCCAGAGTACAGGATCGTCAACCTGGCGCGCGTCCGCTTGGAGGACTCGGACCACGTCAGGACCGGCAAGCTTTGCCAGCCTGTCGTGTGCCACCTGGACGTAGCGGGGCGAAAGCTCAATGCCGATACCGCGGCGGCCGGTCTCAACGCAGCTTACCAGCGTGGCCCCGCTGCCGCAGAAGGGGTCGAGTACCCAGCCCCCGGGCTTCGTGAAGAACTCCAGGAATTCGGCGACCATCTCTTCGGGGTACCGGGCCGGGTGGAGTTCGGTGTCCCGGTTTCGGTAGTAGCGCCGGGAATCGCAGACGAACCACGACTTGGTGCGCTTGATCCATTCGCGCCCTGAGAGGTCATTGAGGTCGCCGGTGTTCTGTTTCTGCTCCGTGGGGGGCTTTTCAAGAGCGCCCTCGCCGCGGCTTGACAGGGGTCTCTCTGCCATCTGCTCATCTCGCTACGACCGTGTTGGGGTCTTGTGATTCGGCGAAAACGGGCCAGGTTCGCACCTGGCCCGGCGGCTCGGCAGCCCGGTGGCGCCTGCGCCGGAAGCTACCCGTGGTCGCTTTCCCCTGAGTCGCTGCAGCCCTCATCGTCCTCGTCGTCGAGGGTGAAGTCGTCCAGCGGCGGAAGGCTCAGCTCCTCGGCCTCATCGTCATCGTCCTGCTCAGCCGGCGGCTTTCCGAATAGTGCCCCTGCCATGTTCGGGGCCACCAGCACAACGCGCGGTTTTGAGCCCTCGTGCGGGCCGACAATGCCCCTGCGCTCCATCATGTCGATGAGGCGGCCGGCACGGGCATAGCCTACCTTGAATCGCCTCTGGATCATTGAGACGCTGGCTTCTTGCTCGGCGATGACATATTCAGCGGCGGCGGCGAACAGTTCGTCGCTGGCTTCCATCTCGCCCGAGAAGTCTTCTTCGTCTTCAGGGACCTCGGGGATGATGTCGAATTGCGGCTCGCCCTGATCCCGCAGATGGCGGACCACGCGCTCGATGTCCTGCCGTTCCACGAACGCTCCCTGAATGCGGCGCGGCTTACTGGCATCGAGGGGCGCAAAGAGCATATCGCCCCGGCCGATGAGGCGTTCCGCGCCCTGACCATCGAGGATCGTTCGAGAGTCATGCAGCGACGCGACCGCCAGAGCGACGCGGGACGGAATATTCGCCTTGATGTTCCCCGTGATGACTTTGACCGAGGGCCTCTGAGTCGCCAGGACCAGGTGGATGCCAGTCGCTCGCGCAAGCTGGGCGAGGCGGCAGATAGAGAACTCGAATTCAGCCCGTCCCTGCATCATCAGGTCCGCGAGCTCGTCGATGATGATGACCACGTGGGGGAGCGGGTCGAACTCGTCCACCACGTGCTCCTTGGGCATGGAAGCCAGGTCATTGTACTCCGCGAGGTTCACCACGCCCTTGAGCGCGAACTGGTCATAGCGCTTCTCCATTTCGCGGATCGCCTTGCGCAGGACGTCCGCCGCCTGTTTGACGCTGTGCACCACAGGAGCCATGAGATGCGGGATGCCGTCGTATACGGCAAGCTCAACGCGCTTGGGGTCCACCATGATCAGGCGCACCTCGTCGGGCGTGGCGCGCATGAGCAAGCTGACGATGAGCGAGTGGAGGCAGACGCTCTTGCCCGCGCCAGTTGCTCCCGCGATGAGCATGTGCGGCATGGCGGCCAGGTCGGCGACCACGGGCTTGCCGGCGATGTCGCGGCCCAGTGCGAAGGCGAGTTTGGATGGGTGACGCTGGTAGCTGTCGGACTCCAATATGGCCCGCAAGCCCACCGTCGCTCGGGTCGGGTTGGGCACTTCAATGCCGATCGCGGACTTGCCGGGGATCGGCGCCTCGACGCGCACATCCACCGCCGCCAACGCCATCGCCAGGTCGTCGGCGAGACGCACCACCTGATTGACCCGGATGCCCCGTTCGGGCTCCACTTCGTACCGCGTCAGAACTGGACCGCGCTCGTAGTGGGTCACCTTCGCGGTGATGTTGAAGCTCTCCAGGGTGTCTTCGAGCTTGATAATCTGCTCCGCCGCTTCCTCCCGCATTTCGGCGCTCTCCACGCAGTCGTCCACCTCGCTGAGCATGGAAATCGATGGGAGCGCGAACAGGTCGGAGTTGCGCAGGAGAGCCGGCTGGCCCTCGGGAGCCCTGCGGGATGAAGAAGGAATGCGCGCCCTCCGGCGTTTCGGCGCAGGAGGCTCGGGCATCGGCGACGTTTCAGCCGCGGGTGGTTCTTCGCTGTCCAAGGAGGCAGCCTGGGCGACTACCGGCTCGGGATCGGGCATGGGAGACGGCATCGCCCCGTCGTCGTCGAGGTCCACCCTGGGCCGGCGCGGCTTCTTCTCCTTCGGGGCCTTGGGCGGCGTGGGAGGTCGCACGACCCTGGGCCTCCGGGATACTTCCCGGGCCTTGGCTCGCACGTAGTTGCCCCCGTTGGCGACGCTGACGCCCAGTGATGACAGGAGTTCACGAGTAGTGCACTGGCTGAGAAGCACCACGGCTAAGAGCACTGTCCCGACAACGATGATGTAGGCTCCAGGCACCCCGAGAAGACGCAGGAGGATGTATGCGAGCGCCGCGCCGATGTACCCGCCCCCGGCCAGGACATCATTGGGGTCAGACATAATCACATGCCAGTTCGCGCTGACGCGAAGCTGCAACAATACAAGCAATGCCAGCACCAGGAGTGCGGTACCAACAAGGACCCTCCTGCCCGCGAATGGGCGCGTATCGAAGCCGTAGAACCCGGCGATCACAAAGATCCACACGGGCACGGCGTATGCGCCGAGACCCACAGCCGTGCGCAATGCAAGGGATATCTGGGCGGGGAGAAGGCCCATGGCGTCGCCCTGGTAGACGAGACTGACCAGGACCAACGCACCCAGTGTTGCAAGACCGATTGCGATGGCGTCGCGTTTGAGCGAGTCCTCGCTCCGCGGTTCCTCCGCGCGTGCCTTCGCCAAGGTGTCCACCCGCCAGTCGTGTGATGCAATGCTGTGATGGATGGTTGGGTGACCCACAGTCCGTCCGCTCACCGCGGCGAACAACCCGACATGCTGAGACTATAGCACAAAACCGTGGGTGCATAAAGGTGGGAGGCAGGAGCATTGGTTACGTGAGCGGCTTGCCGGCCTCTTGTGCGGCCAGCGTTCGGTTCCCGTGGTGTTGAAGCCGTGCCGTGGGCTGTCAGGCTCCGGCAGAAGCCGTCCGCCTATAGCCCTCGGCCGAAGCTGGGGGATTCCGGCCCCGAGAAAAAGCCCAATGACAGAACCAACGGGCCTGGCGGGAGGCTCCGTCAGGCCCGTAGAGGATCGGCTGTCAGCGCAGGCGCCGTGCAGCTGCGACTGCGCGGCTTGCTGGACCACGGCGGGGTTACATCAGGTCCAGGCAGGCGAGAGCCTTGGTGTTGCGGATGATCAGCTTGCCGCGGGCTACTACCGGCGGGGTCCAGCTCTGCCCGCCCAGTGGCCGGATCCTGCCCAGTTCCTGGAAGCCGTCGGGCACGGCGTTGACCATGGTGACCTCACCATTGCCGCCCTTCACCGCGATCAGTACCCCGTCCACTACGGTGATCCCGCCCTTCTCGTACCCGCGCTGCTTCCAAAGGGCCTGACCAGTTTTGGGATCGATGCATACGAGCACGCCGGGGTCTCCGATGCCGTAGATGTGGCCTTTGTACAGGACAGGGGAGTTGAAGTGGGCCTGAAGCTCAGCATTCCGCCAGGCGAGGGACGGTGCGGAACCGCCCACCGTGACCATTCCGCAGCCTACCCTGTAGCCGCTGGTGATGAACACACTGTCGCCGATGACCAGCGGGGTCGCCGCGTTCACATCAGCGTTTGTGGGCCATGGGAACTGCCAGAGAGTCTTGCCGGACGACTTGTCCACTGCGTACAGACCGTAGGCTGAGAAGCACACATACTGGGGCTTGCCGCCGATTTTCGCCGGAACGGCCATTGCATAGCCAGGAGCGCCGGGCAGGCCGCCGGTCCAGAGGGTCTTGCCGCTCTCACGGTCCAGCGCCACCACGCCCGTCTTCCCGCCAGGGCAGAGGACCAGTCTGTCGCCGTCCACCAGCACCGCGCCCGAGTAGTCCCACTTCGGCCGCTGTCCTCCGTACTCGTCGACGATGTCCAGCGCCCAGAGTTTCGCGCCGGTCTTCGCGTCCAGGCAGTGGAGCATGCCCAGGCGGCTGAGAGTGTACAGTCTGCCTTTGGCGTAGGTCGGCGCGGCACGTGCGAAGCCGTAGTTTGCCTGGTCCGTGTCGGCGTACCGGAAAGTCCAGACATCCTGCCCACTGTTCAGGTCGAGGGCGCGCACAATGTCCTCACTGCCCTGGTGGTCAATCACGAAGACCTTGCCGTCTGCCACCGATGGGACCGCGTATCCGTCGTCGGTCATGTTCACCCGCCACAATTCCCGTGGCGGCCGGCTCTTCCAGTCCTTGTTGATGCCCGTGTCCGGGGCGATCCCGTCCAGGTTCGGGCCCCGGAAGTTGGGCCAGTCAGCTCCGCCGCTGGTCTTCACGGCCTGTGTCGCCTGCGGTGCCGCAGGTGCGGGCGCAGCTGCCGTCTGAGCGGGCTGAGCCGGTGCGGGCGCCTGCTGTCCCGCGGCGGGTTGAGCCTGCTGGGGACTAGCGGCTGGTGCAGCTGCAGGTTCCGCAGGCGCGGCAGCCTGGGTGCCGGTCGAAGCCGTCGCGTCCGGTTCCATGGCGACGGGCTCTTCGACCTTCTTGCTGCAACCGGCGATGGTGGCGAGCGTCACGACAACGACCAGGGCCAGGAGCCACAGCAGTCTGTTCATTGGGTGGGTGCCCCCTGCAGGGATGAGTGCGGCGGTGCGGTGCGCAAACATGCGCGTCCACTGGGATAACCTCTGGGGCGGCGACGTGGTTCCGGAATGCCCGGAAGCTGGCTAATGATCCCTCACCAGGCCGAGGTACTGGGCGAGAAGCTCGATGTTCCGTTCGAAAACGCTCATGTCGATCATGTCGCCTTTCGCCCAGAAGCCGAGGTCACTCTGGCTGTCGATGGTCTGGCGGACCCGCCCTTCCAGGTTTTTCGCCAGGGCCGCCCTCGCCTGGGGGGTCAAAGGTTTGGGAGAGCGCTCCTCGGCATACGCCGCAAGACCGATCTCCATGATGCGGTTATACTCGCGCTGGACGTCGGCCGGGCTGTAGGCGCCTTTGAAGGAATAATGTGTCGGGCAGTCGCTGTCGTCGTAGGTGAGCAGGTAGGTGTCGCGGGTGAAGTACAGGGGCTTGTTGGTACCGAGCTCATAGAAGCGCGCCCACTTGCCCTTGTCCGCGCCGGTGAGCTCAGAGACGCGGAACCACTCGAAGGCCGCGGGGAGGGGCTCGAGGTAGCGCTCGTCTTGCAGGAATGTCGCGATGCGGACGAGGGTGCGCATGACGCCTACCGACTCAGAACTGCAGGCCGACGGGGGCTCGAACTTCCTGGCCCAGGCGGGCTTGAGGTCCTCGTCATACTGCTGCGCCCAGGTGGGTTGTCCCGGGAGTTGCGCGTCGATGATGAACTGACCGGCTTTCACCACGGCTTCCCTGGTGCGCGGGTCCCCGTAAGCCTCCCAGGCCCGCATCATCACGTCGATGCAGTCGGCCATCGAGTTGTCGTTGAAAGTGACGTAGCGGCTGTATCCGCGACTGCTCAAGGGTGATCGCTGGGGCCAGCCACCATTGGGCAGCTGGGCCTGGAGGATGAACTCGATTGCCGCCAATGATGCCTCGTGGATTGCTGCGTTCTTCTGCTCCAGCGCAAGATCCACCGCCATCAGGAGCCGAGTAGCGTGCTGGGTCACATTGTCGTCGAAGGTCGCCTGATTGCGGCCACCTTTGAGTTTCGGGTCCTGGGAGTTGCGGTTGTGGCGGTAATACCAGGCCACCGCACCGGCCGGACTGTGGTCCACGATGTAGTCCCAGCCGCCACACTCCAGTTGCCCGTACACCAGCGAGTTCGCCACTTGCACGGCGGCGTCGAGGTACTGCTGCTCCCCGGTCTCCTGCCAGGCGCGCAGGAAGGAGAAGCCTACGCTGGGGCAGCCTGGGGGCTGAATCCAGTTCTGGTCCGCGGTAGCGTGTCCTTCGCCCCACTGGTCCACGAACTTGCCGGTCTGCAGGTCGATCTTGTAGCTGCCCAGGTACCCGCCACCCACGGCAATCGTCTCCGTGAGGTACTTCACCGCCGCCGAAAGGGCCTTCGACGCCTGCGCAGCGAGGTCGTCATCCTGGCCCCAGACCCCGGCGCAAAGAACCGATGCCAGCAGAACCGCCGGTATGCAAACTCTCATGGTCTCCACCTTCCTTGTACGCGCATACGTCGCCGGCCGGCTTACTGCGCCGCGAGCTTTCCAGCGACGCTCTCCTTTGAAACGCGCACTTCGTCGATGGCGCCGTCAAGGAACAAGTACGGCAGGCCGGAAGACTCGGGCGAATTGCCAATTTCAAGCTGCCTGAATGCGCCGGGCGCCAGCTTCCGCCGGAACTCCACCTGCTTGCCGTCGCCATCCACCAGCAGCCACAAACGCTGTCGCTCGCCGGTGAGGTCCCATGACACGAGGATGTGGTGCCAGGCGGTGTTGTCGAGACCCGAAGTGCTCACATTCGCACCTTCGGTCTCTTTCTCGTCTGCTGACTTCGCTTCCAGCCGCAACTGCACATCCGGGCGGCGGTACAGGCCCAGCGAGACGCCGGAGCCATCCGGCGATGCAGGCTCCAGGTGCAGCAGGTAATGCCAGCCCTGATCCCACCACAACTGCTGGGCCTCCCGGGGCTTCACCCGGAACTCCACGGTGCCCGTGGGGCCGAGGTCCAGGGCGCCCAGGCTCACCACGAACCGGCCGTCAGGTACGCCCAAGTTGAGTGCCTTGCCGGTGGGGCCATCCACAAGCGCTGTGACGCCTTTCGCACCGGTAAACCGGCCTTCGAAGTCTTCAGCGAAGACCACATCCTGGGCAGGGGGAGTTCCCGGTACAGGGAGGCTCGCAAGGCGCGCGCTGGTCTCCATCCGGGGCAGCGCATCGGGATCGGGCGCAATGCCCTCCCCCGGCTTCCCGGGCAGGTCCTCCATGCGCACCTGGTCGGTCTGGAAAGTCCCGCGCACCACCGCCACCTGATCCACCACGAATCCGAGTTCCTGGGCGACCGCGGCCAGCAGGACCTGTTCAGGCGCGTCCACGGTGATGTTGTAGGCCATGGTATGCCAGCGTCTCTGTGTCGGGGGGACACGTCGGTCGCGCTTGTCGCGGATATCTACGAAGAAGCCGTCCTGGTCTCCCGCCGGAGCCCACACGCGCAAGAGCAATGTATACTCCCCGGGCTCGAATCCCATTACGGCCCATACGCCGCTGGTGGATCGGGTCATCTGCATGGCCTGCCCACCTGATGCGCCGGGTATTTCGATGGGCGACAGGTCACGGACCAGCCCGAACTTTTCCACCTCGCAGTAGAGGAGTACGTCATCGGAGGGTACACTCGCCGCCTGACACCAGGCCGGCAGAAGCGCGGCCAGCGTGACAAGGAGCAGAATGCACAAGGCCTGCTCTTCGCTGAGCGTCATCGTACCTCGACCTCCGCGAGCCACATCAGGTTGGGTCGGTGGATGCCCCCGCCGCCGGCGGGTTGCCAGATCCGCAGGCGCCGGGTGGTCACCGGCTCGAAGGTGAATGTCGTCAGCTGCGCAGGCGCCTCGCCGGTGGAGGGTGACCTGTAGATACTCCGCCAGCCGTCAGTCTTCGGCACCTGCACTTCGACGGTATGCGATGTGTTGAGCCGGTCCGTGTAGTTCGCCCAGTAGACCGTCACTTCCCGCACTGTGCGCTCGCGGCCGAGGTCGATCTCCACCCAGTGTGGGGAGTCGGTTTCGGCGGAAGCCCAGGTAATGGTTCCCGGCAAGGTATCGCCCGGCAGCGTGGTGTTCCCGTCCTGGAGCGGCGCCGTTGACTCATAGCCCGGGAAGCTGCTGTCCACGGTCATCGTGGTTCCGTGGGCGGCCAGTGCGAAGTTGTCCAGGTCCTGGCGGGCGAACTTCACGATGCCCTCCAGTCTGTTGCGCTGCGGCGAGTTGTCCGTCACCCAGTACCGGACCTCGTGGCTGCCGTAATCCACCGCGGGGAGCTTCGCGCGGACCCACAGGGACCCGTCCGGCCGGGACTCGACACGGGTCCGGGACAGTTCACGGCCATTCAGGAAGACCTTGGCGCTTCCGGGCGCGAGGGCGTTGTCGGAATCGCGCGCGATGAAGAGGATGCGTCGCGGGGCGGTCTTGCTGGCTCCGAGGAAGCTCTCGGCGGCCGGCTCGAGCCAGGCTGCGTCCACGCGCAGGGCCAGCAGTTCAGGGGAGTCCGCGTCATCGATGTCCATGCCCGGCGGCGGGTTCACGAGGAGCATCGCCCGGCCGTTGGGCATGAGCGACGGATCGAGTGCGATGACCACGCGGCCCTCAGCCGGGGTGAAATCGATGGGCCGCCATGGCGCGGAATCATTGCGCAGGTACACAGTCCCGTTGTCACCGGTAATGGGCACCGAGACGGTGGCCGGGCAGGACGCCTGGACGCTGTACAACTGGGCACTGGCGCAGCATGCGGTGAGGACGATGGTGGCCGACAGGGCGGGTCGCAACAGCCTCGGCATGAGGTTGTCCTCCGGAAACAAGTCATTTGCGGGTACCTTCCGACTTGCGCGTATGGTACTATTGAACGCGGAAGAGCCCGTGACCTGCCCCACCGGATGCGTCATCCAGGGAGTGCTGCCATGCGTGTTGCTGCTGTCCAGATGGCCGTGCGTTTCTGGCCCGACGAAGCGGGCTTCGCGGGTTCGGTGATGGACTGGAGCCGCCGCGCCTCGGACGCCGGGGCGGTGCTGGCGGTGTTCCCCGAGGATGTGGGGCTGCCCCTGGTCTGTCTGGACGACTACGACCTGGCATCCCGCGCCACCGCAGTGACTGGCCTCGCGATGGGTCTCATTCAGCGCCACTGGAAACAGATCGCCGGTGCCGCGTTCCGGCCAGGATTCCACCCGGCCCGGGTACTCTTTCAGGGCAAGGCCGCGCGCATGGAGGAGGTCTACAATGCCGCCTTCTCCGCCGCGGCGCGAGAATGTGGCCTGCACATCGTGGCCGGGAGCCTGCCACTGCCCTGTGGTAAAGATGATGCAAAGCCGTTGCACAATTTGTCCCGCGTTTTCGGGCCGGACGGGAGCCGGATCGTAGACTCCTGCAAAGTGGAATTGCTGGATATGGAAGCCCGGGACCTGGGTCTTCAGCCCGCCGGCGTGGAGGAACTGGGCGTTTTCGACTGCGGGGAGACCCGCGTGGGGGTGGCCATCTGTAAGGATGTCTGGAACCCGGCAACCATCTCCCATCTCGCCGGGAAAGGCGCTCAGGTGATCGCTTCGCCCCAGGCAAACCCGGCGGAATGGGACGAGAGTGAGCAGGCGTCCAATCGTGAGGGGCTCTACGCCCGCTGCCGGGAGCTTGGTGTCGCCGGCATACAGGCGATGGGGGTGGGGCGTCTTGCGGGTCTGGAGTTCCAGGGACAGTCGATGGTTTTCGCGCGCCCGACGGAAGTGGGAGCAGAGCCGGAGATCCTGGCGCAGGCCCCCGACGCGCGGGGCGAGCATCTTGTGATTGCGGACCTGAATCTGTAACAGCCCCCGGAATGTCCGGAGGCTGCTGCAGGTACGGGGTCTGGGGCCTGTGGCCCCAGCGGGGTTCGGGGCAGAGCCCCGAGACTTTCCGCCTTGCCATTCCCTCAATCGAAGTTCAGGTCGAACTGAATCGTCACCGTGTCGTCGATCGCGGGGTTGTTGTAGAAGTTCATGCCCGCGAGGATAGACGCGCTGTCCGAAAGTGTATACGCCACCCCAAAGCTCATCGCTCCGTAAGTGCTGTCTCCGCCCTGGTAGTCCACCGCACCCCACCACTTGTTGCCGAAAGACCGGTCCCAGCCGAAGAGGATGCCATCGCTCTCATCGGCCCCTGTGATTGGGTCCACCATCACCGTATCATCGCCCATGAAGTAGCCCAGGTGGAAGCGGTCCTTGCCGGGCTTGTAGCTGACGAGGGCATAAAGAATGTCGGGCGAGGTCGCGCTGTCGAAGCCGAAGTTGTAGCCTCCCAGCGAGCCCTGCCATTCACCATTGCTGCCGAAGGGTTTGGATGACCACTTTCCGTTGAGAAACAGGGGGTCGTCGATGCCGCTGAAGACGTCCAGGCCTGCCTCGAAGCCCTCAGCCACACCGTAGGTGAGACCGACCACGGTGGCGTCGGCCTTGATCTTCTCGGGGCTGCCGTAGTTGATGAGATCATCCACCCCGAAATGCCAGGTCTTCAGCCCCTGAATATCGGTAGAAGGGATCCAGACCAGGGTTGAGGGGGTTGCGAAACTGGTTCCGGCGGCGATCAGGGATACGGCCACTGTGATCAGAACTGTACGGGTCATGACACTGTCTCCTTGCGGTATGTCTCGATTGATGCGCCTTGCGCTGCACTGAGTATTCCGGAGCGGGGTCCCTGTGCCGGGACTGCCAGCGGGAGCAGGAGGGATCCAGCGGTGAGGACCCCGCTCCGGGCCCCCCGAGGGTCGGGGGAAACCGTCGGTCCGGCTTGCGGCAGTGTCTCCCTCAGACGGCGGCCAGACCACGCTCGCCAGTCCGGATACGCATGGCATCTTCCACCGCCGTCACGAAGACCTTGCCATCTCCCACTGCGCCGGTCCGTGCGACAGACATGATGGTGTCGGCAACGATCTGGGCTTTATCCTGGGGCACCACGATGTCCAGGCGTACCTTGGGCAGGAGCGAGACGGTGTATTCCACACCGCGGAAGCGTTCCTTGTAGCCTCCTTGCTGACCGCTCCCCCGCACTTCCGTGGCTGTCAGGGAGTTGATGCCGGCTGATGCCAGGGCCACCCGCACCCGCTCCAGTTCCTGGGGCCGGATGATGGCAGTCAGCAGGGCCAGGGGGCTTGCCGGGGTCTGGATGCTCTCGCTAATGCCATCGCCAACAGGCACGGCTTCGGCCTCCTGCAGCGCACTCACGGGGATTCGCATGTCGGTGGGCAGGCCTGGGAAGCTCTGGACGAAGATCTCGGTGTATGCCGCCGCGCCGTGCTCGTGCATGTCCAGTCCGTCGATCTCTTCCTGAGGAGTGGCGCGCAGGCCGAGCGTTGCCCGCAGTGTGCCAAAGATCGCGAGTCCGGTGACCGCCGCCCAGCCGAACACCGCAGCCACACCGATGGCCTGGGCAACCAGCAGCCCTGAGCCGCCGCCGAACAGCAGACCATTGCCCGTGGTGCCGGGAGCGAACTGGTCCTGAGCGAAGAGGCCCACCGCGAGGGTCCCCAGCGCGCCGCAGACACCGTGTACCGAAACCGCGCCGACCGGGTCGTCCAGGTGAATGCTGTCGAAGAAACGCACCGCGAGGATCATCGCGACCGCGCAACCGATGCCGATAATCGCAGAGGATAGTGGCGAGACGAAGGCGCAGCCTGCGGTGATGCCAACGAGCCCGGCGAGGGCACCGTTGAGAGACAGGCCCAGGTCCGGCTTGCCGTACAGCTTCCAGCTCAGGAGCAACGCAGCCATGGCTCCGGCCGCGGCAGCCATGTTGGTGGTGACGGCGATGTGACTGATCGCATCGGCGTCGGCAGCCATGGTGCTGCCGGGATTGAACCCGAACCAGCCCATCCACAGGATGAAGGTGCCGAGGGTTGCCATGGGCAGGCTGTGACCGGGGATGGCCAGGGTCTTGCCGTCCCTGTCATACTTGCCGATGCGTGGTCCCAGCATCCAGGCGCCGATCAGCGCCAGCCAGCCGCCCAGTGAATGCACGACGGTGGAGCCGGCGAAGTCCCACATACCCAGGTTCGCCAGCCAGCCGCCGCCCCAGATCCAGTGCCCGCTCACCGGGTAGACCACCGCGCAGATGACCGTGGCGTAGACAAGATAGGACCGGAACTGGGTGCGCTCGGCCATGGCGCCGGACACGATGGTGGCTGCGGTGGCGGCGAAGACGAGCTGGAAAAGATACTTGGCTGCGAGGGGCACACCAGTCCAGCTGAGGGAGGAGAACGTGTCAGGGCTGCTCTCATTCAGGAAGAACCCGCTGGTGCCGAAGAGAGCGTTCCCGGCGCCAAACATGATGCCGAACCCGACGATCCAGTAGGCGAGAGCGCCCACGCAGAAGTCCACCAGGTTCTTTGTGAGGATGTTCGTGGCGTTCTTGGCCCGGGTGAACCCTGCTTCCACGTACGCGAAGCCGGCCTGCATGAAGAAGACCAGCACCGCCGCGATCACAACCCACACCGTGTCCGCGGCAGTCTTCAGTTCGGCCGCTGTGGCCGCCAGACTCTCCAGGGTGGGGGCTTCGCCCTCAGCCCAACTACACTGTACGAGCAAGCCCACCAGTATCAGGGAAATCAGTAAGACGACGACAACCCGCTGCATGACACTGCCTCCTGACGCTCGTTCCCGCCGTAGCGACGGTCTTCAACGGGCATGAGCATAAGGAAGCGGTGTTTCCTCGGTCTTTCCAGCGTGTTTCCGCTTTGTTTCTGATGTAAACAGTGGGGTGGATCCCAGTGGCCGGCTCAGACGCTGTAGCCTTCCACAATCTCGGAGATCAGGCGCACCTTTTCGATGTCGCCCGGAGGGGAGATTTCGTCGGAGATGCCCAGCACGAGGTTCGGGGCGAACAGATTCAGAAGCCTCAGCGTGAACTCTTCCACCTCGCGGTAGCTGTGCTGCGGCAGGAAGTGGGTGCAGGGGATGCCGTCCACGAGAATCAGGTCGTCGCCGAGAGCTTCCTTGATCTGCTCGATGGTCACGTCGCCCTGAGGCTCGGGAGTGAGAGCCTCAAAGCCGTCGAAGCCGCAGTCGCGGCAGAAGGGCAGGAGAGTCTTGAGAGCCCCGTCCCAGTGGGGGTGGCAGTACTTACCTGCCGCACGCAGTTCAGCTGCACGGCGCTGGTAGTAGGGTTGGACGAACTCCTGGAAGTGGGGAACGGACAGCATGTTGCCATCCACATTGTCGCCGAAGTTGATGATCTCGATAGGCGACGCCTTCACGGCCTCATAGAAGAGGTCATCGGCTCTGTTGATTGCCTCGATGAGTGCCCGGGTCTCATCCGGCCAGTCGTGAAGGGCGTAGATCGTGTTCTCGAAACCCATCAAGTTGATAAACAGCCGCTGGATGTTGATGCGCGGCAGGTAGCAGGTGGGCGCGGCACGCTCGCCAAGCTCGGCGTCTCGCTGGCGGAACAGGGCCTCATCGAACTCCACCCGCTGGTGTTCCAGCAGGTACTGCTGGACCTTCATGTCAGCGGGGGTCTTGATGAGGTACTCCACGGTCATGTGGGAGGAGCCGATATTGCGGTGGGCTGTGCGCAGTTCGCCGACGGGGGTGCGAACTGTGTTGACGCAGGTATCGCCAACCTGCTCGCCCCAACTCTCCACGTCGCCCTCCTGAATGGTCTTGAAGCAGGGGTTGAACATGAAGTAGGTTCGAGGCGAGCAGTTCAGCTCATCGTACAGTTCGAGGTGCCCGATGCCCTGATAGCGGTCGGGCAGAGAGCCATTGCGGGTGTGTACGGCGTACCAGTGCTCCAGACGTGGCTGCCAGAGCACTCGGTCCACCGGTTCACGGCGGAAGGTCGCCAGGTGGCGCTCCCGGAAAGTCATCTTCAACGGCTACCTGATCTTTTCGGGTTTGCACAGGTACTCGGGCGAAACAGCTGTGCGGCCGCAGCTATTGCAGATGTAGGCAACCTCGGGGAGCTTGCCCTTGCACATGTGGCGCTCATCCACGATCATGGCGCCGCACCATTCGCACTGGTGCTCGTCTCCCTGCACCGGGGTGCACAGGTGCCCCGCTTCGCAGGTGGATTCTCCGCAGGTCGGGCAAACATGCTTGTGTTCGGACACGATGGCAATCTCCCTTGCGTGTGGGCTGGGGTGCGGCGCATTTCAAGCAGTGTCTCAGTATAACCCGTAAGGCCGGCTGCTGTTAAGATACTTTGGTCCTGTCGCGATGTCGGCCGGTAACATAGATGGGTGACAGCGGGCAAGGAGGTTGACGGCACCCCCAGGTGGGCAGGTGGGGAATGTCGTCGCCGTCGTCGAGCCCTGCCCCCCGGGGGGCGGCCGGACCCGAGTGTGCGGGGAACGGCCTGTCGCCCCCCTCGGGGGCTCACGGCACATCGCGGGGCGGCAGTCCGGGGCTTCCGCCCCCAGCTACAGGCTGTCGCCCGCTCCGCGGGCTGTGAGGCAACGGGGTATTCGCAGGAAGACCAGCGCTGATGATCGGGCCCGCTCCGTGGGCTGTGAGACAACGGTTCCGGGGAAAGGGCTCGCTGAACGCGGCTTCGGCCCCGGCCGGCAAACGTCCCACGAAACCGAGGGTCCTGCGTGCGCTCCGGGTCCTCTCGCAATTGACGCGACGCAGAATCTGTATTACCCTTTGCCCTGCTGCACCGTCTGTTCCGTGCACCAGGTTCTCATATCCGGCCGGACAGAGCCCTCGTGCGTTGCGGATAGCAGATGAGGACGCATGTGCCGAGGTGGCCTGCAGGCTTCAACGACTGGGGAGGGTGCTCTTCATTGCTGCCTGACAAGTTCGTGAACGGGCTTTTCGGCTCCTGTGGAGTGAGAGGCGTAGTGGGCGAGGAGATCACGGAGCCGCTCGTGGTCCGTCTCGCCGCAGCTTTCGCCGAGCATCTCGGTGAAGGCAAGCGCGTGTGCATCGGGCGCGATACTCGGCGCAGCGGTCCCGAGTTGGAAGGGATCCTTGCGAGAGAGCTGCGTCGCTGCGGCGTCCACGTCACCCGCCTGGGCGTGATCTCCACTCCCGGTCTTTACTTCCTTACCCGGGAGCTTGGATTCGACTCGGGTGTGATGATCACTGCCAGCCACAATCCCCCGAACTATAACGGGTTCAAGCTCTGCGACCCGCGCGGTATGTGTGCGAACCAGGAGAGCATCGAGGCCTGCTTCTACGCCGCCACCGAATGTCGGGCAAGGGTCTCGGGCGACGAAGAGTTCCTGCCCGGCGCGGATATCCTCTACGAACACCTGGCCCGTATCTGCCCGGCGCCGCGGGAACCCCTGAGGTTGGTGCTGGACTGCGCCTGCGGACCAAGCTCCACCCACCTTCCCGAGTTCCTGCGCCGCCAGGGGCATGATGTGCTCGAAGTCAACTGCGTCCCGGATGTGGAACAGTGCGACCGGGTAGTCGAGCCGATGCCTTCCACGCTCGGGAAGACCATCGAGTTTCTCAATGCCAGTCAGGCGGATGCGGGAATCTGCCTGGACGGCGACAATGACCGGGTCGTGTTCCTGGACCGCGAGGGTTTCCTGGGCTTCCAGCGGGCCAATGCCATCGTGGCAAGGGTCGCTCTGGAGCAGGCAGGGGGCAGGGGGGAAATCGTGGGGTCGGCGGAGTCCGGCCGATACATTGAGGATGCGGTGGTCCAGGCCGGGGGCGCATTCCACCGGACAGTGGTTGGCGACATCCACATTGCCCGGGCGGTGCATGATCGAGGCGCGGTCGCGGGTGTGGAGGAGTGTGGCCACTTCATCCTGCCGGCATTCGGGTTCTTCTCTTCCACCGTGTACACGACCACATTCCTTCTCGCTCACCGGGACATCAACACGGTGCGCGAGGAGTTGAGCTTCATTGCTCCGATCTTTTCATCCGAGAACCGCATTGACTGCCCGGAAAGCGAGAAACGGGCTGTGATGGACCGCATAAGGGAGCGGATGTCCGCTCTCGACGGCCGTATCAGTACTCTCGACGGGGTGCGGGTGGACTGGGAGGACGGCTGGCTCCTGGTGCGCCCCAGCGGCACATCGCCATACATGAAGGTGAACGCCGAAGCGTTCAACGAGTCACGGCTGGAGCAACTGGTGAGCATGGGCAAGGAATTCGTCCGGGAGGCAATGTCATGAAAGCAGTGATTCTGGCGGCCGGCACGGGCAAACGCGTCTTCCCCCTTGCGGTGAACAAGCCGAAGCCCATGTTCAAGCTCCTGGGCAAGCCACTGATGCAGTACGTCCTGGAGGAGCTTGCGGCCGCAGAGGTCCGTCATGCGGTGGTCGTCATTGGCCACCAGTCCGAGCAGATCGTGGAGTATTTCGGTTCATCCCACAGCGGCGTTAGCATTGAGTATGTGCGCCAGGATGAGCCCAAGGGTATGGCCGACGCGCTCCTCAGCGCTGAGGCCCGGGTGAGTGACGGCAAGTTCCTGGTATGTAACGGTGACGACGTGTTCGACCCCGGACTGGTCAAGAAGATGCTCCCCGTGGCCGTCAATGCCGACGCGGTGTTCGCATGCCAACCCGTTGAGGAGACCTGGAAGTTCGGGATACTCAGCCTGGACACCAGCGGGGATGGGCTGCGGGTGACCGGCATCGTTGAGAAACCCGACAAAGGCAAGGAGCCCTCCAACAACGCCGTTATCGGCGTGTACATGCTCTCGCCGGACATCTTCGGATACATCCGACAGTGCCCCCCCGGAGACGCCCAGTACGAACAGGCGATCCAGAAGATGATCGACCAGGGCCGCAAGGTGGAGGCCGTGGAATACTGCGACTTCTTCGGCTCCTACAAGCTCCCCTGGGACCTGTTGGTGCTCAATGAGTATTTCCTCACCCACCAGCCCACGTATATCGCCGAGACCGCCCAGATCTCCGAACACTCGGTGCTCAAGGGCGACCACATCTATATCGGGGAGAATGTCCGGGTCTTCGAGCATGCGGTGATCCAGGGCCCTTGCTACATCGGCAACGGTGCGGTCATCGGCAATAACTGCCTGATCCGCGCCTGTTCGTCTATCGGCGACGGCACGGTCATCGGCTTCGGCACAGAGGTGAAGCGCTCAGTCATCGGCGAGCAGTGCTGGACCCACGCCTCGTATGTGGGGGATTCGGTTATCGGAGACTACTGCTCTCTGGGCGCCGGCACAGTGACGGCCAATTACCGTTTCGACGAAGAGAACGTGCAGGTTGAGGTCGTGGGCAAAGGACGCATGGATTCAGGCACGCCGAAACTGGGCTGCATCATGGCCGACAACTGCAAGACCGGCAGCAATACCACGCTGATGCCTGGTGTAAAGATCGGCCCGAACTCCCTGGTTGGCCCCGGTGTGCTGCTGTTCACCGACCTGGAGCCCAACAAGATTGCCCTGCAGGACAAGCAGGTCCTGGAGATCCGCGACAATAAGATCTCGTTGGACCAGGTGCGCCGGAGCGCTCTGCGCCGGGGGCTTTTGGACAGTACGGACGTGTGATGCGCGGCGTCTGTGGTGCAATGTCGCCCCGCGCTGAAGCACGGGCCCCTGACGCAATGTCGCCCCGCGCTGAAGCACGGGCCCCTGACACAATGTCGCCCCGCGCTGAAGCACGGGGCTGAGGGCCTTCGGCCGACGGTCCCGGGGACCGGGTCGGGTGACACTGCTTTCGGTGCGGCCGAAGCAGCGCTCCCTCAAACCAGCACACCGTGGGGCGCATGGTGCGGCCCCATCCTCTTCCTTGACGCTAGCCCCGCCCGAGACTACAATCCGCACAGTCCCTCTCGTCCCTCGCAAAGGTGATTCACGATGCCCGCGATTTCACGCCAGGAAGTTGAGCACGTCGCCAAACTCGCCCATCTCGCACTCACCGAAGCTGAGCTGGAGCGCTTGGGGCAGGACTTGAACCGGGTGCTTGAGCATTTCCGCGCCCTGCAGGAACTGGACACCACCGACGTGCCGATCACGTCCCACGCGATACCCATGCGCAATGTGTACCGGGAGGACGAAGTGCGCCCGTCCCTGCCGGTTGAGGAAGTTGTCGCGAACGCTCCGGACGGCCTCGAGGAGTATTTCCGGGTGCCGCGTATCGTCGAGGAGTAACCTGGTATGCGTCTGTCGATTTCCGCGAACTGATCGCGAAGGTGGGTCTACCGTGTCTCTGACCGAACTGAGTGCATACGAGCTTTCCCTGAGACTTCAGTCTGGCGAGGTGAGCGCGCGGGAGGCCGTGGCCGCCTGCTTCGACAAGATCGAGCAGGTAGAGGATGACGTGAAGGCTTTCGTCCTGCTTACCCAGGACCATGCCGAGGCCGCCGCGGCCGAAGTCGACGAAAAGCGCGCGGCGGGGGAAAAGCTTGGGCCGCTTGCCGGGGTGCCCATCGCGCACAAGGACCTCTTCTGCACCCGCGGCGTGCGCACTACCTGCTGCAGCCGGATTCTCGAGAATTTTGTGCCCCCGTACGATGCCACCGTGGTGGCCCGGTGCCACGAGGCTGGCATGCCCATGCTGGGCAAGACGAACATGGACGAGTTCGCCATGGGCTCCTCCACCGAAAACTCCGCCTTGCAGATCACCCGCAACCCGCTGGACCTGGACAAGGTGCCCGGCGGGTCGTCGGGTGGGAGCGCGGCGGCGGTTGCGGCCGGGGAAGCTTTCCTGGCACTGGGGACGGACACGGGCGGTTCAATCCGTCAGCCCGCGTCGCTGTGTGGGATCGTGGGCATGAAGCCCACCTACGGCCGCGTGTCGCGCTACGGGGTCATCGCCTATGCGTCTTCACTGGACCAGGTCGGTCCCTTCGCCCGAGATGTACGCGACTGTGCGCTTCTCCTGCAGACCATCGCCGGTCCGGACCCGATGGACTCCACCTGTGCGAGCATGGAGCCCCCGGATTACCTGGCCTGCCTTGGGGATGACGTGAAGGGTCTCAAGGCGGGGATCGTCAAGGAACTGGTGTACGGCGAGGGTATCCACGCGCCGGTCAAGGATTCGATTCTGCAGGCGGTGGACACCCTCGCGGGTCTCGGAGTGGAGTGTGAAGAGGTCAGCCTGCCCAACATTGACTATTCGCTGCCCGTGTACTACATCATCGCCCCGGCGGAGTGCTCGTCAAATCTGGCTCGCTATGACGGCGTGCGTTACGGCCACCGGACTGAACTGCCCGCCGATGACATCCACGACATGTACTCAAAGACTCGGGCGGAGGGCTTCGGGGATGAGGTGCGCCTGCGCATAATGCTGGGCACGTACACCCTGAGCGCGGGCTACTATGACGCTTACTACAAGAAGGCGCTGCAGGTGCGGACCCTCATCAAGCGCGACTTTGATGAGGCTTTCGAGAAGTTCGACATACTGCTCTCGCCCACGTCCCCCTGTGTGGCGTGGAACTTCGGCGCGTTCGACCAGATGGCCATGAAACTCGCGGATATCTGCACGATTCCGGTGAACATCGCCGGTATCTGCGCCATGAACGTGCCGTGCGGGATGCAAGATCACCTTCCCATCGGTCTGCAGATCATGGGGGCACCCTTCGCAGAGGATGTTGTACTGCGCGCGGGGTATGCCTTCGAGCAGGCAAGAAGGTAACAGGGGCGAGACAGCGTGTTGAACCACAAGGCCCGGCTCGCGTGAGCCGGGCCTTGTATGGCGGGCAAAGACCCTCGTCTACCCCTCGTCCTTTGCGGCCTCTTTGCGCGCCTTCATCTCCTCTTCCAGCTTCGTCCTGAACTCCTCCCTCTTCGCAGTGACGTGGGTCTCGAACTCTTCGGGCGTCATTTTGAGGCCTTTGCCGTCATAAGCAGCTTCGAGCTCCCCGTTCAGCATGTGGTGCAGGTCCGCCATGTCCCAGCCGCCATCCAGGGTGAGGTACAGGGTGCGCTCTTTGCCAGGTTCTTGCTCCGTCGGAGCACTGCCTCGCATATTGGTCTGCGTGGCAGCCTGCCCGGCGTCTGTTGCCGCGCCGGGCTTGGGTTTCCGCGGCGGGAGTTTGAACTTTGTCTTTCCGTTGATCGCCATTCCCTGCTCGCAGCCCACGCTGAGCTCCGAGAAGCGCTTCCGGCCCGCCTCGCTCCCGGTGTCGACGAAGTCAACGCGCAGCCGCTCAGGCTCAACTGTGCCCAGGCTCTGCCCGAGATACAGAAAGTCCACGTGGCAGGCATCGCCCTGATGGAGGAAGATCTCCACCGTGACCTTCGCGTCTTCCGCGCCCATGTCCTCGGGCAGCTTCCACCCTTCCATCGCCGCCGAGGCATTGGTCGTCCTGCCCATGATTACGCCTTTGAGCGTCTTCTCGCCCCTGGCGATTGCGGAGATGTCGGGCCAGTTGACGGCCACAGCGACCACCAGCAGCAGCGGAATCAAGAGGAGCAACCGCCCGGGATTGCTCCCCGACTTTCCCTTTTTCATGGTCATCGTCTCCCTTTCCCGCGTGATCGGGTCGATGCCGATCCATACCGCCCACTACTTCAGTACATGCGTGAGAATGCGCATGAAGTTCCCGCCGAGGACCTTGAGAATTGTCTCGTCATCCCAGCCGCGCGAAGCCATTTCCGCAGTGATTTCTCCCAGCCGCCCGACATCAGGTGGCACAGGGATCTCCGTGTCCGGCAGGCCATCGTAGTCCGCGCCTATGCCCACGTGGTCGGGACCGACGAGATTGATGCTGTGTTCGATGAGGTCTACGAGGCTCTTCATGTCAGGGTGCTCGCGGTGGATGAACCTCGTGTAGCAGGCCACCCCGTGAACGCCGCCGGCTCCCGCGAGGGCACGGATCTGGTCGTCCGTCAGCCCGCGGGAATGGGGGCATAGCGCGAAAACCGAACCGTGGGAGAAGATCGGGGGCGTTGTACTGATCTCAAGCGCCTCGTAGAAAGCCGCGTCGCTGGCATGCGCAAGGTCCACCACCATGCCCAGGTGGTTCATCTCGCGGATCGCCTCTCGGCCGAAGTCGGTGAGGCCGTAGTAGGGCCGGCGGAATGTCTCGCGGTCGGACGCATCCACGTAGTCGAAAATACTCGGCTTCTTCTGCGTCCCATGCTCGGTCGCCTCGCCGTGGGTGAGATTGCCCACGCGCACCCCCAGGCGATAAAGGTCGCGGAGAACCTCGAGGCTGCCCATGCAGCAGGTCAGGCTCTCAAGTTGGGGGATGAGACCGATACGGCCGGATTCCTTTGCAGCAACCACGTCGCTGGCCGTCAGTGCGAGGGAAAACCCATCGGGATGCTCCGCGACCATGGCATGCAGGGCGTCGATAAGCTGGAGGGACTTGACGAGGTCCGTGCTGCCGCAGTAAGTGAACATGGCGGTCACACCGCCCTCGCGCAGGCGGGGCAGGTCCACATGGAACTCGGGCACAGGCACCGCGAGATCGGTGGGCAGGCCGCGTTCCATGCGGCGGACGATGCTGTCATTGTGTGCGTCGATGATGACGGCTGACTGATGCAGGGTCTGAGCATTGGTGGACATGGTAGGGTGTCTCCAGCCGGGGATACGCGTCGTCGCTGCTTTCGCCGGGCGGCGTGTGGAAACCTTGCGGGAAAAGGTGCAGGAAAATGAGAACGGCGCCCGCATTGAGCAGGGCGCCGCTGTGTGCGAGGTTGGCTGCCGGGCAAGGACTCGAACCTTGAATGGCTGATCCAGAGTCAGCTGTGTTACCATTACACCACCCGGCAACGGACTACTATGATACCGAAGCACCTGCGGCCTGTCAATCAGAACGGATGTTCTCTTATTGGCGGCTCGTGGCTTGCCAATGCTCCTTGCTTGTGCTAACCTACGCTTCGAGCGCGCCGGACCTCACCGTCTGGGCGCACTCTACTCTCCTGAACCGGTGCGAGCAAGTTGCAGCGCGAAGGTCTTCTCCTGGTGGTCTCCGGCCCCTCCGGGGTCGGCAAGGGCACGGTTATCCGTGAACTCATGCGGCGGCGTCCTCAACTGCGCCGCTCGATTTCGTGCACGACCCGCGCGGCTCGCAAGAACGAGACGCATGGGGTCGAGTACTTCTTCGTCACCCATGATGAATTCTCGCGCATGCGCGACGCCGGCGAGCTCCTGGAATGGGCCACTGTCCATACCGATACTTCGTACGGAACACCCCGGAAGCCTGTTGAGGATGCGTTGGCGGCGGGGGAGGACATCATCCTGGAAATTGACTATCAAGGCGCACGCACAGTGCGCTGCACTCTTGGGCGCCGGGCGGTGTTGGTCTTCATCGCGCCGCCGAGCTGGGAAGAGCTCGAGAGCAGGCTCGTTGGCCGGGAGACAGAGTCGCCTGATGCAGTTCGGCAGCGGCTCAATACGGCGCGGCGCGAGATCGCCCACATGGACTTGTTCGAGTACGTGATCGTGAACGGAACGGTGAAGAAAGCGGCCGACGAACTGGAAGCTATTCTGGTGGCTGAGGGTTGCCGGGCTGTTCGTGTTGACCGCGACGGGCTGGTCAAGGGCCTTCTGGGAAGCGGGGGCTGAAGATGAGCCACACCACCTTCCAGGGGCGGCGGGTTGTTGTGGGTGTCTGCGGTGGGATTGCGGCATACAAGGCCTGCGATGTGATCAGCCGCCTGAGGCAGTCCGGGGCCGAGGTGCGGGTAATCGCAACTCAAAGCGCTCTCGAGTTCGTCGGCGAGACCACGTTGCGCACCTTGTCTGGCTGTAATGTGGCCAGCGAGATGTTCAGCGCCTACCCGACCGTTGACATCCAGCACATCTCACTGGCGGAGTTTGGTGAGGTTATCGTAATTGTGGCGGCCACCGCCAATGTGATCGCGAAAGTGGCCGCGGGTATCTGCGACGACCTGCTGACCACCACGATCTGCGCGGCGGCAGGGAGGGTGATCTTCGCCCCCGCCATGAACTGGCGGATGTGGGAGAACCCCATCAACCTTCGCAACGTGCAGACACTCAAAGACCTGGGGTACGGGTTCGTGGGGCCGGATTGCGGCTATCTCGCCTGCGGGGAGTCCGGACAAGGACGGCTCTGCCCGCCGGAAGACATTCTGGATGCGATTGACCAAGGCCTGGGGCCGATCGATAGCAAGCTCAAGGGACGCAAGGTGCTCATCACCTGCGGGCCCACGCGGGAATGGATCGATCCGGTGCGGTTCATCAGCAACCCGTCCTCCGGTAAGATGGGGTTCGCGCTGGCACAGGAGGCCATGGCGCGTGGAGCAGAAGTGACTATTGTGCGCGGGCCGACGGAACTGCGGCCGCCATGGGGTGCGCAGGTTGTATCCGTGGAGACCACTCGGGAGATGCTGGACGCGGTGCTCGCGGCCTACGATGACTGTGACGTCCTCATCGGCGCGGCTGCACCGGCGGATTTCGCGCCTGCGGCGACCGCGCAACAGAAGATCAAGAAGTCGGGCGGCTTTTCGAGCCTGGAGCTCGTGGGAACGCCGGACATTCTGGCAAGTGTTAGCTCTCTGAAGGGGAGCAAGATCCACGTAGGTTTCGCCGCCGAAAGCGAGAATCTGAAAGCGAATGCGCAGGCAAAACTTGCGGCCAAAGCACTTGATCTGATCTGCGCCAATGACATTACGGCTCCGGGCACCGGCTTCGGCGCCGACACCAACGAGATCGCCATGTACTCCCGGGACGGCCTGGCGCGGCACGTTGAAAAGACCGGAAAGCGGGAAGTGGCCATCGAGATACTCGACGAGGTCGAACGGCTCCTCGGACCCGAGGCAGTCTCACCGCAAGGAGGGCTCTAAGTTGGCGAGGGTATACCACCTGACATCGGAGTCGGTCACGGAAGGCCACCCCGATAAGATGTGCGACCAGATATCCGATGCTGTCCTGGACTACATATTGGCGCATCACGAATACAAGGACGCCAAGGGCAATGAGCTACCGGTGCGCGTGGCTGTGGAGACCCTCGTTACCACGGGCACCTGCATCGTTGCGGGGGAAGTGACCACAAACTGCTATTGCCCCGTGGATGATGTGGTCCGGGCGACGGTGGAAGAGATCGGCTACACCCGCGCCAAATACGGGTTCGACTCCGAGACTATCGGTGTCCTCACGGCGATCCATGGCCAATCGCCGGATATCGCAATGGGTGTGGACCGCGGAGGGGCCGGCGACCAGGGCATGATGTTCGGCTACGCCACCAACGAGACGCCCGAATTCATGCCGACCCCGATCATCCTCGCCCACAAGCTGGCCAAGCGGCTGGCCGAAGTGCGCAAGAACGGCGCATTGGACTACCTGCGCCCGGACGGGAAAACCCAGGTGACCGTGCGGTACGAGGATGATCGGCCCGTCGCGGTAACCAAGGTGCTCCTGGCTGCCCAGCACAAGCGCGGCATCTCCTGCGAAGCGATCAAGGGCGAGATGTACGAGCAAGTGGTTGACCCGATCATTCCGCGGGAACTGCTGCCCGACGGCGACCCGGAGTTCCTTTTCAACTGCACAGGGGCTTTCGAGATCGGCGGGCCGCAGGCGGATACCGGATTGACCGGCCGAAAGATCATTGTGGACACTTACGGCGGCCTGGCGAGGCATGGCGGCGGCGCATTCAGCGGCAAGGACCCCACCAAGGTGGACCGTTCGGGCGCCTACATGACCCGCTACATGGCCAAGAATATCGTAGCGGCGGGGCTCGCCGACAAGTGCGAGCTTCAGATCGCTTACGCCATCGGCGACCCCAAGCCATTCTCTGTGGCGGTCTTCACCTTCGGGACCGCGAAGATTCCTGAGGAGCAGATCGCGAAGATCGTCGCGGATGAGTTCGACCTGTCGCCGCGCGGGATGATCGAAAAGCTGGACCTGCTGCGGCCGATCTACAAGAAGACCGCGGCGTACGGTCACTTTGGACGCAATGAGCCGGAGTTCACCTGGGAGAAGCTGGACATGGTGGACCGGCTGCGGGAGGTCGCGGGTCTCTGAGGAGCAAGCAACCGTTTCAGGCTTCGCTGTTCGCGGACGAAGCGCGTCAGAGCGACGCCTATTGCGAGGTCATCGTTGACGCTGACACCCGGTCCCTGGACCGGGTGTTGACGTATTCGCTGCCCGAGCACCTGCGCCAACAGGTGCATGTGGGCAGCTACGTCAGCGTGCCTTTGGGCAGGCAGACTGTGCCCGGGTTTGTGATCCGCATCACCGAGACCGCGCCAGACTTTCGCACACGCCCAATCACCGACAAGCTCAGCGACGAAGACCCTCTGCGTCCTCAGGACGTTGACCTTGCGCTGTGGATGGCGGACCGTTACCGGTGCTCGCTGGCCGATGCGCTGCGGTGCTTCCTGCCTCCTGGTGGTGTGAGGAAAGCAGTTCGGACGGTGGAGCTGACCGAAGCGGGCAGGCATGCCTCAGCGGACCTGGCAGTCTCATCGGCGCCCAATCAGAATGTGGTCCTGCAGGAACTGAGGCAGCGAGAATCGGCCACTGTCTGGCAGCTTGGAAAGGCCTTCGGAGGCGGAAAGGCAGGGGCAGCGAAAGCCGGAGCGGCGCTCCAGGGGCTGATCAGGAAAGGGCTCGTTGTGGAGCGCCGGGAAGTCAGCCGCCCCGCAGCCGCGCCGAAGACCCGTCTGACCGCGCAACTCGCGGGGGATGCTGAGGAGGACTGGGAGGCCGTCGCTGCGGGGCTGGAACGCCGGGCCCCGAAGCAGGCTGAAGTGATCCGGGCGCTGATGAAAGCCGACGAACCGGTGCCGGTATCGGAGCTTCCGCGACAGGCGGTCAATGCCCTGCGCGCGACGGGGCTGGTCTGCATTGGGCAAAGCCGAGTGGAGCGTGCGCCCCAGGAGCAGTCGATCGGCAATGAGAGCGAGTTGTTCCTGAACCTCAACGCCGCGCAGAAGGCGGCGGTGGACCGGGTGCGCCAGGCCCTGGCGCGGGGTACGCACGAAGCGGTGCTCGTATTCGGCGTGACAGGAAGCGGCAAGACGGAAGTGTATCTTCACAGCATCCGGTCGGCGCTGGAGGCAGGGCGCGGCGCTATCGTGCTCGTGCCGGAGATCGCCCTCACACCCCAGACGGTGGGGCGTTTCCGCGCGCGATTTGGCGAAAGGCTGGCGGTGCTCCACAGTTCGCTGGGGCCCGGAGAGCGGTACGATGAATGGGACCGCATCCAGCGCGGCGATGCCGACATCGTGATCGGCGCGCGTTCCGCGATCTTCGCACCGTGCCGCAATGTGGGCGTGATCGTGGTGGATGAGGAGCACGAGCGCGCCTATAAGCAGGATTCCGATCCGCGCTATGCCGCCCAGCTTGTGGCAGCGGAGCGTGCCCGGCGTGAGAACGCGGTGCTCATCGTGGGTAGCGCGACGCCGTCAATTGAGACGTACTTCGCAGCGAAGGCCCAAGACAGCGGGCTTTGCCTGGTGGAACTTCCGGAGCGTGTCGACAGCCGCCCGCTTCCACCGGTGCAGATTGTGGACCTGCGCAAAGAGCCGGTGGACGGACAGGGCGGCACGTTCTCGGAGGCACTTCTGCAGGCCCTGCAGGAGTGCGTAGACAATGGCGAACAGGCCATGCTGTTCCTGAACAGACGAGGGTTCTCCACCTTCATCCTGTGCCGCGAATGCGGCCACAGCCTGCGTTGTCCGGACTGTGCGGTTGCGCTCATCTACCATCACGGAACGCGCCGGGCGTGCTGCCACCACTGCGGATACGAGCGTGCAGTGCCCGATCAGTGTGAGAACTGCCAGGGATACGATATCGGCTACCGCGGGCTGGGTACTGAGCGGGTCGCTGACCAGGTGGAGCGCCGGATTGCGGGGGCGGTTGTGGTCCGCCTGGACCGGGATACCACCGCCAACAAAGGTGCGTATGGCGAAATCCTGCGCCGATTCGCACGAGGCGATGCCAACGTACTCGTGGGGACCCAGATGATCGCCAAAGGCCACGACTTCCCCAACGTGACCCTGGTGGGTGTGCTCAACGCGGACACGGGGCTCAATCGGCCTGATTTCCGGGCTTCCGAGCAGACATTCCAGCTCTTGACTCAGGTGAGCGGGCGCGCTGGCCGCGCGGACCGACCGGGCCGGGTGATCGTGCAGACGTACAACCCGGAGCATCCTGCAATTGCCGCCGCGAGCCGTCACGACTACTCCGAGTTCTACCACCGAGAGCTTGCTTCGAGGCGCGAGAATGGGTATCCTCCCTTCAGCTCCCTGGTCCGGATCACTTTCGCTGACCCGGACCCCGAACAGGTTGCCCGAATCGCCGCGCGAGCCGCGGCGATCCTCGAGGAATCCGGTGTCGCACGCGGACGTGGTGAGGTTCACTACCTGGGGCCGGTGGAGGCGCCGCTGCGCAAGCTGCGGGGCCAGTTTCGCTTCCACATGCTCATCAAAGGACCGGACCCGGCGCGCATCAGCCGCGCCCTCGACGGTCTGTGCGAGCAGCTGGGCGACGTCGGTGAGACCCGGATAACCGTGGACATCGACCCGCAAGACATGATGTGACATGAGAAAAGAGTGCTATGAAACGCGAGATTCTGTTCTGTGGAGATCCGGTGCTGCGCAAGAAGGCAAAACCGGTTCATGCGATAACCGATGAGATCCTGCAGCTTTTCGACGACATGGTTCCCACCATGATCGAGGCCCGGGGCGTAGGACTTGCGGCACCCCAGGTGGGCGAGTCCCTGCGCGCGGTCTGTCTGCAGTGGATTGATGAAGATGCGGAGACAGAGGAGGACGAGGATGCGGAGATCGTCTGCCTGCTCAACCCCCGCATCGTGGAACGCGAAGGCGAACAGGAGGGTATGGAGGGCTGCCTGAGCCTGCCCACACTCCACGCCGTGGTCCGCCGCAGCGCCCGGGTGATCGCTGAGGCCGTGGGCCTGGACGGGGCGGATCTGCGGATCGAGGCCGAAGGGCTAATGGCCCGTGCTATCCAGCATGAGATTGACCACCTCAACGGCGTACTTTTCGTGGACCGCGCGGAAGAGGGTACGCTGAGGTGGATGGTCCCTGACGAAAGCGCCGAGCATGGGTACCGTTTCGACGAGACCACCTGGGAGGAGGCCAAGGAGCGCTTCGAGCGTATGCGCAGGAACAGGAGTGGTGGACGATGAGGTTGGCGTTCTTCGGGACACCCGCGACGGCGGCGAGGTACCTGGAGCATCTGGCTCCGAAGCATGACATCGTGGCGGTGGTCACCCAATGCGACCGGCCACGTGGAAGAAGCGGCGCGCTCGAGCCACCGGCGGTGAAGAAAGTGGCCGAAGAACTCGGCCTGCCCGTGTTGCAGCCCGAACGCGGGGCGTGCGGCGAGGCTTGCGAGAAGCTGCGCGACGCGCGACCCGATCTCTGCGTCGTCGTGGCATTCGGGCAGATCATTCCGTGCGACTTCCCGGATGACCGTGACCCGCTGCGGTTCATCAATGTTCATTACTCGCTGCTGCCGAAACTTCGGGGCGCCGCGCCGGTGCAGCATGCGATCTTGCAGGGACTGTCCGAAACCGGGGTAACGGTGCAGGAACTCGTGCAGGAGCTTGATGCGGGAAACATCATTGTGCAGCGCAGGACCGCCATCCATCCGGACGACACATCGGCGTCTCTGATGAGCCGCCTGACTGAGATCGGTCTTGCAGCGCTGGATGATGCGCTGGACTTGATCGAAAGCGGAAACGCGCCTTCTGTGCCGCAGGATGAGAGCCAGGCAACGTGGGCGCCCTGCATCCGAAAGGCGGATGGTCTCATCGACTGGCGCGAGCCGGCTGAACAGATTGAGCGCGAGGTGAGGGCATACTATCCTTGGCCGAGCGCCTACACGAGCTACCGTGGCCGACTCTTGAGAATCCTGAAGGCGAAACCCGTGGAAAGCCAGGAAGGGCTTGAAGGTATTCCCGGGTCCGTTGTGGAAATAAAGCCCGGCGAGAGCTTCACCGTGGCATGCGGGAGGGGGGCTCTGGTTGTCACCCAGGTGCAGGGCGCGGGGAGGGCGAGTATGTCAGCGGCCGAATGGCTGAACGGAGCACGGCTTGAAATTCGCGCCCAATTCGGTTAACTTATTGAGCAAACACGTAGAGCGACCACCCTTGGAGTAAAGAGTCGCAGTTCATGGAAGAGGCTATCCAGCGGCTTTATGAGCAGGCCGAGCAGGCGCGTCTGAACGGAGACTACGCCACAGCCAAGTCACTGCTTGAAGAAGTGGCGCAGGCCTGTCCCAATGAAGCCTGTTGCCACTGGTCCATGGGGCACGTTCTCATGAACTCCGGTGACTTTGACGGTGCCCCCGAGGCATTTCGTACAGCCTGCGAACTGGAGCCCGACAATCCCAGGTTCCTCCTGGATCTGGCAAAGTTCCTGGAAATGATGGGCGAGTTCGATGAAGCGCGCCCGTATCTCGAAAGAGTGGTCGAGGTCGCACCGTCGTCCCGTGAAGCAGGCGAAGCAAAGAAGAGCCTGAGCTACTACTAACACCTCTGTCTGCCGGCATTCCCCCGAACACCCCGGGGGGCCAGGCCGGTAGCGGCATTTGAGAGTACGGGCCCGGGAGCGCGAAACACCATATCGCCCCGGGCTAAGTGCTGAGGGCAGACCATTGGCTGAACAGATTGCCGTACTCATCCAACCGGACGGCCTGCAGGTCCGCGCAGTCGCCGGCACGTTGGTGTCCGACATCACCCACGCGGCCGATATCGACCTACACCTGCCATGCGCGGGGCGGGGAACCTGCGGCAAGTGCAAGTTCACGGTCATTGAGGGTAACGTCTCGGAACCCACTGACGCTGAGAGACGCGCGCTGGATGAAACCGAGCTCGCTCAGGGCGTGCGCCTCGCCTGCCAGACGCGGGTTCTGGGAGATGCAGTCGTTCTGGTCCCTGCCACTGCGCGCGTCATCGGCACCAAGTCCCTCGATGGCGAACTGGTCCGGCCTGTGGCGCTCGAGCCCAATGTGCGGCAGATTCCGGTGAAGCTCGATCCGCCGGCGCTCGAAGACCAGCGCAGCGACTTCGACCGACTCGCAACCGCACTTGAGCCGCTGGTGCCGCGCCTCTATGCCTGTCCACCCGCTCTGCAGCGCCTGCCGGAAGCGTTACGGGCGGATCATTTCCAGGTAGTCGCCTCCATCGTCGGTTCACGCCTCGTGGACGTTCACCCAGGTCTCGAGCCGCCCCGCACCCTGGGGGTAGCAGTGGACATCGGGTCCACCACCGTTGTCGCCTATGTGGTAGACTTGCTCACCGGCAGGCAGCTCTCGGCGGCTGCGGCTTACAATGAACAGGGTCGTCATGGCGCGGACGTTATCTCCCGTATTGAATACTCCAACAGCCACGAGGGAGGGTTGGAGGAGCTTCGGGAGCTGGTTGTGGGCACGGTCAATGACGTCATTGACAAGGCGCTGGCAAATTGCGACTGCCGACACGAAGAGATCTACGAGGTGACGGTGGTCGGGAATACGGCCATGAACCACTTCTTCATGGGGCTGGACCCGCGCTACGTCGCCCAGGCGCCTTACATCCCTGTAAGCTCGCGGCCCCAGGAGTTGCGGCCGGCTGACGCGGGGCTGAGAATGAACCCGCGCGGCAACGTGTTCTGTCTCCCTGTAATCGCCGGTTTCGTGGGCGCTGATACTGTAGGGGTAATCCTGGCCACCGACATGATCGAGCGCCCGCGTCCTGTGCTTGCGGTAGACATTGGCACCAACGGCGAAGTGGCACTGTGGACCGGGAAAAAGCTGCTGGTGACCTCCTGCGCGGCTGGTCCTGCCTTCGAAGGAGCACAGATCGAGCACGGCATGCGCGCCGCGCCCGGCGCAATTGAGCATGTCTCAATCGACGGCGACGACATCTCGATTCAGACAATCGACGGCCAAGAGCCCGTGGGGATCTGCGGATCGGGGCTTTTCGACGCCTTGGCGGTGGCGCTGGAACTGGGCGTGGTGGATCAGGGCGGGCGATTCGTGAACGGTTCGCTTCCGGAGAACATGTCGGCGGCCGCTCAGGCGCGTATTGTGGGCGACGGTAACGAACGTCGTTTCCTGCTGAGCGCTCTGGATGCCGCGCGTCCGATCTATCTTTCGCAGCGGGATGTGCGTGAACTGCAACTGGCGAAAGGTGCTGTTCGTGCCGCCATCGAATTACTTCTGCAGTTTTCGGACCTTTCCGCTGACGATCTCGACGAGATCCTGCTCGCCGGCGCGTTCGGGAACTATATCGACCCGGCGAGCGCCCTGCGCATGGGGATGCTTCCGCCTGTTCCTCTGGAGCGGATCAAAGGGGTCGGGAACGCTGCGGGCGCCGGTGCGCTGCTTGCCCTGATCTCGAAGGAAGAGCGCAGAACGTCGGTGGAGATTGCCGCTTCGGCTGAGCACATTGAGCTCTCGCGCCGGCCCGAGTTCCAGATGGCCTTTATGGAAACGATGATGTTTCCTTAGGTGTTGCACCGCATAGGCCTTTCGGCTACACTATGCGGACCCACGGATGGTTCCGAATGGAGACAGGAGGACACGTTCAATGGCGGACCTGCAGGCCTTGGCGGACAGTGTCATCGCGGGCAAGCGCGATGATGTCGCGAAGTTGACGCAAGCGGCCGTGGACGAAGGCGTATCCCCGGCTGACATCATCAATGACGGTCTCATCGCAGGAATGTCCGTCGTTGGTGAGAAGTTCAAGAACAACGAGTTCTACGTGCCGGAGGTCCTGATCGCCGCGCGCGCCATGCACGCGGGGATGGACATCATCAAGCCCCTGCTGGCCGAAAGTGGAGTTCAGCCCCGAGGAAAGGTTGCCATCGGCACGGTCAAGGGCGACCTGCACGACATCGGCAAGAACCTCGTGGCTATGATGCTCGAGGGTGGCGGCTACGAAGTGCTGGACCTCGAGGTCGACGTTCCAGCCGAGAAGTTCGTGGATGCCGTCAAGAGCGGGGGCGCGGACGTGGTCGCGCTGTCTGCACTCCTGACCACGACGATGCCCGCGATGAAGGACACCATTGATGCGCTGAAGGAGGCCGGTGTGCGCGACCAGGTCAAGGTCGTCATCGGTGGCGCGCCCGTGACTCAGAACTACGCGGATGAGATCGGCGCGGACGGGTACGCCCCGGATGCGGCGTCCGCCGTGGACAAGGTCAGAGAACTGCTGGGCTAGAGTGCTGTGCACAGAAGCGTCTGATACCGGGTCCGGTGGCATTCGGTCCGCCGGACCCGGGTTGTGTTGTCTGCGCGAAGGTGTGCCAATGAAGCCGGGATCGCTGACCACCATGCTGCCATTCTTCATTATCCTCATCGTCGCCATCGGCCTTGGTGCAGCCGGGCAGATCATGCTCAAGGCCGGGCTGAAGCAACTTCCGGCAGATGCCGCCGTGAGCGCAATCATCGCGTCCATCTTCACCAACACCCGTGTCTTCGCGGGGTTCGTCTGCTACGGCCTGAGTTCGCTGGTCTACCTGGTGGCCATCAAGCATCTCCCGCTGAGCCTGGCTTACCCGATGGTGGCCCTCAGCTACGTTCTCGTGGTTGCAGCATCGTGGAAGCTGTTCCATGAGGAGATCCCTCCGCTTCGCATCGCCGCGATTGCGGTCATCCTCGCCGGGGTCGTGATGCTGGCCTTCAGTTCCGAAAACGGAGGCGCAGAGAGCGCGAAGTCCGCCCCTGCCCCTTCGGCTATGTCAGACGCAGGCACGGGGAACCACTGATCTCCCGGTTCCCAGCACATTCCGGACACAGTACAATGAAGCTGGCGGATGCCGGCTTTTTTGCTGTCTGCAGGAGGGTCAGACTGCCCGCATGAGCGCACCGATGTGGTGCAAGCCCGCGGTTCTTGCGCCTGCATTTCTGATCCTGGTGATCGCCGGGTTCTGGGCGCCGTGGTACCTGCAGGGCAAAGTGCCGGTGCCTGCCGACCAGCAGACATGGATGCTGCCCTGGGCGGATGAGTACCCGCCGATTGAGAAACCCGTGCAGTGGCAAGCCTGGTGGTGGGATGGAGTTGCGCAGTTCTACCCGTGGCGCGCGAAACTCGGGCGCGAACTGGCTGCCGGTCGCATCCCCCTATGGAACGAGCAGCAGTTCTGCGGCTACCCCTTCGCCGGCAACGGTCAGTCTGCGATCTTCTATCCGCCCAACTGGCTCTACGCGATGATCCCTTCCCGCGTGTGCCTGGTTCTCTCCGCGCTGCTCCACCACATACTCGCTGCGCTGCTCACCTTCGCCTTCCTGCGAATCTTGGGCATCAACGCCGTGAGCGCTACCTTTGGGGGCATGACATACGCCCTCGGCGGGCCGATGATCGGCCTGGTTCCCCTGCCCACCATGACCAATGCCGCTGCATGGCTGCCCGGGTGCCTGCTGGGTGTTGAGATGATCTCACGCAGGCGCCGAGGCTCTGCAAGAACCGGCGCCGTAGTGTGCGGAGGCTGCGCCGGGATGGCCGTCCTGTCCGGGCACCTTCAGATCGCGGCGTATGTTCTGCTGGCGACACTGGTCTACGCGGCAGCGCGATGGTTGCATGCTCTCCTGCACGGCAAGGGACGAGGGCTTTCGTGGCTGCTGGTCGCGGGGCTGACCGCCGGGCTGCTTGCTTCGGTGCAGCTGCTTCCGGGGCTCGAACTCGCGCAGCTTTCCCCGCGCGGCGGGGCCCAGGCGGATCCCGGTCTGTTCGGGTTCCACAAACGTTTTGCGCTGCAGCCCGCAGAGCTGATCACTTTTGTGTTCCCGGATGCCCTGGGGCACCCAGCGCGCAGTGACTACCCGCTTTTCAGCTACGGCGAACGTGCCGGCTTTGCAGGCATCAGTGCGCTGCTGCTGGCTGTAATGGGGCTGGCGTTGTCCAGGCGATGGTGGCGTTGGGCCTTCTTTCTCATGGCGGTCCTCGTACTATGGGCGGCCATGGCCGGACCACCTGCCCTGCTGGTTTTCAGGCTGGTGCCCGGCGTGGGTCTTGCGGGAGGCTTTGTGAGGCTGCTGTTCCTGTATACCTTCGGGCTTGCTGTGCTCGCGTCCCTGGGGCTGGACGCGTTACAGTCCCGGCTGACCAATTGCCGACCGGATCTGGCCAGATTTGCGCCGGTTGCAGCCGTGGCGGTGCTTGTCGTACTGTCTGCTGAACTCACCGGGTGGGGCTGGATGACCATTCCCCGCGCCCCGGGGGATCGCCTGTACCCGGATACTGCGCTGATCCACAGGCTCCAGGAGGAAGCGGCGCCCGGGGAAAGGCTGCTCGCCGTCACCCCGCGCCACCAGTGGACGCTCCTGCAAAGGCCCCGGGCGCTGATGCCCCCCAACTCAGCCTCCGCTTACCCGGGCCTGGAGAGCATTCAAGGCTACGATTCGCTCTACCCCCGCGCCAGTCTGACGCTGGCCGGCCTGATCGAGAACGGCGCGACGCCTTCGCCCGAAGCCAATGGGAACATGATTCTGCTGGAGAACACCCAGTCGCCGCTGCTGCGGCTCGCGGGGGTGCGCCGGGTGCTGACCGAAGCGAGTTCGGCATCAGGAGACGATGTGGTGAACGGGGTGCGCATTACGCCGCGGGCCGACACGCTTCCCAGGGCTTTCGTCACTCGCCTGCCGGTGGAAGACAAACGCCGAGGCACGCGGATGCTCACGCGGCTGGCTATGTCTCAGCCATCCGAAAGAGTGCGGATCACGTCTCTGGAGCCCGGTGCGTTGGCGGCTGAAACCCCTGCGCTGCCTCCGGGCAGACGGCTAGTCATCACCAACACCGCCTATCCGGGGTGGCGCGCCTGGCAGGATGGCAGGGCTCTCCCGGTTCATTCGGTAGGCGGCGTGTTTCAGGCTCTGAAGCTCGATTCGGGCGCCGCTGGCCGGGTGTTCCTCGCTTACTGGCCCGGGACTGTGCTAGCGGGGCTGTTCCTTCATCTTGTGGGGGCAGGAACCATTGCCGGGCTTCTGGCCTTTGAGTATTTCAGACGGCGCGATGTGCACCTGACAGAGCCCGGGATCGGTTAGCTGCCTGTGCATGAGACCCTGCTGGTGTTTCCGCGAACCAGGTATCCCTCAGGCGACCCGCCGCTTGGGGTGGCTTACCTTGCGTCATGCCTGCGAGAGGCGGGGCATCCAGCGCGCATTTTCGATGCTACTTTCTGCAAGCGCCCCTTCGAGGACTTCGCCCGCGAGCTGAATGAGCATCGGCCACGTCTGGTGGCTATTTCGACGCTCACCTCGATGCTGGACAGCGCGGCGCGGATGGCCCGGATTGCAGCGGACGTCCTGCCCGAAGCCGTGATTGTCCTCGGAGGGCCGCATCCAACCGTTGAGCCGGAAAGCGCCGCGCGGTTGCCTGGAGTGAGTGCCGTCTGTGTGGGCGAAGGCGAACGCGCGCTTCCGGCGCTACTCAATGCCGACCTGGATTGGCGAGGCATCCAGGGGTTCGGTTACGTGGAGAATGGGCATTTCATCTCCACCGGCTGCGCACAGCCGGTGGATGACCTCGATGATGTGCCGTTCCCGGCGTGGGACCTGCTGGATATGCCCCGCTACCTGCGGCTGTGGTACCATCTGGATGCTGTGGGCATGGGGCTGCGTGGGACGTCGATCATCGCGTCGCGTGGCTGCCCATTCAACTGCGCATATTGCCAACCCACGCTGCACACAATCTTTGGCAAGCAGATCAGGCGACGCTCTACGGGCAATGTTGTTGCGGAGCTGTCGGAACTCAAGGGCCGCTTCGGGATCGACGGCGTGATGTGGCTGGACGACACCTTCTTGCTGGACCGGGCCTGGATGCGCGAACTGTGCGGGGAGATGGTTCGGGCGCGGCTGGGGCTGGTATGGGGATGCAATGTGCGCGCGGACGTGGTGGACCGCGAGACACTTGCGGTCATGAAGGAAGCAGGGCTTCGGATCATTCACCTGGGGATCGAATCCGCAAGCCAGCGGATCTTGGACGAGATCTACCAGAAGGGGATCACCATCGACCAGGTGCGCGGCGCAGTGGCGATGGCGAAGAATCTGGGATTGTGCGCACGGGGGTATTTCATGCTGGGCGCGCCCACGGAGACTGAGCAGGAGGCGCGGGCGACGGTGGAACTGGCCTGCTCGCTGCCCCTGGACGACGCCACCTTCAGCATCACCACACCCTTACCCCATACCCACTTGTGGGATATGACGCGGCAGCTTGTGGGCCTGGAAATGACGGACATGGACTACTACAAGGTGCCGGCCTACCGTTCGGCGCAGGTCTTGCCGCCCGGGAAGCTGGTGCGGCTCAAGCGCGAAGCTTACTTGCGTTTCTACCTGGGACGCAAGCGGTTCTGGCGCACGGTGCAGTCGGTCTGCTCACCCATGGGCCTGCAGAAGACGTTGCTCAAGCTGATGCGATTCTGATGGGACCCAGACACGGCTTGGGATGAAAGGACGAGTCTCCGGGCGAGAAGTTGTGTGGGTGCTGGTCTGGGCCGCGGCGGTGATGGGCGCCACCGCGGTCCCGTATGCACTTGCGCGAGCGGAAGCCGGGCCGGAGCGCGCCTTCGCGGGTTTCATCTGGGGCGTGGATGATGGGAATGTGTACCTGTCGTGGGTGAGGCAGGCGGCCGAGGGCAAGTTGCTCCTGGGCAACCCGTACACCACGAAGGACCAGTCCCCCCATTTCCTGAACCTGTTCCTGCTGGCGCTCGGGCGAATCTGCCGTGTCACCGGGATCACACCGCCGGCGGCGTTTATGGGTTCGCGATATGCCTGCGGAGTCCTGTGTTTGCTGGCCATCTACCTGCTGGCGGCGGAAGTAACCGCGAGCAGAATCGCCCGGGCGGCGGCGCTGGTGCTGGCGTCGGTGTCTTCGGGGCTGGGCTGGCTCGTGGTGATGTTCGGGTCCGAAGGCGGTCAGCTTGGCAGCCTGAGCTTCCAGCCCATGGATGTCTCCAATGGCTGGCAGACCCAGCCCGAGGCCATCGTCTTTCTATCATTGCTGCTCAACCCCCTGTTTGCCCTGTCCCTGGCCCTGATGGCCCTCACGGCGCGGGAACTGCTCAGGATGTCGGCGCCGGATGGGCTCTGGGGCGCAGTCCGGGCGGGTCTGGCGCTTCTGGTGCTGGGCAACATACACGGCTATGACATTTTCGTGCTGCATGCTCTGGCGCTGTGCTGGCTGCTCGCGAACTGTCTGGCCGGGCGCCTGAACTGGGTGCGAGGGGTGGCCCTGTATGCGCTCATGGCGGCCATCTCCGCGCCGTCGGTGATCTGGGCCTGGTATGGCGCACAGGCAGACCCGAGTTACGCCGCGAAGATCAACACGCCGACGCTGTCGCCTCGCCCGCTGGACGTGGCGCTTGGGTTCGGACTGGTGCTGGTGATGGCGGCGGCCGGGGTGCGCATCGCCTGCGGGCAGCGCACAGGCAGGTTGGGTCAGGTCCTTGCGGTGGGCTGCGCGCTGGTGGCTATCGCGTCTGCTCTCGCGCACGTGCCGGGGATGCCGGGGAGCCTGAAGTTCGCCGCATTCTTGCTCCCGGTGCTGGCGCTCGTGGCCACCTCGGGTCTGAAGGGTGAACCAGATGTCCCTTGGCGCAGAGCGTTCCCGGTTTTATGGGCGGCATGTGGGTTCGCGGTGATCTATCTGCCCGCACCTTTTCAGCGGAAAATGCTGGAAGGGCTGCATATCCCGCTCTGCATTTTGGCGGGGATCGCGCTGGCGAGCCTCATTCAGAGGCCCCCGGGAATCCTCGCGGGTCTGGGGAGACCAGTCCGGGTTGGGCTTGCGGCGGCCCTGGTCGTGGCCACGCTGCCGTCGAACCTGCTGCTCGTGAGCGACTGCATGCGCCACGTGCGCGCCAATAACCGGACGCTCCTGCACGTTCTCGCGCCGCCGGTGTACCTGGCGAGGTCGGAACTGCAGGGGATGCGCTGGCTGGCCGACAATGCGGCGGAGGGCAGCATCGTGATGGCCTCGAGCCTGACGGGGAACCACATCCCGGCGCACGCGCCCTGCCGCGTGGTCGCCGGGCACTGGGCTGAGACCATCAATTTCGCGGCTTACGTGGCCACGGTCGGGCATTTCTACAGGCCGACGACGGCGGCGCCGGAGCGTCTGGCCGCTTTGGACTACTGCCGCGCGGAGTACGTCTGGTACGGCCCGCAGGAGCGTCTGCTGCAGGAAGCACAGGGCGACGAGCCGGTGGATGTTGCTGCCGGCTTGCCCGGCCTGAAGACTGTGTACACCAATGATACCGTGCGCATCTACCGACGGGTGCGGGAGGCAGACAGACCGCGTGATCCAGCCCAGGTTGTCCCTGGTGTTCCCTGCGTACAATGAATCCGCGCGCATCGAGACTGCGCTGCGCGAGGCCCTGGCGTACCTGGATTCCCGGGGCATCGCAGGCGAAGTGGTGGTGGTGAACGACGGTAGCCGCGATGACACGCTGGAGAAGGCACAGGCGGTTGCCAACGCCGACTCACGGGTGAAAGTCTTGACCCACGCCCCAAATCGCGGCAAAGGATACGCGGTGCGCGAGGGAATGCTGAAAGCACAGGGCGAGTTCCGCGTCTTCCTGGACGTGGACCTTGCGACCCCGGTGGACCAGGCGGATTCACTGCTGGCCGAACTGGAACGGGGCGCGGATGTAGTCATTGGGTCGCGGCACATGCCGGGCGCAGTGATTGAAGTGCATCAAAGCTGGATCCGGCGCTGGATGGGCACGGCCTTCCGAGTCATCGCGGCGGCCTTGCTGCCGCTGAGGGTGTCCGATGTGACCTGCGGGTTCAAAGGCATGCGCGGGGATGTGGCCGGCGACCTGTTTTCGGTACAGCAGGAGACCGGGTGGGCGTTCGACGCGGAATTGATTTTCGTGGCTCGCAAGTGGGGCTTGGACCTGCGCGAGGCGCCGGTACGCTGGCGCGATTCAGGGGAGACCCGGGTGCGTCCTCTCGCAGCGGCGATCAGCTCCTTCCAGGAGATTCTGCGCATCCGGGCTCACGACAGGAGGGGCTGCTATGTCCGGCCCGGGAGCCCGTAAGCGGGGCGAGTTCATCCCCTACGCGGTGCTCGCGGTGCTAGCCGTGGGCTTCCTTTGGCGCTGCAATTTCGGCGGGAAAGTGATGCTGCCGGGGGACCTGCTCCTGCTTATGGAGCCCTGGAAGCACTATTCCGGGCAGTTCCCGGAGTTCCGGCAGGTTAGCAACCCCATCCTCGACGCAGTTCAGCAGTTCTACCCCTGGCGGAAGTTCGCGGGAGAGAGCCTGCGCGCGGGACAGATACCCTTCTGGAACCCGTATGAGCTCTGCGGCAATCCCTTTGTGGGCAATAACCAGTCCGCGGTGTTCTACCCCGAGACGTGGCTGAGCGCCTTCATGCCCGCCGAAAGAGCGCTGGGCTGGGCGACATCTGTTTACTTCCTGATTTCCGGTGCGCTGATGTACGCCTTCCTGCGGGCGCTGGAATTGCGCCGAGCTGCGTGCTTGCTCGGCGCAATCGCATTCATGTTCAACGGGTTCGTGATCGGCTGGCTCTGCTTCCCCAGCTTCCGGTCGGTTCCGGGCTGGTTGCCGGGCATGCTGCTGGGCGTGGAGATGATGGCGCGCGGTCGCAGAGGTCTGGGAGCTGCAATCTGCGCGTTCTGCACCGGGCTGCAATTTCTTGCGGGCAATCTCCACATCTCCCTGTACATCCTCCTGATCTTCGCGGCCTACGCGGTCTTCCGGTCTGTGGTTGTATGGCGCGCGGAAGGCCGCTCGAGGGCGGTTTCAGCAGCGTGGTGGATCGCCTGTGGGGTGGGAATCGGCGGGGCGCTGGCTTGCGCTCAGCTCTTGCCCACCCTGGAACTCGCGGGCCTCTCCAGCCGGGCCGGAGGCGCTCCGTATCTGAAGATACTGGAGAACGCGCTGGCTCCGCAGGCGCTTCTCGCGGGGCTCATGCCGGACCTGTTCGGCAATCCGGTGGACTACAACCACTGGGGCGCGGAACTGGGCAAGGTCTACCGGGCGTACACCGAAAGCACCTTCTACGTGGGGGTGCTGCCGCTTCTGTTCGCGCCGCTGGCGTTCACGTACAACCGGCGCGAGCCCCTGTTCTGGCTTGGGGTGGCAGTCGCGGGAGCGCTGCTGGCGACGGGGACCCACCTGAACGCGGTTCTGTACTATCTGGTGCCCTCGTTCAGTTCGCTCTCCGGGATTGGCCGGGCCGTAGTGATGATCTGCATCGGGGTCTCTATGCTCGGGGCATACGGGGCACACGCCCTGCTGGAGATGGCGCGGAAAGAGCCGGACCAGATCGCACGGCGGGTGGCGGCGTGCGGGTTGGGCCTGGGGCTGATCGGGCTGATCGCTGGGCTCTGGGTGTGGATGGCGACGGCGCAGTTCGAGCGCGCGCTGCCAGGTATTGGCGACTACACGTTGGCGCAGATTGGCCGCTTCGCGCTGTTTGTGGTGCTTGGAGCGGCCGGTGCGGTGGTCATGCGGGCCAACCACCGGGTCGGCGTCTCCATCGTCATCCTGTGCCTGACGGCCGATCTGTACCTGTATGTGGACAAGTTTACTCCGGCCACGAACCCGGCCTACCTCCATGTGAAAGCTCGGGCAGTGGAGACCATGCAGGCGGAACCAGGACCGTGTCGCATACTGTCGCTGGGCAAGGACCCGATACGGCGCATGCCCCCGAATACCCCCATGCTATTCGGGCTCCAGGACATTCAGGGATCGGACTCCCTGGAAATCGGCGCGTACCGGCGAGTGTGGTCGGAGTATTGTACTGATGAGCGCGGCTTTCCGCAGCCTGACCCGAGCCGGCCCGTGATGGACCTGCTGGGGGTGCGGCTCGTGCATTCCTCCTTCCCCCTGGAGGGTGTTGCCGGGCTGGCACTGGTTTCAGATTTCGACGGATACCTGTACCGGAACGCGGAAGCCCTCGACCGCGCTTTTGCGCTGGCGAAGATGCCGCAGAGCCCGGGTAGCGCGCAGGAGGTAGCGGCGAAGCGCTTCAGACCGGGCAAACAGGGGCGCGGTGAAGTGAGTGAAGTCCGGCACGAGACGAATGTGGTCACGGTTCGTGGTAGTTTTGTCCCCGGCGAGGCGGTGGTTCTCGCGGACACTTACTTCCCCGGTTGGCGGGCGTTCGCGGACGGCAAACCAGTTCCGGTGCGACGGGTGTTCCATGCCCTGCGCGCAACACCGGTGGATGAGCCGGCGCGAGGGATCTGGTATGTGTACGTGCCCGGGAGCGGATGGGTTGGCGGTTTCTTGACGCTGACGGCATTGGGGATGATTGCGGGGCTGATTGTTGCGGAGAAGGGGGGCGGGCGAACCAGGCATGACGGCTCGGACCGCTGAAAACTCCGTACCGGCACGACGCCTCGCGCTGCCCCTGGTGGTCTTCGCGCTGTCCCTGGTGGTTCTCATGGCCACAGACAGCATGTATGGGATCACCTATGATGAGCCGATCTACCAGTCAAAGTCGATCCAGGCGTTGGAGTGGTTGCGGCTCTTCGCCACGAGCCCCGGGCTGGCGACGTCGGAGTTCGGCGTGAACCGTTACTGGCAGGCAAAGGACCGGCACCCGGGGTTTTTCAAGCTCCTGACTGCAAGTTGCGGGGCCACGCTGGGCAGGCTGGTTGCGTACAACGCCACCTGGCGCACGGGGACAAACCTGCTGGCCGCCCTGTGTGTTGCAGGGCTTTGTTGCTGGGTCTCGGGGCTCTGGGGGCGCGCGGCGGGAATTGTGGCGGCGGGATCGCTGCTGCTTATGCCGCGAGTATTCGCCCACTGCCACCTGGCGGCGCTGGATGCGCCTGTCATGTCCCTGAGCTTCCTGGCGGTGGTGGCTAGTTGGTCGGCTTGCCGGCGCGCTGGGCGAAGCTCGTGGGGTTGGGCAGCGCTGGCAGGAGTGCTGTGGGGGCTTGGACTGGGCACGAAGCTGAATGCCTTCTTCGTGCCGTTCATCGTTTTCCCGTGGGTGTTGGTGTTCGCCAGGCGCGGATTTTGGCCCCTGGCGGCGTGTTTCGCGTTGCTGGGGCCGCTGAGCTTCTGGGTCACCTGGCCGTGGCTGTGGCACGATACGCTGCCGCGATTCTTGGAGTACTTCCGTTTCCATCTGCAGCATTACCCGGTCTCAGTGATGTACCTGGGGCGCAACTGGGACTACGCGCCGTGGCATTACCCCTTGGTGATGACGCTGGTGACCACGCCGCCTGCAGTGCTGGTTCTGGCGGTAGTGGGCATGAGCAGGCTCTGGGGCCGAAAGCGGCTTGAACGGGGACCCATGCACATACGGAAGGCGGCCCTGGTCCTTGCGGGGTGGGCGCTGGTGGTGAACATCCTGCCTAACTGTCTGCCCGAAACGCCCAAATACGGCGGCGTGCGGCTGTTTCTGCCCGTTTTCCCGTATCTGGCGCTGTTCGCCGCAGTGGGGTTTCAGGAGATCCTCGGCAGGGCAGTGGAATTGCTGCGGCCCCGGGTGCAGGTGGATGACCTGAGGCCGAAGCTGGCGGCACTGGCGGTCTTTCTCGCGCTGGTAGGGCCGCTCATGGCGGTGGCTCGGTTCACACCGTACCACCTGTCATACTATAATGCCTTCATCGGCGGCCTGCCCGGTGCGGTCCGGGCGGGAATGGAGCCGACGTACTGGGGCGACACCTACCGCACAGCCGCCCTATGGCTGGCAGAACACGCCGGTGAGGGGGAGCGTGTCTGGGTGGACCCGGTGGGGTTCGAAAGCACCGTGCGGCTATTCGAGATCATGCCCCTGAGACCCGATCTGGAGACTACTTCGGGGCCAGACACGCTGTCGGAAGCGGACTGGGCGGTAACGCAGAACAAGCCCATCGAGTTCAGCCCCCCTGCCCGCAGGTTAGTGGAGAGCGCGAGGCCGGCATACACTGATGGTATTGACGGCGTGCCGCTGATCTACGTGTTCCGGATGACACCTGAAGACCAGTCTCCGGCCGAACAGATTGAGGACTGAAACCATTGCGCAAGCCAGACAGGCCCGGCAGAAGGATCAAAGCGCTGTTCTCGGATGTCGACGGGGTCTGGACCGACGGCGGGATGTATTTCAGCCAGGTCGGCCAGGCCATGAAGCGTTTTGACGTCAAAGACGGGTACATTGTGCAGTTCGCCCAGCGGGCGGGTATACAGATTGTGTGGGTGACCGGGGACGATTCCGCGATTACCCGGGCGAGGGCACGCAAACTCGGGATAGAATGCGTGTGCCCAGGTGTTGAGGGTAAGCGGGAATGTGTGCACGCGCTTCTGGAGCGCAAGGGCCTGCGGCCTGACGAGGTTGTTTTCATGGGCGATGACCTGAGCGATCTCGGGGGCATGGAAGTGGTGGGGATCACGGCGTGTCCAGCGGACGCGATGCCGGCCGTGCTGGCTGCGGCGGATTGGGTCACCGAGCGCACGGGCGGGCACGGGGCCGTGCGGGAAGTACTGGACCAGATCATGGTGTGGAATGCTGAACTGGAGCAGGAGGGCGGGGAATAGATGGACCTGTCGATCTGCATTGTGAGTTACGAATGCAGGGAGAAACTTCGGCGGTGCCTGGAGAGCATTCGGGCCAACCGCCCGTCGGTTGAGCATGAAGTGATCGTGGTGGACAATGGCTCCACCGACGGCGCGGTCACCATGCTCAAGGAACATTACTACTGGGTGCGGGTGCTGGCTAACCCCGAGAACCGGGGCTTTTCGGTGGCCATGAACCAGGCGGTGCAGGCATCAACAGGCAAGGTCATCCTCATGCTGAACCCGGATACTGAGGTCGTGGGGGATGCGTTGGGTGCATTGCTGCGGTTCGTGCGCGAGCGGCCCTGGATCGGGGCTGTTGGGCCGAAACTCGTGGATCCCGACGGTGACCCGGAGAACTCTTGCCGGGAGTTCCCCACGCTGATGAACGCTCTGTGGGACCTTACCGGGCTTTCGCGGGCGTTCAGCGGCAGCAGAGTGTTCGGGCACTACCTGATGAGCTGGTGGGATCATTCGGAACCCCGCGCGGTAGACTGGCTGAGCGGTGCCGCGCTTATGTTCACCCGCATGGCCTGGCAGAAGGTGGGCCCGCTGGATGAGGGGTTCTTTCTTCCCGCCGCCGATCTTGACTGGCAGAAGCGCCTGCAGAAAGCGGGTCTCGACCGCTGGTACCTGCCTTCAGCGCAGGTCCTCCACCACCACGGCCGCTCCTGGGGCGGGGATGAAGCGGATGAGATCGTTCCCCTGCACATGGCGGCATTCCGGTATTTCGCGAAGCACCACGGAACGCTGAGCGCCCTGGCACTGCGGGCGCTGACGATCCTGACCTTCCTTCCAAAGGCGCTGTGGGCAACCCTGCGGGCGCTGGTGCGGCCCTCTCATGACACCCGGCGCAGCTTGCGCACCGCGTTGGCCGTGTTGCGGACGGCCCTGGGCTTTCCGCCCCGGTCGTCCCTGGACGGACGAGACTTCGTACCACCTGGCAACCGGAGGCAGGGCGACGCATCTTCCGAGCCCCAGGCCAGGGCCACGGACAGCGCCACGGAGTAAGATCGCCGCAATCTTCGACCAACGCGCTGCACACTGAAAACAACTCGCGGCAGACTGCTCTGCCGGGGAACCATGGACCTGTCGATCTGCATTGTCAATTGGAACACCCGGGGTCTGCTGCGGGCGTGCCTGGAGAGCATCGACCGGGCCCGTGCGGGGCTGGATGTGCAGATCGTGGTGGTTGACAATGGCTCCTCGGACGGAAGCGCGGAGATGGTCGCCCGGGAGTTCCCGCACGTTGAACTGGTACGCAACGCGGAGAACCGGTACTACGCCGCGGCCAATAACCAGGCGCTCACCATTGCCCGCGCTCCGCTGAAGCTGCTGCTGAACTCCGACATCGAGGTTCCGCCCGATGGCCTGCGGGGGCTTGTTGACTGGATGGGCGAGCACCCGAAGGCGGGAGCCGTGGCACCCCGCCTGGTGTACCCGGACGGAAGGCCTCAGCAGTCGTGCAGGTCTTTCCCCGATCCGGACACGGTGCTGTGGGAAGTCACCGGCCTGAGCCGGTTGTTCCCCCGGAGTAAGGTCTTCGGCAAGTGGCGGATGACCTGGTGGAACTACGATGAAGACCGGCCAGTACCGCAGCCGATGGCATCCGCATTTCTGGTCCGGGATGTGGCGCTGGCCCAGGTAGGCCTGTTCGACGAGCAGTTCCCCATGTTCTTCAATGACGTGGACCTGTGCCGGAGGCTGTGGGATGCAGGCTGGGAGATCTGGTTCACGCCTTCGGTGAGCATGGTCCACCACCACGGAGGATCGACGCGGCTCGTGCGCCGGGCGATGCTGATTGAGTCCGGCCGCAGTTTCGTGGACTACTACCGCAAGCACTACCGCGGCAGGATTCCGTGGCTCGTGTACGAGATCACCGTGGCCCTGATCCGGGCGGCGTATGCCGTGAGATTGCTGGGCGCGCGCTGAGCACGGCGCGCACCGCGGAGGGATGACGGGATGCTGGACGAAAAGCTGCTTGAAATCATTGCGTGCCCCAAGTGCAAGGGCGAATTGGAGTACACCGGCGAGGAGCTTATCTGCCACTCCTGCAGCCTGGCGTATCCGATCCGAAACGATATCCCGATTATGCTCATCGACGAGGCGCGCAACACGAAAGAGAAAGGCGCGGACGAAGGAGCCGGGGAGTAGGCCGCCCGGGCCCGCTGGTGAAGCCCTGTCCGCCTTCGCACCAAGCGAATGGATCTGTCGGTGTGCGTCGTCAACTGGAACGTGTGCGATGATCTCGCCAACTGCCTCGAATCCCTGCGTGGTGGAATGCGGGGTGTGGATGGGGAGATCATCGTGGTTGACAACGCCTCGGCGGACGGCAGCGTGGAGATGGTGCAGCGACGGTTTCCCCACGTGCGGCTTATCGTCAATGACGCTAACGTGGGCTTCGCCGCGGCAAACGTCCAGGCGATGCATGAGTCCTCGGGCAGATACATCTTGCTGCTGAACCCCGACACCCTTGTGCCCCCGGGGGCCATGCGTGAACTGGTGGACTTCGCGGATGCCCACCCGGAGGCCGGAATCGTAGGCCCGAAGCTGGTCTATGGCGACGGCAGTCTCCAGGCCTCGTGCCGGTGCTTTCCAACGGTCCAGGCCGCATTGTTCCGCAACACCGTGCTGGGCGGGTTGTTCCCAAAGGCCCGGGCCAGCTCGTGCTACCTTATGGAAGACTGGGACCATTCCAGCGTGCGCGAGGTGGACTGGGTGTCCGGCGCATGCCTGATGGTGCGGCGAGAGACCTACGAACAGGTGGGCGACCTGGACGCCGGCTTCTACTGGGGTTCGGAAGACGTGGACTTCTGCTGGCGCGCGCATAAGGCAGGCTGGCGCGTTCTGTATACGCCATCCCCGGTAATCACGCACCTCGTTGGCCGCAGCACGAACCAGGTGGTGTTTCGGACCATTGTAAGGCATCACCGGAGCATGTACCGGCTGTATAGCAAGCATATCGCCACCAACCCGGTTTCGCGGGCCCTGGTATGGCTGGGAGTGTGGACGCGCGCGGGCGTGGTGATCCTGCAGGACTTGGCCCGTCATGTCTGGGGCAGACTGCTGCAGATCGCCCGGCGAGCCGGCCGACAGGAGGTGCGGGCCCAGGGATGAGCCGCCGCAGCGTGTTGCGCGGAGCCTGTCGGGTGGTCCTTGTGGGGCTGGCAGGCCTCGCGCCCATCGTGTTCGGGCGGCTGCAGGACTGGGAGATGTGCGCGTTCGTCCTGTCCGTGGGAGTTGCTCTTGCGTTCTGGTACCTGGGCGGGCGAAGCGCCCTGCCGAGCCCCTGGACGGGGGTAGACAGCCTGCTGGTGTCGGCGTTTGCCGGCACTGCGCTCGCCTGCTTTTCCTCTGTGTCCATCTATGACAGCCTTCTGCGCACAGCCCTCCTTGCCGCGGGTATCGCGATGCTCTGGCTTGCACGCGCCAGCCTTAGCAAGCCGGGCTGGCGCATGGCAGCGTGGTGGTCGCTGGTCGCCGGGGCATTCCTGGCGGGAGTCTGGGGGCTGCGCGAGTACTCCCACAGCGCCATCGCTGCCGGTAATACAAGCTGGCGCGCCTTCGGCCCGTTCTACAATCCCAACTGTCTCGGCGGATATCTCGCTCTTTGCCTGCTGGTGCCTGTGGCGCTGCTGCTCGTGGCCCGAATGGGCCCGGATGAACCTGCTGAGAGACCCAGGCGCGGAAAGAAGCGAGAACCGGCCGTGCCGGACGACTACCCCCCGCGCTACGCGGAGATCGCCGGGTTCTTCGCGGCGCTTATCTGCGGCCTGGGTCTGCTGGTGACAGGCTCGAAAGGCGCCCTGCTGGCGATCATGGCGGCAACCTTGGTTTTCGGTCTCCTCGCGGCGCACAGAGGCACCGCGCTGGCCCGAGTGTTGAGGCTGGCCGCCATCGGGCTTGTGCTGGTCACAGTGCTCGGGGCGCTCGCTGTGCCCTCGGTGAGAAACCGCATCCTCTCGGCTTTCAGTAGCCAGCAGAACTCGGGGAACTTCCGGATCTGCACCTGGCAGGGAACTGCGGAGATGATCGCCGCGCGCCCGTTGCTCGGGTACGGCCCCGGCACCTTCGAGCATGCCTACCCACGCCATGCCCGGGCGGGCTTCACCCGGCAGGCCCACCAGACCCCCCTGCAGATTCTTGCCGAACAGGGGGTGTTGGGCGGCTTGCCGGTACTGGTTGCCATCGGGGCGCTACTCGCTCAGGCCTGGCGTAACACCGGTCGGCAGACCGGCCCGGAACGGCTGCTCTCTGCCGCGGGCCTTGCGGGAGCTCTGGGGCTGTGGGTCCACAATCTCGTGGACTACACGTGGTATGTGGTGGCGCATCAGGCGGCTTTCTGGCTGATTCTGGGGCTGACCTGCTGCGCGCAGGATGAACCGACGCCGGCAGGCGACACCAAGAGATGGCCCACGTCGGTGCTTGCGGGAGCTCTGGTGTTGTTCGGCGCGGTGACGCTGTTCTCGCAGATCGAGGTGAATATCGGGCGGTACTTCGCGCAGATCGGCGCAGATCAGTTTGCGGAGCATCACCTGTCGCGAGTGCTTCCTATCGATCCGGCACGCTGGGCCGATGGGTCGCGCATACGTGAGCGTCTGGGATCGCGGGGGCGGCCGGATGAGCTCAGGAAGGCGCTGGAATTGCGGCAGAGAGCCATCGATCTTCAGCCCACGGAGCCCACCCATTACTACGCGATGGCGCGGATCTGCCAGGGCCTGGGCGACCAGACCCGGGATGCGGCCTGGTACGCAAGAGCGCTGGACTGGCTCGAACGCGGGGTACAGGCATACCCGACCTCCACCGAGATCCTCGGACGAATGCTGTTGCTCCAGGAACGCACCGCGCAGGACGATGCGGCTCTGCAGACGGCGCGACGACTGGCAGGGTTGTATGACAGCCCGGTTCGCACGGCCCAGGCGGTTGAGTACTTCACAGACCAGCATTTCGCCGATGCCTTCCTGCTCCTGGCGCAGGAGCGAATGAAGGCCGGCGACCGCGATGGGGCGCTGTACCCGGCCATCAAGGCGGCGGATGTGGCGGCATTCTGGGTCCTGCAGCAGCGCACCAACCGCCAGCTTCTCGAAGTCGGCGGACGGTACGATCCCGCGGAGATCCAGCGAGTGGAAGACGTGGCGCGGGAGGCCATGGGATTGCTGCAGGAACTCGGCACGCCGCTGGGGAATTACCATTATGCGCTGAATGCGTACCGCCTGGGCGAGTATGAGGAAGCCAGGGGTGTTCTGGAGGACATCATCCGGAGGACGGACCAGGCCGGCGATCTGGAAAAAAAGGTCGTGCTTGCGCAGGCGCACCTGACGCTGGTGGACGTGCTGCTGCAGCTTGACGAGGATGAGACGGCGCGAGCCCTCAGAGAGACGGCCATTCCCATGGCGCGCGAGACACTGAGGGCGCTGCGGGAAGCCGGGCCGGAACCGTTTCCAGGCTGGCGCGCCGAAGATACAGTGGCATTCGAGGCCGCGGTCCGGGCCGCGGCCCAGTGATTCGGGTGGCCATCCGGGCGGCTGCCTGTCAAGGTACGGGAGGGATCGACGACATGCCGCGGGTGCTGGTAATCCATGGGCCGAATCTGAACATGCTGGGAATGCGCGAGCCCGATGTGTATGGGAGCAAGACGCTGGATGAGATCAACAAGATGCTGGAAGCTGAAGCAGCGTCTCTCGGGCTGGAGCTGCGGATCATCCAGTCCAATCACGAGGGCGAGATCGTGGAAGCCATCCAGCGGGCTTTCAACGACTGCCAGGCAGTGATCATCAACCCGGCGGGCTACACTCACACCAGTGTGGTCATCCGGGACGCAATTGCAGCCGTGCGCCTGCCCACCATTGAGGTCCACCTGAGCAACATCTGGGCGCGGGAGGAATGGCGCGAGAAGTCGATGACGGCCTCGGTGTGCGTGGGGGTTGTGGCGGGATTCCAGGCCATGAGCTACGTCTTCGCACTTCGCGCCGCCCACGCCATAATTGAACAGGAAGCCTGATTGCGCCCATGGATTATGCGAAGCGTCGCAGGAAGCTGCGAGACTGGCTGGACGCCAACGGTGTGGATGCCCTGCTGATCTCCAGCGAGGCGAACCTGCGCTATCTATTCGGATTCGCAGGGGAAGGTCTCGGGGTGGTGGGCCGGGATGCCCTGGTCAGCACGGACCGCCGATACGAACTGGAGGCCGCCGGACTCCCGGGACGTGTCAAGGTGGCGCTGGTTCCCGATGGTCATCTGGCGGGTGCGGTAGAGTACCTGCAGTCCGCTCAGGCGCGCAAGGTGGCGTTCGAAGCGGACAGCACCCTCTATTCGGCCTTCGAGACCCTCAAGAGCAAGCTGTCGGACGCAGAACTCGTTCCCGCGCGCAAGGTGGTCGAGGAGCTGAGGATGACCAAGGAGCCGGCGGAGATCGACTGCATCCGGCGGGCCGCGGCGATCATGGATCAGGCGCTTGATGCGGTGCTGCCCACGGTTGAGATCGGCATCACCGAGAAGGAGATGGCGCTGGAACTAGAGCGTGCGGCCAGACTCGCAGGCGCCGAAGCCATGGCTTTCAGCACTATCTGCGCCTTCGGGTCTTCGGCCGCATTTCCCCACGCGGTGCCCAGGCAGCGAAAGCTTACCGCGGGGGATATGATCAAGATTGACTGCGGCGCGAAACTGGACGGTTATTGCTCGGACATCACCCGGACGGTGCCGCCACTGGAACCAGATGAGCGGTTCGTTGAGGTCTACTCGGCGGTGTACGATGCACAGCAAGCTGCGGTGGAGGCGGCGCGTCCGGGGATCACAGGGCGCGAGCTGGACACTGTGGCCCGGGAGATCATCGCAGAGCGTGGCTATGCGGATCATTTCAGCCACAGCCTGGGGCATGGCGTGGGGCTGGAAGTGCATGAAGGCCCGCGGGTGAGTTCGCGCAGCGACGAGATACTTCGCCCCGGCATGGTGGTGACCATCGAGCCTGGGATCTACATCGAGGGCTGGGGTGGGGTGCGTATCGAGGACTGCGTGGCAATCACCCGCAGCGGTTGCGAGCGCCTGACCAATGCGCCTAAGGCCGAACCGCCGCGCCGCTGATCGACAAAGGTGCGCTGGTCAAGTCCGTCAGGGGTACCGTGAGGTCCAGGCATCTGCGCGTCAGTTGATCCCTCGCTCGAGGGTGTCTGGTCCCACCGAGACCGCGGGCTTTGTCTGTCTGGGATTCGCTCAGCAAGCCAAAGGTGTTGATAGCGTGCCGGCATCTCGCCGGTGGGCCTTTTGCCCCACAGCCCGCGAAGCGGGTGGCAGCCTGTAGCCGGGGGCAGAAGCCCCCGGATTCCCGTCCCACGTTACGCTTTGAGCCCCTGAACGAGGGCGACCGACCGTTGCCCGCGCATCGGGTCCGGCCGCCCCTTCGGGCCTGCGGCCCTTTTTTGGCGCCGGAATCCTCCGACCTCCGCCGGGGGCTAGATGCGGACGGCTCCTGCCGGAGCCTGACAGCACACGGCACGGCTCCGACGCAACGGGCACCGGGTGCCGGCCAGACACGAGACAGGAACGCATCCCACAAAACTGATGGTCCTGGCCAGTCCCTTGGCTTTGACTTCGCCGTTCTTATCGTGTAAACTCGCTTCGGTCAGAGCAGTCGTCGGCGCGCCTTTTCGCGGGCCGATCGCGGCATTCCCACACAGGGACCGAAGAGCCGGCGCAGCCAGGATACGTCAGCCCGGCAAGAGGTGATATGTTTGGTCTCGACGCAAGATTTCAAGCCCGGTCTGACCATCGAACTGGATGGTCACGTTTACCAGATTATCTCCAGCGAACACCACAAGCCCGGCAAGGGCCAGGCAGTGGTGCGAACTCGGCTTCGCGACATCAAGACCGGCAATGTGTTCGCCAAGACTTTCCGTTCCGGCGAGAAGGTAGAACGCGCCCACGTGGAGCGCAAGGACTATCAGTACCTGTATAGCGCCGCGAATACGTACTATTTCATGGACAACGATTCGTATGAGCAGATCGAGCTCACCGCCGACCAGGTTGGCGAACTGGCCAAGTGGCTCAAGGATGGCGAGGATGTCCAGCTGGTGACGTACGAGGGCGAGCTGATCGGTCTTGAAGTCGCCAATACGGTGATCCGCGAGGTTATCCAGACTGAGCCCGGCCTGCGCGGCGACACCGCCAGCGGCGGCAGCAAGCCCGCAGTCATCGAGGGCGGCGCCACCGTCACAGTGCCGTTGTTCATCGAAGTCGGTACAAAGATCAAGGTGGATACCCGCAGCGGGGAGTATGTCGAGCGAGCATGATCGACCGCGAGCGCGTGGAACAGGTCATTGCGATGCTCAAGAACTCCTCCGCCATGGAGCTTGCGGTGCGCGAGGAGGGCCTTTACATCCGGGTGCGCCGGGCGCCGGTGGTCTCGCCGACAGTGCATGTTCCCGCACCGTCGCGTGGGGATCAGGGATCGATTGAGGCGGCTTCGGTTGCCGATGCCCCAAAGGCGGCCGCGCCCGATGACCTGGTGGTCAGGGCTCGGCTCGTGGGCCGGTTCTACCGGGGCAAAGGGCCCGGGCAGCCGCCGCTGGTGAACATCGGCGACACGGTGCAGGCGGATGCTCCGATCGCGACCATCGAGGCACTGGGCAAGATCACCGTGGTGCCGGCTCCGGAAGCCGGAGACGTCATTGAGCACCTTGCCGAAGACGGGCAGTCGGTGGAGTGGGGAACTCCGCTGATCAGGATCCGCACGAAGCAGAGGTAGGCCGCGATGAGTGACCGGCGGGGCTCGTTGTTCATCGAGGTCATTGTCGTCGTGGTCATCATCGTGCTTCTGGCCGGTGCCTATCTCGGGCTTTTCCGGCGGTCTGTCGGTGGTGAGGACGGCAAGTCCATGCCAAAGGCCGCGACGGACAAAGCCCGGGGCGTGGAATGCGCCAACAACCTGAACCAGCTTCGCATGACGATCCAGATGAAGGTGGCCGAGGACGGACAGTATCCCGCCGCGCTGGACCCGAACAACAGCATGAGCAGGTGCCCAGTCAGCGGCAAACCGTATACGTATGACCCTTTAACCGGGAGCGTTCGCTGCACAACTCCCGGGCACGAGACCTACTGAACTCTACCCCGAGAGAATGCGCCCCCTGGCAGGAGACGTGCATGTTTGACAAAGTATTGGTCGCAAACCGTGGCGAAATTGCCTGTCGTATCTTCCAGGCCTGTCGGGAGTTGAAGATCGCTACGGTCGCGGTCTACTCCGAGGCGGACAAGGATTCCCTGCACACCCGTCTCGCCGACGAGGCGGTCTGCATCGGACCGCCTCCACCCCGCGAGAGCTACCTCAACTTCGCCAATATCATCAGCGCGGCCAAGATCACCGGCGCGCAGGCTATCCACCCCGGCTACGGCTTCCTGTCGGAAGTCACGAGTTTCGCGGAGATCTGCGAGGCCAGCGGGATCGTGTTCATTGGCCCACCGTCTCACGTGATCGCGCGGATGGGCAACAAGAGCGAAGCGCGGCGGGCCATGCAGGCCGCGGGGGTGCCGGTGATTCCGGGGACGCAGGAGCCCGTGGGCAACGTCAGAGATGCGCGGGAGATTGCCGAACAGCTGGGTTACCCGGTGATGATCAAGGCCGCGCTGGGTGGCGGTGGACGGGGTATCCGTGAGGTCCATGATCCGGCTGATCTGGCGACCCAGCTGGAGCAGGCGCGGTCTGAGGCGCGAGCGGCTTTCGGCAGCGGCGAAGTGTACATAGAAAAGTGCCTGATCCACCCACGGCACATCGAGGTTCAGGTTCTGGCGGACACTCACGGCAACGTGGTGCATCTGGGTGAACGCGACTGCTCGGTCCAGCACCGCAAGCAGAAACTCATCGAGGAAGCACCGTCACCGGCCGTAAACAGCGCCACGCGACGCAAGCTGGGAGAAGCCGCGGTGAAAGCGGCCCGCACCGTTGGCTATGTGGGCGCGGGCACTGTAGAATTTCTCATGGACAAGAAGGGCAAGTTCTACTTCCTGGAGATGAACACCCGGATTCAGGTGGAACACCCTGTCACCGAGATGCTCACCGGCGTGGACATTGCGCGCGAGCAGCTACGCGTGGCCAGCGGCGAGAAACTCAGTTGTGAGCAGGGCAGCATCTGGTTCAACGGTCATGCCATTGAGTGCCGTATCCTCGCGGCTGACGGAGACGACGGCTTCCGACCATCACCGGGGAAGATCGAGCGCTGGTCCATGCCGGTTGGACCCGGCATCCGCGTGGACAGTGGCGTGGGCGGGGGCTCTACTATCCCGCCGTACTATGACCCGATGATCGCGAAGGTCATCTGCTGGGCGGAGGACCGCCCGCGGGCGATTGCCCGCATGCAGGCGGCCCTGCGCGGCATGCAGATCGAGGGCGTCAAGACCACCATTCCGTTCCATCTGCGCGCCCTCGCTGTCGAGAGCTTCCAGAGGGGCGAGACAGATACCAGCTTCATCGAGAAGATGACACAGGGAAACTGAGGGGTTTCATGCCGGATCGGGGACGCCGCAGGAGTGAGCCGAAGACGCCGCAAGGGGACATTGCGAGCAAAGGGGGAGCACGCCGCAAGGGACGGGAGTTCGCCCTGGGTCTGCTGTTCATGGCCGATGTGGGTGGTCTGAATGCCGGCGGGGCCATCATCGGCGCTGATGAGACGCTGGACATGTTCTTCGAGCAGTGGCAGATGGCGCTGGAGGAACGCCAGAAGCTGCGGGTTGAGATCGAAGACTTCGGGCGCAGACTTTTCGAAGCCTATTTCCGGGACGCGAAAGTCATCGACCAGATCATCAATGAGTTGTCCCATGACTGGGCCATCGACCGCATGCCGGGGATTGATCGGAACATCCTGCGCATGGCCCTCGCGGAACTGCGACACCTGCCCGACGTGCCCACCAGCGCGGCGATCAACGAGGCCGTGGAGCTGGCCAAGACCTACGGGACGCCCGAGTCGGGGAAATTCGTGAACGGTATTCTCGGAGCATATGCGCGGCGCGAGAAGCTGATCGCCGACGCTCAGTGATGAGTGCCTTGCGGAGGCGAGACGTATGAACCTGCAAGTGCTGATGGTCATCGCAGGGACCGTCGTCTGCCTGGCGCTTATCGCCTGGCTGATGTTGACCACCATGGCCGGCCTGCGCGGGCGCGAGCCTTTCGAGACCAGTCCCGGAGAGCTCTTGCGGCGGGTCAGGGAACTCGAAGATCGCGTCGAGCAACTGGAGCGACGGCAACGTGGGTCCTGATGGATTGCCTCTCGAGCCGACAAGGCCTGGAAGCGACGGGATCCTGTCAGTTCGCGAGATCACCGCTTACCTGAAGCATCTGCTGGACCGTGACGAGTTCCTGCAGAATGTGATTGTGCGCGGCGAGATTTCGAACTTTACCCGGTCGACGGCGGGGCACCTGTACTTTTCGCTGAAAGATGAGTCGAGCCAACTGGGGTGCGTTTGTTTCCGCGGAGCCGCGTCCGGCCTGCGGTTCGACCCGAAAGACGGCGACCGTGTGGTGGTGGGCGGCAGTATCAGCGTCTATGAGAGGGGCGGCAAGTACCAGCTGGTCGTCCGGTTCATGCGGCCCGACGGTGTGGGGGAGCTTGCCGCGGCGCTGGAAATTCTGCGGGCGCAACTCGAAGCCGAAGGCCTGTTCGACCCGTCGCGCAAGCGCGAACTGCCGCGGTTTCCGAAGGCGGTGGCAGTCTGTACATCGCCCACGGGAGCTGCCGTGCGGGACATCACGAGCATTCTGGCGCGGCGCTATCCACCGGCGCGGATCGTGGTGATTCCCACCATCGTCCAGGGGGACGAGGCCTGCGCCAGCATTGTTCGTTCTCTGCAGATTGCGGATGGTATGGACGATGTAGACGTGATCATCGTCGGTCGCGGCGGCGGGTCCACTGAAGACTTGTGGGCATTCAACCTGGAGCCTGTGGTGCGCGCGATTTTCGCCTGCCACAAGCCGGTGGTCAGCGCGGTGGGCCACGAGACAGATTTCACGCTGGCCGACTACGTGGCGGATGCCCGTGCCGCGACGCCGTCTATGGCGGCGGAGATGGTGACGCCCGACTCACGCGAGTTGCTGGCCAGCCTGGGAGTTGTGGCGCAGCGGCTACGGGCGGCGCTTGGGGCGCAGTTGGAGCGCAAGCAAGGGCGTTTCCGGGCGCTGGCGGGGCACCCATTGCTCCAGAGGCCGCGGGCGCTGCTGGAGCAGCGCGAGCAGCGATTGGACGAGGCGATCCGGGGGATTGAGAGCGCGCAGCGGGCTCGGTTGGAGCGTCTGGCTCACCGACTGGAACGGGTGTCGGTAGCATTGGCGGCTATGAACCCGACGGCGGTGGTGCAGCGCGGGTACGCGATCTGCACGCTCCCGGACGGGAGTCTGGTGCGGCGGCTGGCAGATGCGCCAGTGGGGCAAGATATCGAGGTCATGGTAGGGGACGGAGACCTGCTGGGCACCGTCAAGGGGCACCGGCCGGCGGCAGAGTGAAATCAGCTTTTCGCAGGTGCGAGACCTGACCTCGTTGGGTGGACGGCGGCGTGATGCCTTTGGCGGTGGAGACGTCGCAAGGGCAACATTGCGGCAGCATCGGGGATCAAGTACGGGGTCTCATCCACGTCCAGTGCGCGGAGCTCGTACGAGCAGTGGGCAAGAGAGCAGACTGACCAGTGCCGGGAGATGCAGAGATGGCTGAGAGCGCAGAGATGAGCTTCGAGCAGGCCCTTGCCCGGCTGGAAGAAATTGTGGCCCGGTTGGACGGGGGCGATCTGCCGCTGGACGAGTCGATGCGGCTGTTCCAGGAGGGCATGGCGCTGAAGGACCTGTGCGTCCGGCTGCTCACCGAGGCGGAAGCGGTCGTCGAGCAGTACTGCGCCGAGATGGAGCCCCAGATCGACCTTCAGGCCGACGAAGACGATCCCTTCCAGTAGACCCCGAGCGGTCGGGGCACGTACGCGACACCGGACTGAGAGCATGGCAACCAAGTATCTGGACCAGATCGATTCACCGCGCGACCTGAAGCGGCTCAGCCGGTCGGAACTGGTGGAGCTTGCGGCTGAATGTCGCCAGCGGATCATCGAGACCACTGCGGCCACCGGGGGCCACCTGGCGCCCAGCCTGGGTGCAGTGGAACTCACCATCGCCCTTCACCGCTGTCTGGATTCCCCCCGTGACCGGCTGATCTGGGACGTGGGGCACCAGTGCTATACCCACAAGCTGATCACAGGCCGGCGCGAGCAATTTCACACGGTTCGACAGCCCGGCGGCCTGTCGGGTTTTCCGCGCCGCGACGAAAGCCCGCACGACGCCTTCGGAACTGGCCATGGCAGTACTTCGATCTCCGCGGCTCTGGGTTTCGCGGAAGCGCGGGACCTGCGCGGCGGGGATGAGAAGATCGTCGCGGTCATCGGCGACGGCGCGCTGACGGGCGGCCTTGCGCTGGAAGCCCTGAACCAGGCGGGTGCCCGGCGGACCAACCTCGTAGTGGTGCTCAACGATAACGAGATGAGCATCAGCCGCAATGTGGGCGGGATGTCGGCATACCTGGCCCGCATCCGCGCGGGGATTGTGGAGCCCGCAATTCGGCAGGCGCGGCGTGATGTGTCGCGCATGCTGGAGCGCCTGCCGCTGGGCGATGCGATGCTCGAAGCGATGGACCGGTTCCGCGATGGCCTGAAGCAGCTCGTGGTCCCTGGGATGCTCTTCGAGGAGTTCGGGTTCACGTATCTCGGTCCGATTGACGGGCATGACATGAGCCAGCTTCTGGCGGTGTTCGAGCAGGCCTTCAAGCTCAGCGGGCCGGTGCTGGTGCATGTGCACACGAAAAAAGGGCGGGGCTATCCACCGGCTGAAGAGGATCCCAGCAGGTTCCACGGCACCCGACCTTTCAACATCGAAAACGGTAAGTGCGCGCCGCGCGAGGGCCCTGCGACGTACAGCGACGTTTTCGGCGAGACCCTGTCCGAACTGGCGGAGCAGGACGACCGGATCGTGGCCATTTCGGCGGCGATGATCGACGGGACCGGGCTGCAGTGCTTCCGCCAGCGGTTTCCGGACCGTTGCCTGGACGTGGGCATGGCCGAGGAGCATGCGGTGACCTTCGCGGCCGGTCTTGCGGCGGCGGGGATGCGGCCCGTAGTGGCGATCTACTCCTCCTTCTTGCAGCGTTCGTATGACCAGATCCTGCACGACGTGGCCCTGCAGAAGCTACCGGTGGTGTTCTGCATGGACCGCGCGGGGATCGTGGGCGATGACGGGCCCACGCATCACGGTGCCTTCGACATTGCCTACATGCGCCACGCGCCGGGAATGGTGGAGATGGTTCCCGCCGACGAGTCCGAACTGCGTGACATGCTGCTCACCGCGCTGCAACTGGACGGGCCCGCTAGCATCCGCTATCCCCGGGGTTGCGGCGAGGGCTGCGGGTACGATCGCCCTCCGACCGCGCTGGAACTGGGTAAGGCGAAGGTGCTGCGCGAAGGCAAGGATGTGGCGATCCTGGCCCTGGGGCCTCAGGTGTCAGCGGCGATGGAGGCGGCGAGAGCGCTGGCGGCGCGGGGCATTGAGGCGACCGTTGTGAACATGCGGTTCGTGAAGCCGCTTGACCAGGAACTCGTATACCGGCTGGCCGCCGAGGTGGGCAAGCTGGTGACTGTGGAGGAGGGCTGCCTCATCGGCGGGTTCGGCGCAGCGGTGTGCGAGTGTCTCGCAGACGCCGGGGTGCATACTGCGGCGGTTCGGAGGTTGGGTCTTCCCGACGGCTTCGTGCCCCACGGTCAGACCGACGACTTGCGTGGCCAGTGCGGGATTGACGCGAAAGGTATTGAGCGGGCGTGTCTCGAAGTCTGCGGGGCAGGCGCTCGGCCGGATGCTGCGCCTGATGACCCGCAAGCCCCGATAGGATTGTGATGCCGATGAGCGCCCAGATCTGCAAGATGTTTCTCTGCCTGGTGCTGCCGGTGGTGGTGATAGCGCCTGCGGTGGCGCAGGAGGACGCGCAGAGCGTGCTGGAGCGGGTGGATGCGTTGTATCGCGATGGCGCGTACGAGCAGGCAAAGACCGAACTGGATGCCCTCCTGGAGCGCATGCCGGAGAGCGCCGTGGCCCTGCAATGGCGCGGCACCGTGGCCCTGGCGCTCGGTGAACTGCCGGATGCGATCAAATACCTGACGGCGTCCCTCACCGCGGACCCGAACAGCGCCGTGAGTCGCAACAACCTGGGCACCGCGCAGTTGCGCAGTAATCGCGCCGACCTTGCGGTGGCCGAGTTCGAGAAAGCTGTGGAGCTCGACCCCGGCGGCTTCGAGGGGCATTACAACCTGGCGACCGCTCTGAGCCGGCTTGGACAGAACGACCGGGCTTTCGCGGAGTATGAGAAGGCTCTGGAGATCCGGCCCCTGGATTTCGGAGCGTTAGTGGGCTATGGGCGGGCGCTTGAGCTTGCGGGGGACACGCGGAAGGCCATCGTGCAGTACGAGCTTGCGCGCACCGTGGCTGCGGACAACCTGCCGCTGCTGCTCACCCTGGGTACGCTGTATGCGAACCTGGGCAACCATGCAAAGGCCATCGAGATCTACACCGGGGTCATCAAGCTGGATCCGCAGAATGTGCCGGCGCACCTGCAGCTCGGCGCGGCGTACTACATGGATGGCAAATATCAGGAAGCGGCGGAGTGGTTTTCCGTGGCTGCCGGACTGGCTCCGGACAGCTTCGTGGCGTACTACAATCTCGGGCAGACCCTGGCTCAGTTGGGCCGGGATGAAGAGGCCATCGCCAGTTACGAGAAAGCGCTGAATGTCGATCCGTCGTCCGCGGCGGCGCAGGAGCAGATCGGCCTGTTGAAGATGAAGGCGCAGGACTGGGCAGGAGCAGTAGCGGCTCTCAGCGCGGCGCAGATGCTTGACCCGGGCAACAAAGACGTGCAGGTGAACCTTGCACGCTGCCACGCGGCTGCGGGAGATGAGACGGCTGCTCTCGCCCAGTGGGAGCAGGTAGTGGCCCGATTTCCGGACGACGCCGCGGCGCACCGCGCATTGGCTGCCTTGTATCTCAAGTTGGAGCTCTATGACGAGGCGCTGCGCGAGTATCTGTACGCACTGGAACTGGCGCCGGGGGACGGGCATGCCCACAACAATGTGGGGCTGATCTACCTGCGGCGCAACAATCTGGCCGCCGCCGGGGTGCACTTTGCAGCGGCTATCCAGGCACAGCCGGATAACCTGTACGCGATCAATAACCTCGGTGTAACGTTGGAGCGCAAGGGACAGCGAGATCTGGCTCGCGCGCAGTACGAGAAGGCGCTGGCCGCGGACCCGAACTTCGAGCCGGCGCGCAAGAACCTGGACCGCTTGAACATGGGCCCTGCGGTCGGGGGCTGATGGAGACGCCGCCCGACAGGGAGACGGTTGGCGCCGTGAGCAAGCCCTTGCGGACGATCGGCATCGCGACCGCGCACCATAAGGCCGAGGTCCACACGTGCGCGCTCAAGCTGTGCCGGGCACTTGGCGAGGCAGGCTGCCAGATACTGCTGGGCCCCGACGCCGCGGACCTCAGTGAGTGCGCGGGAGTTCAGTGCCGGCTGGTGCGCTTCTCGGAATTGGCCGCGGCAGACCTGGTCATTTCCTTGGGCGGCGATGGCACTCTCCTGGCTGTGGCGCGCGAGGCCGGGCCTCGCGGCACCCCCCTGCTGGGTATCGACCTTGGGAGCTTCGGTTTCCTCGCCGCCGAGACGTTTTCGACGCTGCTTGACAACCTGGACCGCATCATCGCGGGCGACTTCGCCACCGAGAACCGGCTGATGGTCGCGGCCACCGTGTTGCGCGCGGGAGAAGTGGTGGGGGAGTACTACGGGCTCAATGAGGCGGTCATCGCCAGCAGCACGGTGGGGCACCTGGTCCATCTGTTCACCCGGGTGAACGGAGAACACATGGCGACTTACCCGGCGGACGGTCTGATCATCAGCACTCCCACCGGTTCGACTGCCTACAGCCTATCGGCGGGCGGGCCGATCGTGTCGCCTGCGGTGGAGTCACTCCTGATTGCCCCGATCTGCTCGCACACTCTCTATACGCGGCCCGTTGTGGTGGAGCCAACGGCGGTGATTGAAGTCACTGCATGGCGGCGGGGAAAGCCGGCGGCCGATGTGAGTGTGACGCTGGATGGTCAGGACGTCGTTGATCTGCAGCCGGGGGACCTGGTTCGCGTTTATCGGGCTCCATTCGCCGCGCGATTGGTGCGCGTGGCAGCCGGCAGCTTCTTCGAGCGACTGCGCACGAAACTCCACTGGGATGCAGAACGGTAAGCCCTCGCCAACGGTGCGTGACGGCACGGGATGCTACACGAACTGACCATCGAGAACCTCGCGCTCATTGAGTCGCTGACGCTCCGCCCGGGGGCTGGATTCACGGTGCTCACGGGGGAGACCGGAGCGGGTAAGTCGATTATCATCGACGCGCTCAATGCGGTACTCGGCGAGCGCGTTGGATCGGACGCAATACGCAGCGGCGAGAAGACCGCGAGGGTGGAGGCGGTCTTCGATGCTGCTGACTGCCCCCGTGCCTTGCAGGATCTGGATGAGGCTGGGCTGCGAGATGGTGACGAGACGCTGGTGATCCTCAGCCGGGAGATCGCCAGTGGGCGCAGTTCGTACCGCATCAACCGCCGACCATCGACGCTGTCGGTACTGCAGGATATCGGTCGGCACCTTGTGGACATTCACGGCCAGCACGAGCACCAGACGCTCTTCCACGAAGAGAACCACCTGGCGTTTCTGGATGCTTTTGGCGGTGCCGAGCACCTCGAGTTGCGGGCGCGGTATGCCGAGGCTTTTGGACGCTACCACACCGCCCTCGAGGCGCTGCGGCAATTGCGTATGGACGAGAGAGAACGGGCGCAGCGCCAGGACATGCTGCGATTCCAGGTGCGCGAGATTGAGGAGGCGCGAGTAGAAGCGGGAGAGGACGAAGCCCTTTCGGCGGAGAAGGCCCGTTTGCAGCACGCCGAGAAGCTGCGGGAAGCGCTTACGACGGCGAGAGACCTGCTGGACGGGGACGCGGATGGGGTTCCGGCGGCACTGGCCGCGACCCAGGCTGCGGAGCATCATGTGCGCACCGTGGCGCGGTTCGATCCGGAGCTGGAGCCACTGGCGGCGGAGCTCGCAAATGCGGCGGTGTCATTGCAGGAGACCGCCCGGTCGCTGCGACAGATGCTGGACGGCCTCGACGCGGATCCGGACAGGCTGGAGAAGATCGAAACGCGGCTGGCCGAACTGTCCACGCTGAAGCGCAAGTACGGGGATAGCATCGCCGACGTCCTGGCGTTCCTTGAAGAGGCGCGTGCGAAACTGGACGGTCTTGAGAACCTGGAAAGCCGGGAGGAACAACTGCGAGCCGAGGCGGAAGAAGCCAGGCGGCAAGCTGGTGTGCTTGCGGACCAGCTTTCGGCGAGCAGGGCCAAGCTGTCCGGGCAACTGGCCAAGACGGTCACCCGGGACCTCAAAGGCCTTGGGATGGACGCGCCACGGCTGGAGTTGGAGCTGTCGCGGGAGGAGCACCCGGATGGGGTGCTGAGTGCTGACGGCAGGCGTTATCGGGCGACCTCGCGAGGCATTGACAACGTGCGGTTCCTGTTCAGTGCGAATGCGGGCGAGGCACTGCGGCCCCTGAGCAAGGTGGCTTCCGGTGGCGAACTCTCCCGCTTGATGTTGGTGCTCAAGACCATTTGCACCCGGGGCGCGGAGATCCCGACGATTGTATTCGACGAGGTGGACGCGGGTATCGGAGGCAGGGTGGCACACGCGGTGGGTGAGAGGCTGGTGAGCCTGTCGGCAGCGGCACAGGTATTGTGCGTGACCCACCTGCCGCAGATCGCGCGCTTGGCGGATACCCATATTCACGTGAGCAAGGCGGTGCGATCCGGGCGCACGGTGGTGAGCGCGGAGGTGCTGGACGAAGCCGAGAGAGTTGCTGAGCTTGCCCGGATGCTCGGAGGAGCGGAGACGGACGAGGCCGCTCGCGGGCATGCCGAGAAGATGTTGGAAGATGCGAAAAGCTTACGCGAGAGACTGGGGGCAAACCAGCGCGCCGGATGATTTGCGCGGCGCGGTTCGCAGGTGCATCCATGGTCAAGGTAGTCATCGACGGCAAGCGCTGCATGGGGTGCGGTCTGTGCGTGGAAGTCTGCCCCAGGCACAACCTGGCGCTTTCGGAACAGATCAATGAGCGGGGCGTGTACCCAGTGCAGCCCACGACGGAGGACGCCTGCACCGGCTGCAAGCTGTGCGTGCTTATGTGTCCCGCCGTGGCGATTGCCCTGTACCGAGTCTCCCCGGAAGAGGCGAAGACCCCGTGAGTGAACGCGTCCTGATGGAGGGCAATGAGGCGGTGGCGGAGGGCGCTATCGCCGGCGGTTGTCGAGCGTTCTTCGGCTACCCGATTACGCCCCAGAGTCAGATTCCGGAGTACATGTCGTGGCGCATGCCCCAGGTGGGCGGCATCTACCTCCAGGCCGAAAGCGAAGTCGCCGCGATCAATATGGTCTACGGCGCGGCGGCGGCAGGCGCGAGGGTCATGACCTCGTCCTCCTCGCCGGGAATCTCGCTGATGCAGGAGGGCCTGTCCTACATGCTTGGGGCTGAGATCACCGGAGTAGTGGTGGACATCGCCCGGGGTGGCCCGGGCCTGGGGAATATCGGCGCGGCCCAGTCCGACTACTGGATCACGACTCGCGGAGCCGGGCACGGGGACGGCAGCACGCTGGTGCTGGCGCCGTATAGCGTCCAGGAACTCCACGACATTACCGCCGAGTCATTCGAGCTGTCGGAGCGTTTCCGGTTGCCGGTGACGGTGCTGGGAGACGCGTATCTCGGCCAGATGCGAGAGCCGTGTCTGTTGCGGCCCGTGGGGGATGCGCCCTTGGCGCGGCAACTTGGCTGGACGGTCGGCGGCGGGCTTGAGGGCCGGGACAGGCATATCGTCAACTCGTTGTGGACCAATCTGGAAGTCATGGAGCAGATGAACCTGCGCATGGCGGACCGGCTGGCCCGCGCGAAAGCGGAATTGACCCGATGGGAAGAGTATGGGGCGCCGGAGCCGGAGATTGTCCTGTGCGCTTACGGCATCATGGCCCGGGTATGCGAGACCGTGGTGGACTGGTGTCTGGAGCGCGGTATCGCGGCGAAGCTGTTTCGTCCCATCTCGCTGGTGCCTTTCCCGGATCAGGCGATCCGGTCTCTCGCCGGGCGCGCGAAACACTGCCTGGTGGTGGAGCTGTCGCTGGGGCAATTCATCGAAGACATCCGGCTTTCCGTCCAGGGCCTCTGCCCGGTAAGCCACTATGGACGGACCGGGGGTGTGGTCTGCACTCCGGAAGACGTGCTAGACCACGTAGTGGAGATCCTTGGCCGTTGAGCGGGGGCGTAGCAAGCAAGCCTGTGGGAAGGCGGCGTGACCGTGGCAACAATCGACACAGACCGAGAACTGCGAGGAGAACCGATCTACGAGTGCCCCGAGGCACTCACGGATACCCCTCTGCGATACTGCCCCGGATGTACCCACGGTATCGCGCATCGGCTGGTGGCTGAGACCATTGATCAACTGGGGGTGCGCGACCGCACGGTGGCGGTGGCTTCGGTGGGCTGCTCCGTGTATGCCTACGAATACTTCAACACGGACAGTGTGCAGGCGGCTCACGGGCGCGCACCCGCGGTGGCCACGGGGATCAAGCGTGTACGGCCGGACGCCGTGGTCTTCACCTACCAGGGGGACGGTGACCTGGCAGCCATCGGGCTCGGCGAGGTGCTTCAGGCGGCCACCCGGGCTGAGAACATCACGGTGATCTTCATCAACAACGGCGTATTCGGGATGACCCGCGGCCAGATGGCGCCAACCACACTGTTGGGCCAGAAGACTACGACGACCCCGGCCGGACGCACAGTGGCCGAAGCCGGGTTCCCGCTGGATGTCTGTCGTATCCTGGACCAAATTGACGGCGTGGCGTACCTGTCGCGCGAGACGGCCATCGACCCGAAGCACGTGATGCGCGCGCAGAAGGCTGTGAGAAAAGCATTTCAGGCGCAACTGGACGGGTTGGGCTTCTCGCTGGTTGAAATCCTGAGCACCTGCCCGCACTGCTGGCACATGTCGCCCATAGAAGCGCTGGAGCACGTGCGGACCGAAGTGATCGCGCGGTACCCTTTGAAGGTTTTCCGCGACCCGTACGCTGAGAAGCCTTCGGCGGACAGCGGCGCAACCAGGACTGAGTGAAACGATGAGACACAATGTGCTGATGAGTGGTCTCGGCGGCCAGGGTGTGCTGATGGCCGGGCAACTGCTGGCCCAGGCCGCGATTGAAGCGGGTCTGGAGACCTCGTGGTTCCCCAGTTACTCGCCCGAAGTCCGCGGGGGCTCGGTGGAATGCACGCTGGTGGTCGCTGATGGTCGCGTGGGCAGTCCGGTGGTCGGCAGGCCGCAGGCCGCGATTCTCATGGCGCCGGTGTGCGTCGAGCAGTACGCGCCGAAAATCGAGCCCGGCGGCATTGCGGTGCTGAATGTGGGGATGGGCAGGGCTCCGATAGGCCGGGATGACCTTCGGGTGGTCGAAGTCGATGCGAACGCGATCGCCCGTGAGACGGGTTCGGAGCGCGTGGTGAACCTTGTGCTGGCGGGGGCCTGGATGCAACTTGTGATGCCGCAACTCATCGAGAATGCGGTGGACGCGCTGGCGAGGGTGCTGCCCGAGCGCCACCACAAGCTGATTCCCATGAACGCCGCGGCATTGAGGGCTGGTGCCAAAGCGGCCCAACAAAAGGCAGGATAGCAGGGAGGGTCTGACATACTCGACAACATCGACCAGATCGCTGAGAGGATCCGCGAGCATTTCGACACGCTGGATGAGGGCCGGGAGAAAGCGTATGTGATCTCTCGACAGGTTGTGCGGGTGTCCTCGGAAGCTATCAAGCGGGTGCACCGGAAGGAAATCGAGGGCGCCCACGAGCGTCTGGCGGAAGCGGCGGAGTTGTGTCGGCAGATGGTGGCGGCGCTGGATGGCTGCATCGAATTGCGCTACGGCGGGTTCGTGACGGATGCGCAGAAGGAGTACGCTGAGGCTGCGATCACCATCGCGGCAATACAGAATGAGCCACTGCCGGGGCCTGAGGAACTGGGCGTGGACGATGCGGCGTGGCTAAATGGGCTGGCTGAAGCGGCAGGGGAGTTCCGCAGGCATGTGCTGGATTCGATCCGCGAGGACAATATCGAGCGGGCCGAGCAGTTCCTGTCCGCCATGGATGACATCTACCATCTCATCATGGGCTTCGACTATCCGAACGCTATCTCCCTGGGGCTGCGCGGGCGGTCCGATGCGGCTCGCGGGTTTGTGGAGAGGACCAGGGGTGATGTGACCAATGCTCTGCGGCAGAAACGGCTGGAGGAGCGATTGGCGGAACTGGAAGACAAGCTCGGCGGCTGATGCTCGAAAGTGAAGACACGCGAAAACCCCCGCGGCCATGGGCCTATGGGGGTTTTCGCTTGCCGGCTTGCGCCGGCTGCGGCGGCACACGCTCTGCAGGAGGGCAGATGCGTATTAGATTGTTGTGGCCGGATCAGTGTCCGGCCCCGTCACGGTGACCCGCGGGTCACCCAATCTGGTGCCGGCTACCAGCGACCACGTCCACGAGGAACGCGCACCCCCTCAATGAACCCGTCGTGATGACCATCGTCGTACCCGTCGCCGTACCCGTAGCGGTATCCGGTCTTGACGCCTCTGCTATAGCCGTTGCGTTCGCCCTGCCGATACCCATCCACGTGGCCTTCTCTGTATCCGTACTGCTCGCCGTCCTTGAAACCGTCCCGGTAGCCCTCGTTGTACCAGTAGCGGCTCTCGCCACCGTGGTAATAAGGGGACGGCGGGTTGTAATTGTCGTGGACAGGGGGCGGGGCGGGACGACAAGCCGCTGGTGGCGGGCTGCAGTATCCTCCCCGCGTGTTGTCTCTGATGTCATCGAGACCGTCAAGGACCTCGTACGTGACATACCCCACCGCGAGCGCTCCCAGGATCTTGCCGAGGTCCCCCGCGTGTGCCCTCGGCGCCGCCGTGGTGAATAGGAGCAGAGCAGCCACGACGGGCAATACGAAACGACTGTGTGTGGCAGCAGCGGTCATCTTGTCCAGCTCCTTTCCATTATTCTGGCGGCTGTTGCCGCCGATACTACATGTCGTAGTAATTGCGCCCCTTTTTTTGGGGCCGCCTGCACGGCCCCGGGATTCGACTCAACAGCGGTTGGGCTATCTGCGTGATCCCCTGTATCGCTCGGACAGCCTTCCCATGCTGTATGGCCCGCTCTGTTCGGAACGCTGCTCATACTTCACGTAAGGCCATCCGGCAGTGATCGGTGTGCGGAAGTTGTAGTGGTTCTGTTTCTCGTAGTAGTACTGACCGGGTAGCAGGTCTGGAGCGCGCCTGTAAACGATATCCGGGTCCAGGTGAGTGCCGTTTCCCTCGCAGACCTTACCGGTGGCGGGCGAGTAATACCCTGATCGGTGGTAGGCCCCACAAGTGCTGCACGGAAGGTAGTCCGAAAAGCGTTCTGCTTCGTAAAGCGGGTAGGTGGTGGGGCGAGATGGCCGGTAGTAAGCTCCCGCACCCGGACCATCGCGGAGCGTGACTTCGCCATCGAAATACCCGCGGTACCAGAGAGTCTGGGCATTCGCGGCGATGCTGCTGAAAGCGATTGCCACGGTTGTCAAGGTGCACGTCAGGAACCCCTTTGCTATAAGGCTCATGGGTCTTACACCTCTCACCCTCCTCATACTTGTATGGATTATAGTCGTCTGACTTACTACTGTCAATAGTAGTTTTCACGCTCATAGACGCGTGGGCCGGAGCTTTGTTCAGGGCGCCAAGGGAAATCTTACGGCGGGGCCGCGCGTTCACCGGAATGCTGCGGCGGAAACCAACCGGCCGCAGAAGGGTCTAACGCTGAGAATATACCCTCCCTGATTCCACGGCGCGAGGTTCTCCGGCATTGCGGTCCGCAGCCTGCGGGTGCATGCTCTCACAAAGGGGCCGGTAGCATCGCAAGATGAGGCTGCGCAGTGCAGTTGTCCTGATCACGATTCCCATGATGAGCGTGGTGCCCGCCCGGGCGTCGGGCCTGCTGGTGCCCTCCGAGTCTGCCTGGGGTGAAACAAAGCCGGTGGTGCCACGTCTGCCGGTGCACCGTGCTATCATCTACCGCCCCGACGCCGATTCGCAGGTCCTCTTATTGCAGCCGTCCTACCACGGCCCCCTGAAGGAATTCTGTTGGATCATCCCTGTGCCGGAACGCCCGGGCCCCGACGACGTATTCCTGGCTTCCCAGGAGTTCATTGACGCGGTATTCGAGCACACCGCGCCGCTTGTTTCCACGGAGATCATGGATTCGGGAAGTTCCGGGGATGTCCGGGACGACGGGGCGGATGCGATCACAGGCGTCCCTTACTATTCGGCGGCGCGCGCCAGTGACTGGCTGGCTACGGGTGACTACCGCATCGACCGGCCGAATCGCCGGAACTGCGAACGCCTGGCAGAGTGGCTTGGGTGGGCAGGGTACCAGGTCCCGCCGGGCTTCGAGACGGCAATCAAGCGCTACCTGGACCGTGACTGGCGGTTCGTCGTGGTAAAGGTTTACCCGCAAGCGGACAGCGAGAAGCGGGTGTCAGCGCGTCTGCGCCCCCTGGGCATTCGCTTCGCCACCAGGGGGCCAATCTACCCCCTGGCACTGTCGCGCCTGGGTGCGCCACAGGTGACGGCGCTGGAGATCGTGGTGCTCGGGACCACGCCGGTGGTCGTGGCATCATGGGCGGCGGCGGACCTGACCCGGCAAGTGACTCTGGAGCCGGGCGAGAGCTATGAGGACTACCGTGCGCGCGAAGCGCAGGGCAAGCTCGCTCGGGAAGCAGTGGTGCGGGGCGCCTGCGAGTACTCGGATTTGCACTACGAGACCCGGCGCTGGATGGGGGTGCGTGACCCGCGCTGGGCCAAACTGTGGGCCACGCGGTTTTTCGGATTGCTGCCGCCGGCGAGGCTTGCGGATTTGAGTTTCGTAGCAGACCCGAAGGGCGCGGCTTTTCGGGTGCACGTGGCGCGCACGCGCGACCTGGCTGCCACGCAGAGCCGACAGCGGCCGGGAGCAGCGCGAGCAAGGTCGCTCATCCCGCTGCTCATCCTGCTGGCGGCGGGGCTGCTGCTATGGGGCGCTGGGCTGACCGCCGACCAATCATCAGCGCGCGAAAAACACGGGAATGAGCCGTCCGCGGTGGGCTATGTGGGGCGGCTGCTGGTGTACTGCGGTGCGGTGTTGCTCCTGCCTGCTGTTTTTCACGCGCTGGGGGGAAGTCTGGATTCGCTGCGGCCGGTGCGGCTGTTCGTGTCCGGGCAGTTGCCGCTGCTATCCACATGCTGGTGGGGAGCGCTGCTTCTCGCCTGGTCCCTGGCCTGCATCATCTTCGTGGTCCGCAACCGCCGCGGTCAGGCCCGAGGCAGGTGGTTGTTCGCCCTGACTGCGAGCGTGGTCTGGGCAGCGCTGGCGGTGACAGTGGTCTTCGCACCCTCCCCGGCCATGCGTGAAGCCTCCCGTCTGGGGTCCACCGAGTCCCTGGCCATCGCTCAGAGCACAGCGCTCCTTGCCATTACCGCGCTCGCCGCCCTCGCGGGCGCCCTGCTTCAGCTGGGGCTTGCAGGTTCTCTGCGGGGGCAGGTGGTGTGCGCTGAGTTCCTGGTAATTGCGCTGGTCTGGACCCTCCTGACGCCACGAGTCGGGGTTTCCACGCAGTCTCAGGCCCAGGTGGAGGAACGCGCAGGGTCTTTGAAAACCGCATTGGATGAGGAGCTGTCCCTGCTGCGGGAGGCAATCGTCGATTTCGCGTCTTCCTACGGATGTTTTCCCAAATCGCTTGAGGCGCTGACCAGGTCAACTGCGCCGAAATCGGGCATTGACGAGGCAGGGAACACGGTGGAGTCCAATACGACACGCGGTGCTTCGCGCCGCTTCCTGGCCCGAATCCCTGCCGATCCCCTGGACTCCAACACAGCAGATTGGCTCTATAGCCCGTTGCGCCCCGACTTCGTGGAAAGTAGCGCCTTCCGCGTCCACGTGAGCGCGCCCACGCGCGGGGCCGCTTCCGAGCCGGTGCTTCGGCGTCACTGGGAGCTGCCACGTGCCGCCGGCGTACGAGAGGCCCTGGGGCCGATTGCGTCGATGATCTGGGGCGAGGGCGATGCACTGTTCCGGATGGACGCCGAGGCCGACGGCACCCCAGTGGCACGGGCAGTCGCGGTCAGGCTGCTCAAAGGCGCGGTTGTCGCGGTGCACGATGTACCGGGCATCACTTCGCCCCGCCTGTCATCGATTCCGGGCAGCACCAACATGGTGCTCGCTTGCGCCGTACGCAGGGGCAGCGAAGGGATCTCTACCGCCAGAGGAGTCTCGGACAGCACAGCGGTGTTCGAAGTCACCAGCGCGGGACACCATATCGGCGTAATGGGCCCACCCGTGCGCGGGCGAGTGACCCAACTCGAGGCCGCGCCCGATGGGGTGCGGGTCGCCTGTATTCTGGAGCGCCCCGGGCCATCGGGTAAGCCAGTGAGGCAGCTTTGGTCGCTGGGCGACAGAGGCGAGTGGCTTGGCCCGCTGGCCGAGGATGTGGCGCGCGTCGCCTGGCATCCATCAGGAATGCCACTGTTCGCACTTGTGCGCACCGCCGGCAACACCGGTGTCGGCGCGGCGTCCAACTGCAGGCTGGTTCAGATCTGGCCCGATGGACAGACGGACACGCTGACGCCCGAACTCAGGTTCCGTGACACTGTCCTTGCCGCCAACATCCGCTCTGTCTTCGCGTTGGATACAACGAATAAGCTGAGGATGATCCCTCTGCGCCGGGGAAGCGTTCGGACCCTGGAGACAGGCGGCGGGAGAGTGATGGATTTCCATTGTTTGTCCGGGGAACGAACGGCCACTCTCCTGATCAACAGCCACAGCAGCAAGGAGCGCAAGACCGCTGAGCGGCTGCTCATTCACGACATGCGAGGGCGCTCCGCGGCCGATCTCTCGCCGGTCGCCCCGCCGGGGGTAAAGTGGCGGCACGGCCTCGTCATCGGCCAGCACGATGCCACCGGCTACCTGTTTCTGCACCTTTGGCAGGATGAGCCGGCCAGCGGCGAGATCGTGCTCCTGGGCGAGGATGGCACGCCTCCCCAGGGCATCGCGATGTTCGGGGAATAAGCCGCGCCCCCCCTGCGCCGTGGGAGGCCCTGGAAATTACCGACGTCGCAGGACGAAATAGTCCACGTTCAGGTGGTACTGGAAGACGCCCGTAACCCTCAGTCTGTGAGTCCCCGCCTTGAGATCCAGCGCGGGCAGAGCGTCGCTGGCCCCCGCGACGTGCATCGCCCACCACTCGCCTGGCGAGTGCGCCCAGCCGCCCGTGCCCGGAAATCTCACCAGCCGATATCCCGGTGCCGGGAACTCCCCGTCCACGGTGATTTCGCGGAAGGACATGGCTTCACCCGTGGCCACTCTTGCGAACAAGTCATACTTGCCATCCTGCGGCACGGTGAATTCCCATTCGAGCCAGTGGCCGTCGCCGGTGAAGGTGTAGATGCTCTTGCCACCGTGTTGATCCACGTGCTCCCCCTCGGATATCTTCACGTCGCCATTGCCCTGCGCAACGAAGTCTTCGGCCTCAATCAGGATGCCCGTGTCCGGCATAGCGTCGACCTTCACGGGGTCTGCAGCGATGGATAGAGGCTCGATTTCGACGGCTACGATGGGACTGGTCAGGAGTCCGTTGCCGGAATAGACCAAGGAGACAAGGCTCTCTCCGGACGTAATCACGTGGCCGCGTCCCTGCCAGCGGTCGCGCACACGTCGCCATTCGGAGACTGAGTCGTTGCCCAACCTGACCACAGCCGGAGGCGCCTCGTCTTGCGGGCAGCCATCGAGCCACACCCGAGCCACGCCGAGAGGTAGCTTCACCGTCCCCTGAGCTTCCAACCTGTCGAAGGTGAAGCTCACAGGAAGCTGGGCAATGCGGGTGCCGCCGACGAGCAGGGGGATCGTCTGCCCCGGCGCAGGTCGCTCTCCCGTGCCCGCCCAGCCGATCTCCGCTGAGTGGGTCCCAGCCTCGAGAGCAACCGTCGCCATCCTGCCGGTTTCGTCCCAGGTTACTGCATCAACAGCAAAGGGCTTACCGTTCAGATAGGCCCACAGAGGCGGCCGCGGCAGGTGGATGCTGAGCCGGAAGGGTTCGGATGCGCTGGTTGAGATGAGGGCGCGGTCCGGCAGATAGCGGACTGAGAAAGCTCCAGGCGCGGTGGCGCGAAGCAGGTCGTGTGCAGCCGAGGCCGCGGCAGGCTGTGTGGTCACATCCGCCGAGATTGCCAGACTGAGGGCGATGGCGGCGCAAAGCATTGTGACGCGCACTGAGATCACTCCCATGTCAGCGTGAGACGGCAACCGCTGCGTGCTCATTTCTCTCACGGCCCCGAAAGACCTTCTTTTGGTTGCGACAAATAGTCGGGTGGATCGGGGGCGCCAAAGGGCTAGGTCGAAGTAACGAAGGTGCAGGTGTTGCGTCCGTGGCACTCGAGGCATCAAATCTACCTCGGGTGATTCGTGGATTCTTCCGTAAGATAGAGGCGACAGTGTGCCTGCTATGACCCAATCCGCGAGCGCTCTGCATATTATCGGCACATCTTTAGTGAACCTTTATCTCCTGGATACCAAATGTCTCTTGCATGGAGAAGGCGTATATGCTAATGTTATGCGTGGTGACGGGTATGTACTTGGCTGGACTTTGTTCCCGATGAAACGAGAGGGATGGCACTTATGAAGAAGACTTACGTCAAGCCGACCGTGTCGCGCTTCGCGATCCGCCCGGAAGACGCAGTCGTGGCCGCGTGCAAGATGGTAGGGCCGGTCCAGCTCCCGAGCTGCCAGCCTGGCGGTATCCAGGAGTTTGCCGCGGGCTCCTAAGGCAACCATCCTGTAGTCTCTCGGTTTCGGGTTAGGTACAGTTCCCGCTTCCGTTGAGACGTAGGTGGTCGAGATGTGCGCGGGTATGCTCGTGCGCATCTCCTGTCGTGTAATAACCCCGGTGCTGCCCGTTCAGGTGGCACCGGTTTTCATTGGTCGTGAAGTGTTGCGGGAATCATTCCCCCGGAGGCAGTCCGGCCCATGGTGCATGAGTTACAGATCCGCATCGCCGGGATGAGCGCGCGGGCCTGGACCGTGCAACCCCATGTCAGGCTGCACTGCCCCGAGCCGGACAGCCGGTTCCTCGTGGACGGACAGTCTCCGGACCTCGATATCGAAGTTCGGATCGGGAACCTTCCCGACACGGGTAATAGGCCACTGCTGTTCCGAGGGCGGGAAGTGTGGAGCCTCGTGGGCGACGACCGCTCTTTGTACCTGCGTTACGGTAATGAGCGCGAGGGCATTGAGTTCGACCGAGTCCTCCAAGTCCTTCCCGACCGCACTGGGCTACTGACTGTTCTCCCCGAGCCCGATCTACCGCCGGACTCGCCCCAGGTCATCGTTCCGTTTGCGTTTCCGGGCCTGGAAGTCCTGCTGTACCGCGAAGCCGCCGTGCGCGGCGGTGTGTTCGTATGCCGGGCATGTTCATGATCTCGGAGGTGGAAGTCCTCTACGGTATCGGAGACCGTAACCGTTAAGCGAAGGCAAGGGCGTCGCCGCGAGGCGGGGTCTGAAAGAAGCCTTAGCCACAGCCAC